>CAZANC010000020.1:0-23377 GCA_964486495.1 uncultured Occallatibacter sp.
CACGAGAAGAATGGCCAGGCCCAGCAACTGGCATAGCGGCGCGAATGCCTCTTTGGCGGGGCCGTTGAGCCACGGCAACGGGCGCGTGATGAAGGCGAGACAAAAGACCACCAGAATGGCAGCGCCTACCTTTGCGATATCGCGCCGCTGCCACTGCTTGACCCACATCACCGTCAGAGCTTCTTCGAGATTCACAAGCCGATCTTCGAGCGATTGACGGGAAGCTCGTCTGGACTTGCGCCACAACCAAATGCAACCGATAAGCCAGAGAACCAAAAACAGGCCGCACGGTTTTTCGGCGCTGAACGCGGTATGGAAAGAAGAAAGGAATCCGTCGACACGGCCTGGAATTGGCGACAAATGAAGAATGGGCCACATGTGCCAAACAAGCGCCGGAATGGCAAGGAATACGAAGAGGTTGACGGCCGGCAGCAAGCGACGCCATCCCAAATCTGCAGCCTCGTGCCTGGTGACGGCGCACAGAAACGCCAGCACGAGGATGAACGCGGGAAGAAATGCCATGGTTCCCAGGGAGAGCGTGAGGCCGCCGACGGCGAGAGCATCGACGGTGCCGGGGTTTGCGGCGTAACGAAATGCGAGGCCCACACGCGCGCAAAGAACGACCCAGGCCACGAGCGAAATGCCGAGCAGAGCGATCAGCGTGCGCGATTCGAATGTGTCGTCGTAGAGAAAAACGATTTCGAGCAGGCAGCACATGTATCCGAGCCAGATGACGAGCAACGGCAAGAACAGCGGCAAGCCGGCTCCAGCGGCGCCAACGGACCAAGCTGCGGGGACATCGTGAATCGTGTCCAGATAAAAATGGTAGCTTGCGATGACCGCATCCAACGACGAAGTTACGCCGGGAATCCCGGCCACATCGGGCCCAGGGTTGCTCGACTCGTTTTGGAATCGGCCATTGACCAGAAGTGCTTCAGCATGCGGCGCGGTGAGGGCGCCGATCGGCAGTAGGAACGCTTTGTGTCCCGGTGCGGGAGTTGCTTCAATCTCCAGCCTGGTGGGGACTGGAGCGGGCGCGTCCTCGGGCGGTAGCGGGCTGGATTCGCGGAATGGCGGCAAGAAGATGAGGCGTGGCGTTCCATCGATTGCCTCAATCCGAACATTGAGCCGCAAGCGGGACCAGCGAAGGGCGATCACCGACCCCACGGGGACCTGCGAGGATTGCGGCCGGATCCTGGAGCCTGGCTGGCCGGCGATCACGAAGTACGCGTGATTGCTGCTGGTCAAAAGCAATTGAATCTGCGCAGCCCACCTCGAGAGCGGCCCGGCTTCAGGGTCCGATTGCGCGCGCATCCGCCGGATGGTACGGTCCAGTTCTCCTGCGAGGTTCACCACGGAGGTTTCAGACGCAACCACTTCGCCTTCGCCGTTCTGAAGCAGGCTTTGCCGATCGCGAAGGACATCGATGCGCCATTTCTTCAAGGGCCATCCGAGCTTCTTCACGGACAACGTGTAGGAATCTCCACCCTGATCGGTGACGACCTGATCCTGATCGAGGCTTGTGCCGTAGAGAACGTTGTCATTGCTATCGAGAACAAATCCGCCACCGCCGGAGCTTTGCAACATCATCTGGCCGTTCGGGGCTGCGATGAAGTTCACGGTTGGAGACAGGTGATCTCCGGGCCAGGCGGGAGCGGCGCCGGCGGATGGCGAACCCATCATAAGAGAATTGCCATCAACCGGTGCGACACCCACCCAGGCGATCTGCGTGTGATCAATCCATCGGCCAGGATTGTCGACCATGCGCAGCAGAAGCAGGGCGGATACCGCGGATAGCACGGCAACCAGCAGGCAAACGAAAGCCACCCGAATTCGATCGGGATTCCGGAAGGCCAGCCAGGCAAATGCAACAAAGACAAGAGCAGGAAACGCGAGAAAGAGAAGGTTCATCCGCTGAACCAACCTTTCTTCCTGATCAGCCCTGCCCTGTCAAGGACGAACACGATGGAGCGGCGGATGCGCTTGAGTTGACCGGAACCGATCTCCTCCAACTGCGCAATCGGTTCTGCCTCGAAGCCGAGATAAAGGAGTAGCAGCCAATCGAAGCTGCCGTCGACGCTTGAATTCCGCGCTCCCGATTGCGCGAAGCTCGTCAGCAGCTCCTCGCAGCGGCGCTTGGTATAGCGGTCACCGTTCTCGAGAAAGTTTGCAACAACTTTGCGCAGACGGTTCCAGGTATTTTGCGACAGAGTCAGGGTGTAAGCGGGAGGGAACAATCCGCGAATGAGCTGCGCAAGCCCGCAAATGGAGAGGACTGTGCCGGCCAGTTCTATCGGCAGGCGACTTTGCTCCGCACCCAGAGCGCCGAGAAACGGAATCGCCGGATGAAACCGTAGCAGCCACGCAGCCGCCCCCAGGAGCAGCGCCGCGGTTCCTGTGGCAACCGCCGAGTGATTCACCGGCAGCGACGCGTACGGCTCCTGGGAATCGGGCGAAGGCGATTTGGCGCGGGCCCAATCCATCAGGAGAAGATCGGCCAGGTCGTCGTATTGTTGGGGATCGATTTCCTGTTTTGAGTTCGGTAGAATCATCAGATCGGAATCCGCGATTTCCTTCACAATCCCGTCAATCGCGTCGCGCAGTTCCCCCGCCTCTCTAAGCAGCTGAGACTTTGCAGTCGGCGCCGGCTCGGGCTTCAATGCATCGATGGCCTCTCTTTTCCGGGCCGGCAGGAGAGCTTCATAGTATCGGCGGAATTGGGGGTCCGAGGCCAATTCACTCAACTCACTCCCAAATCTCTTCGGCAATTCGAGAGCTTTGGCGATCGGTACAAACTCCGGGACCGCGATGCGAAATTCCTTGTTGCCTGTGTAGAGCCGCAACAGGTGCATGCATTCCACCGCGAGGAATGTCCGCTCCTCTTTCGGGACCTCCTTACCGGCGAAGGGTTTGCCTTCTTTGAGCGCTTGTGAGAGGGCCCAGAAATCCGCCCAGCCCTGCGGGCTTTCATAGGCGATGGCGAGTTTCGCCTCCACGCCAATGTGATTCCGAAGACCCGATGAAGCAAGCTGCTTGAGCCAGGCCCGCACCGCCGTTCCCAATTGGCGCGGCTCTTCCTTGAGAAAGACGGCGAGATCCTTCAGCGGTGCATCCAGATTGCCTTTGAAATTCTCCAGCTCCGCACTCACTTGTTCAGCGGGAAGAAAGGTCGCGCTGTCGTAGAGCCAGGTGCGGAAGAGGCTGTCGGGGCCCTTGCGAAGCCGCGATGCAGCCTCCTGCTTGAGGACCTGATTGAGCTTGCGGTCCTCGTTGTTCTTCCAGGGCGCGAGGAAGCGCAACCGCCGCGCGAATTCCTCGAGGAATTCGCTTTCAGCGTCTCCCGCATCCGTATCGCGAAGGAATTTTCTCCAACCATCCAGGTCCGCCTGATTGAAGTCGCCTTTCTTTGCGATCATTTGACGCTTGCAGCGCGCCAGGCAGAGATCGGGAGGAAGTTCGAGGTACTCGGGAACCTGCGGAGGGACCGACTCGACGTCGAGTTGGCGGTTGAGTGCGGCATCATCGAGATAAGGAACCATCGCCCGCGGAATACGCGTTGGACCGAAGCGACGCCGCGATTGAAGAATGGCTCGCGTTTGATCGGGACCGATCCTTATTTGGCTGCGGGCCTTTTCCCTCGCGTTCTCCAGAGCGGCAGCGAAGATCTGTTCCGCAAACATGCCTTCTTCCGGAAGCTTTTCCTGGAAGGCGGAGTCATCTCCGGCCGCTGCCATGCGCCACCATCGAGCGCGTTCGAACAATTGTTTCGAGTCGGGCCAGTTGAATGCCGGCTCATTGATCAGCTTGCGGGCTCTCTCCGCAGTCGACGGGGATTCGCTGAGCTGTTCGAGCAACGACTGCATTTGATCGCCGTCGCGGATGACGGAAGACGGATCGATCTTTTCTCCAAATGGCTCATCATCGAGCAATGCGCCGGCGCCGAACCCGGCGGCCTGCGTATACGAGCCGCCCACCATCCATCCGCGGCCGGCGCGGAGCCAGAGCGGCAGGCGGAACGCGAGGCTTGCCATTTCGGCCATGGTGGGACGCTGCTCGACGCCCAGCGACCGCGGCGGGGCAACTACAGGAACCGCTGAATTCAAAGACCCGGCCAGGAAGCTCGCCCATTTCTTTTCAAAGGCCGTCAGCTCGCTGGTTTCACGCGCAAAGCGATCGAGTTCACGTTTGGTGAGGATATCCTCAACCACCGAGTGCAGTACTGCTGTGGTGAGTTGCTCGGGAGTCATGAAGATTGCGCGACGGGGACTTTGCGCGCCAAACATGCACTCCAGCAGGCCGGCGGCGTTCCAGCCCGCTCTCGTCCAGAGCGTATCGGCGCCCTGCCACGGCCCCAGATCGAGCAGGACAGTGTAAGGGTAGCCGCCGCGGTATTGTGGATTGATGCGCTCCCGATAGATGAGGGCCGGGGCGCCTCCGGGAAAGACAAGGCCGAAGCTCGGGCTTCCCGATGGAATCCCGTAGAGGTCGCCAAGATGCTCGATCGAGATGCCGGGCCATTCGCCGATCATGGCGCGAGTTGAGTACTCATTCCCGCCATAAGCCAGGATCTTCATTCGATCTCCCTCAGTTTGAGAGGCGCAACCGCGCCTTTACTCGAGCTCCAGTGTGAATTTCACGAGTTCCAGTACTCCACAACTGATTGCCGGCTGGCTGTCAACAACGGCCGGCTGGGGCGGCTGCGATAACGCAACAGCGATTGCATTACTCGCGCTCGGCTGTGGAGCGCCGGCCTCCGGGGCAACGTCGTGAGTAGCGGCTGATTGAGGGCCCGGATCCGATTGTGTTGCGGGCGAAGGGTTGCCCTGAAGAGTGGACGCGAGCCCGGTCGTCCACACGAAGAACGCGCCTTTGATGGTATCTCCGCCCAGCCGTTCGCGAATCATTCTTTGCCTGGGGTCCGACGGATCATAAAAGCTCCGCAGTTTTTCAAGATTGGAGAGTGCAAATTCCTGAAGGCCCTTGCCGGTTTGTGCCGCCTGTGGTTCCGCGCGTTCTTTGATTTCGGAGAGATCTTTCAAGGCCGCTTTTTTGTCGAAGGAATGCTGGCCATTCCGGGAGCCCGCGACCTGCGGCGCACCAGAAGGAGACGGTTCAGCATTTGCCTGTTCTGATGCAGCGTTGCCCTGTTTCTCGGCGGGAGGCGCCTCTTCGAGGTCCGGAATCTCGACGAGGTCAACTTTGGTGACGACGATGATCTTGGGAGTCTCGTCCCCTTCAATTTGCCGCAGACTCGCGCTTAACTTTGCATTGAAGTCGGCTTTCTTCCTCGGTTCTTTCCTCCTGTACTCTGGAATGAATTCTTCGAAGACGGAAATGCACGAGATATCGATCAGGATGTAGATGCAGTCGGAATTCGCGGCATGCTGCGTGACGATTTCGCCTGCGCCTTCCTGGAAGAACTCGCCGGCCAGGTCGTAGAACACCAGCGCACGGCGCTCCCGCTTGACGATTTTGCTGTAGAAGCCGGCCCGGATCAGTGCTTCGGCAGGGCCGGTGGCCGGCATATCCAAAGGCTGCCAGTCCCTGAGACTCTGGATTGCCTGGAGGGCATTTGCAAAAAATCGGAATGGCTGGCGCTGCTCCTCAGGCGCATTCATGTCGGTGGCAATGTAGGGGGAAGCGTAGACGAAGTTCTCAAGTTGAAGGGTGCCCGGAAGGCTGTCGGGGTTGACCGCAATGGAACACAGGACGCTTTTTCCCACGTCGGCGGGCCCCCTGAGTTGCACCCGCTTGCCCTTGCCGCTGGAAAGCAGCCGGAGCAATTCTGAAGGGAACCACATGGCCTTGACGGCGACCACGTTTTCCGCCGCGCCATGAATTATGGGCAGCGTCCAATGCTTGACGTCGCGAAGGGCGCTTCTTCCGCCCGCTGCGCTTACGTCGATCCAACGCAAGGCAAAGGTCTCACCAAGCGGCTGGACGCGGTTCTTCGCGCCATCGTTGAGGTTGAGGATGAGAGGGTTCAGCCGCCGGCAGTTTTCATGGGCCAGAAAGGGGCGCTGGGCAAGAGTGCCGTTCGCTTTGCAGCCGACTTTCTTGCATCGCGCGAACAGACTGCGCGTTGCCTTACCCCGTACGATCTCCCAGTTCCTGCACACCGGGCAATACTTGATGAACTTTGTTTCCTCGGTAATCGAATCGAAGCAGAGCGGACAGATTCGTGGGTCGGCCTGCTGCGGTGATTCCTTGACCACCCACGCATAGGACCTTTTGAGAATTTCGATCAGCTTGCTGAGGAATTCCATTGTAATGCCCCTCTTTGCAGGGCTTGTCGGGGGAATCTCAGTATAGAACCTACTCTTCAGCATGGCGAGCGAAAGAGGCCTGAAATGGCCAACCAGAGCCGTAGTACGATGATGGAATCTGAGCAGACCATGGCAGTACGCGCCCTCACGTGTCCGCAGGACAATGCGTCCTTTACAGAGCAAGACGCGGCGCGCCTGTGCATTCATTGCCATGAGCCGTTCCTTCCCAAGAATTGCCAGATTCTCCGCTGCTCGAAATGCGGCACAGAAGGCAAGAACGGAAAACTCGCGTGCGAGTGCACGGACGGCCGGTTACAAGTTTCCGGCTATCGCTGCCCAAGTTGCCTGAGCGACGGCGGCGAGGAGATGCTGGCCGGGCGGATGGCGTGCCCTTACTGCTTTCATACATTGGAGACGCCGGGGCCGCCTCCTTCGAAGCCGCCTTTTCCATTCCGGCGATTGGCAGAGATCGCAGCGCTTTGCGTGATTGGAGCGATTGCCGCGGCGGCAGCCTACAAATATGGAACGCCCCATGTTCACCGATGGTTTGAGCCGGCAAAGAGCCCATCGCCCAATCCGCAATCGAACAATGAACCGCCCGGCATGCAGAAACCCCCTGCTGGTCACAGTGCAGAGCCTCAGGTTCCGGGCGAGGCACCTGGATCGTCGCCTGAGCAACCCGGCCAGGGGCCAGGCCCAGGAGTCGTAACGCAGGAACCGCCCAATGGAGGCGGGTCGCCCGGTGGACCGACCCCCGAAGTGACGCCTGCAGCGATTGCCTCATTTACGGCTTCAGCGCAAAAGATTCAACGAGGATCGAGTGCCACTCTTCACTGGGAGGTGACGGGAGACAATCCGACTGTCTCGCTGCTTCCCGGCATCGGAGCCGTGCCGCCGGCCGGTGCGTGGGAAGTGAGTCCGGAGACCACGCAGCAGTACACGCTGACAGCCACCAACAGCGGAGAATCGTCCCCTCAGACCAGAAGCATCATGATTGTTGTCGTTCCGCCGCCGGCGGTGACGATTGTGAGCTTTACGGCTGAAGCGACTCACTTGCAGCTTGGCCAGGCGACAACGCTGCATTGGATCGTTTTTGGAGCTTCGCAGGTCCGCATTGACCCTGGTATTGGGCCGGTGGGCACGACAGGAAGCGCCAGCGTTCGCCCACAGGGAAACACGGCATACATCCTGGCCGCATCCGGGCCGGGCGGCACGAAAACGGGCGCGGTACCCATCAGCGTGGTGGCTTCTTCATCAGCGCCGGCGACGTACCCGAATTATCCGCAACCGTCGGCTCCTTTGGGACCGAATCAGATACCATTCTCGCGTTACGGACGAGATCCGCAGGCGATTGAGCTTTTGTCCGCCGTTCAGAACGCAATGGGCGGCAAGAGGAATCTGAAGGCGATCCACGGCTGGCGGCGCACCGAGAGAGTGACGTGGGAGATCAATCGTGGGACGACGGTCGAAACGACAACCTTTGCAGCGCCATCCGATGTTCGCATCGAATCGCAAGGCAGCAACACAACGATCGAGTTCAGCAATGGCGTCGCAGGGTGGACATGGTCTTCGACGCGCCCGATTCGGACTTCACTACCGGCGCCAACTGCGACAGGCTTGCCGTTTCGCGAGCTGCCGGCTCTGTTGCTCAGCGATGATGACCCACAACGAACCGTGACTCTTGCTGGCCCCTCAACACTTTTAATTACCGACAAGCGCAACGACAGAGTCTTTCTCAAGGTTGATCCCTCGACGCACCTGCCACAAGCCATGACGTGGATGAATCTCGACGGGTCGGAACTCGAGGAAACCTATTCGAATTGGCGCCAGAGTGCGGGAATCATGTGGTGTCGCCATATGGTGCGGTCAAGAAATCACCAGGAGTTTTTGCGTGCTGATGTCACCAACCTTCAGGTCAACTGAGGGTGGACTGCAAGATGGCGTCCGACCGCTGAATTGTCTGCAAATCTCGACAACCTCCCCAAATACCAGAGGGGATTTTGTCGACAAAAAAAATTGATGCCGAAGAGGACGAGAGCGGCAATCTGCATCGATGTCTGAATTCCATGGAGATTCGACTTCAACTAATGCGTGAACCCACAGGCGGGGACGATACATTTGGGAAGCGGTGTAGTCGGGCTTCGGCGAGGATCGAGAGTTCGGGATCTCTTACCGAATTGAGGCGCGGGCTTCAAGTTTGCGGATGGATTTGAGCATTTCAGCCAGGTTGGATTTGCCGATCTCGCGCTCGAATTCGTTTTGCATCCGGTCGAGGGCGGAAATGACGCGCAGGGCGCATCGCTTGCCCTGCGGCTTGAGCGTGAGGAGATAGGCACGCGCATCCTGGGGATCGATTTTGCGCTGCAGAAGGCCTTTGGCCTCTAGCGATGAGATGCAGTGGCTGAGATTGCCACGCGAGGTGGCGAAGGTTTCGGCCAATTGCGAAGGCTTGACCCGGCGCGGCGCCTCGAAGAAGAGAGCGGCGAGG
This sequence comes from uncultured Occallatibacter sp., assembly GCA_964486495.1. GTDB lineage: Bacteria > Acidobacteriota > Terriglobia > Terriglobales > Acidobacteriaceae > Telmatobacter. The sequence goes on from CAZANC010000020.1 coordinate 8,755, forward strand.
ACAAGAGCTTCGAGGAAGCCGAGACTGTCGGCCGCGAGCACGCGCGAGGCAAGCGACTCAAAGCGCCGCGCCGCACGGTTGACGGCGAACATGGGACTTTCGCGGAGGAAAGCGTCGATACGCATGGCGAATGGAGTTAGTTTAGCACCTCAACTATTCACGATGATACAAAATCGTTGTTGCACGGCATGGTTCTTGACGGCGATTCTCTAACCGAGTGATTCAATGCGCCGAAAGCAATTGATCCATCCCCGCGGAGTTTTGTGGCTCCTGTTGTTTGTGGGAGCGCTGCGAGCTGCTTTTGCGCAAGGTGCGCCTGCTGCGCCGGCAACACCGGTGAAGGGGAAGACCGAAACCATGGTCGTGCTGGGCACGGCGACGCCGGTGCCGCTGGCCGAGTCGCAGCGGTCGGTGGAGGTTCTGCCGGTGAAGAAAAAATCGCTGGCCGCAGAGTCACCGCAGGATTTCTTGCGCGAGGATTCCTCGGTATTTCTTGAGGAGCGCGGCTCGGGCGGGGGCCAGGCGGACCTGGCGCTGCGCGGCGGTAGCTTTGAGCAGACGCTGGTGCTGCTGAATGGGTTTCGCATCAACGACGCACAGACCTCACACCACAATCTCGATTTGCCCGTTCCGCTGGAGGCGATGGACTCGATCCAGGTGCTGGAAGGCGCAGGATCGACCCTACACGGCGTCGACGCACTGAGTGGCGTGGTGGATTTTCTGACTGCGGCGCCGGATCACGCTTCGGTTTTTCTACGCGGCGGCGAAGGAAGCTTTGAGTCAAATGAGGAGACGCTGCTGGCGGGGGCCACGCACGGGCGATGGAGCGGTCGCGTGACCGCGGAGCGCAACATCTCGACGGGATTCATGGCGGATCGAGATTACCGCAACGAGGATTCATCCGGAGAAAGCTGGTGCGCTCCGCGCTTTGGCCTTTTGGATTTGCTTTTCGCTGCAAGTGACAGGTCGTTTGGGGCGAACCAGTTTTATGGCGACTACCCTTCGTGGGAGAGAACGAAGGGTTGGTTTGGCTCGGCGCGGCAGGAACTGGGCAGTCAGACGCAGGCGGCGTTCGCCTACCGGCGGCACACGGATGAATTTGTGCTGTTCCACGACGATCCGGCGATTTACGAGAACAACCATATTGATGGGTCGTGGCAGGGATCGCTACGGCGGACGGAGAATCTGCCGGCGGGAACGCTGCTGCTGATGGGACTGGAGGCGGACGGCGATAGCATTCGCAGCAATAATCTGGGCCTGCATGCGCGGAATCGGGGCGCGGGGTACGTGGATGTGGACCTGCGACCTGCGAAGAAACGCTGGAGCTTGTCGGTAGGAGCGCGCGAAGAGATTTTTTCAGGCGGGGCGCAGGCGGTGTTTTCTCCAGAACTGGCGGGGAGCCTGCGCTTGGCGAGCAGTCTGAAGTTGCGGGCGACTGGAGGGTATGGATTCAGGATTCCGACGTATACGGATCTCTACTACTCCGATCCGTCGACGCTGGGAAACGCGAATTTAAAACCGGAGTCGGCCTGGACGGGGGATGGAGGTGCGGATTGGACCCCGTCGAGCAAATTTGTGCTGTCGGCGACGGGATTCTATTCGCAGCAGCATGACACCATCGACTATGTGAAGAGCGCGACGCCGAATCCGTATCTTCCTGTGGGGTGTCCTGAGAATATTTGGTGCGCGGACAACTTGAACGGGCTGCATTTTGCAGGGGTCGAGGCGAGTTTCACTTGGATTCCGAACAAGTCGCAGACGGTGCGGGTCGAGTGGACGGCTTTGCATGGAGCGCAGACCGCGCTGCACGGGTTTGAGTCGGAGTATGTGTTCAATTACCCGGTCGAAAACATTCACGCGTCGTGGACCTGGGCGATGGGACACGACATCGTTTTGACGAATGTGGTGCAGCTTGCCGAGCGGTATCAGCAAACGGTGTATCCGGTGTGGAACGCGACATTGACGCGCGATGCGTGGAAGGTTCGGCCGTATTTGCGGCTCATGAATGCGAGTAACACGGGATACCAGGAGATTGGCGGCGTGAATATGCCACCACGGACGATTATGGGCGGGGTGGCCGTGCAGGTGGGTAAATAGCAGCGGCGAGCTGAGGAATTCTCTTGCTCGGGGCGCGATTCTTTCTGGTAGATTGAAGGCGTACCTCGGCAGCCCGCATTGCGAGCCAAATTAGCGGGCTCTACCTGCTATTTCCAGCTCTTGAGAGATTGCGGATGGAGGCGTTCAGGAGCACACCGGGGAGGTGTGCCCGCGCTTCACGTTCGCGGTAACCTTCCCTCGCCCCCACGCAGTTCAACACAGAGGAGATGAGCTATGAGTCAAGCAGAGAATCACCACAAGATCACCTACATTGAGTTCGCGGCGACAGATGTGGCGCGCGCGAAGCAGTTTTATGCTGCCGTATTCGGCTGGAGCTTCCAGGATTGGGGGCCAGACTACATCAGCTTCGAGGCGTCGACCGCCGGCGTTCATGGCGGGTTTCGCGCAGCCAAGCCGGAAGAGACTCGCGGCGATGCGGCGCCGCTGGTTGTGCTGTACTCCGCGGATTTGAAGGCGACGGAGAAGGCGATTGTGGCCGCTGGCGGGACGATTGTGGTGCCGACGTTCGAATACCCCGGCGGTCGGCGGTTCCATTTCTCCGACGGAGTGGGCAATCTGTTGGCGGTCTGGTCGGAGTGACAGAAGGCAAGAGCAAGGGATCAGGTTTCAGGGATCAGCGTGCGCTCGTCGGGTGGCGTGCGCTGATCCATTCCAGGAACCTGAACTCAGAAAGGCCTTGGGGCGGTCAGGCCAGATGTTTCCGGAGGAATTCGAGGGAGCGCTGGCGGGCTTCTTTCGCGGCGGCGGCGTTGTAGCTTGGGCGGGGCTCGCAGTTGAAGGCATGGCCTGCGTCGTACCAGAAGATTTCGACTTCAGGGTGCGCGGAGTGGACCTTCTCCACCTCTGCGGCCGGAATGTGCGTGTCCTGACTCCCGAAATGAAGCATGACAGGGCACGTGGGATTTTCTCCTGCGTAGTTACCGATGCGGCCGCCGTAGTAGCCCACGGCGGCAGCTGGCTGAAGGCGCGTGGCGGAGAGCCAGGCAACGGTGCCACCGAGGCAATAGCCGATGACGCCGACTTTCTTACCTGTTGCGCCAGCGGCAAAATCGACAACCGCGGCAACGTCGACGATCGCTTTGTCGACATCGAATTTTGGGAAAAGGCTCATCGCGGTTTGCATGCCGGCCGGATCGTAGCCAAGATCGATGCCAGGCTGGATGCGATCAAAGAGCGCAGGGGCGACGGCCAGGAACCCATCGCGCGCCCAGCCATCGGCCACGGAACGGATGTGAGCGTTGACGCCGAAGATCTCCTGCACAACGATCAGCGCGGCGATTGGCCGTCCGGCGGGACGAGCGGCGTAGGCGCTGAAGGAATGGCCGTCGGCGGCACGGAGAGTTACAGATTCACTCATGGACCGAAGTCCTCAATGGCAAAACCGAAGTTTGGTTTTGCAGTGGCGATTCCAGTATCCACGCGACGAGGACAGGGATCAAGCGGGGCGGAAGGCTGCACCGAGCTCCGGCGAGGGAAATTTCTCAGTTAACGCGCGGTGGTAGCTGGAGCGGCTTGCGGGGGCCGAGATCCTCGCGCACCAACGTGAGTCCGAGGAGCAGGCGCTCAAAGCTCGAGGAAAGGCGCGCGAAGAGTGGCGCTTCCTGCTCGTACTCGAAGAGATTGAACTGGCTGACGATGAAGTAGCTCTGTTTGCCGGTGCGAATGAGCTCCTCAATGCTGGGATAGCGGCTGGGATTGCGGCGGCGGTGGCGACGGCTGGAACCGGCGGCCTCAGGATACATACCGGCCACGAATAGCGAATAGTCGCCGATGTACTTGCGCAGCGCGCGCTCGGCATCGAAGGACGAGGCGGTGCCGAGGACGGGGTCGGCGGCGCGCTCCATTTCGTCAAGCTGCTGAATCGGGCGGCCTGCTTCATCGCGGATGCTGTAGAGCTTATCGGACTGGGAGAACTCGCAGAGGATTCGCGCGACGTAAGCGGTGAGATCGGGATCGTGCAGACCTAGTTTGCCTTCATAGCTATTGCGTACGACCTGCTGGAAGAAGGGTTCGAGCGGATGAGGCTGGGCCTGCATACACACCTCCCAAAAGGAGCCGTAAACAATCGGCTCCGTAAGTCGAAGCGGCTGGGCGCGAGCAGCCGGGTTCGCTCTTTGTAGCCGCTGCTGTTGCCCTTCGTGCTGCGCGGGGAAAGTGCCAGCGGCGGCCCGATTTACATCGTTGTAACACTGAGCTTATCGGAAGAGTTGCGTTTGGCAAGAGGGGGAACCAAGTTTGTTGGCAGTGGCGTGGGCCGATTGCGAACAGCCGGGTAAAAGGAGGGGCAGCCGCGACGGGCCATTCTTGCGGGTAGGTGAAACTGGGTTGCGGGCCGGGTTGGGTTCGCGGTTTCCCACCCTTCGCCAGAAATAAGGCGAAGGATGAGGCACCCATCTTCTCTGAAATTGCAATCAGACCGTGGCTGGCGTGCGCGATTCGAGTTCGGCGAGGCGTTTGGCGAGGAGGGTTTCGAGCTTGACCAGAGCGGCCGAGAAGCCTTCAATGCCTTCCTTGAGCTTGTCGTTGGCCATGCGGTCGGACGCGTGCATGCGGTCAAAGGTGGCCTTGTCGACGACGATTCTTTCGATCTGCAAGGTCTTCGCGTTCGCGGGATCGAGCTTGCGCGGCAGATCGCCTTCAGTGGCCGCGAGCTCAGCGAGCAGTTGCGGCGAGATAGTGAGCAGATCGCAGCCGGCGAGCTCGGTGATTTCGCCGATGTTGCGGAAGCTGGCGCCCATGACGACGGTTTTGTAGCCGAATTTCTTGAAGTAGTTGTAGATGTGGGTGACCGACTGCACGCCGGGATCGTCAGCGCCCTGGTAGTCCTTGCCCGTGTCCTTCTTGTACCAGTCGAGGATGCGTCCGACGAAGGGCGAGATGAGGGTGACGCCGGCATCGGCAGCGGCGATGGCCTGATGGATACCGAAGAGCAGCGTGAGGTTGCAGTGGATGCCGTCTTTCTGGAGGACTTCGGCGGCGCGAATGCCCTCCCACGTGGAGGCGATCTTAATGAGCACGCGATTGCGGCCGATGCCGGCGGCGTCGTATTGCGCGATGATGGTGCGCGCCTGCTTGATGGTGGCTTCGGTGTCGTAAGAGAGGCGCGCGTCCACTTCAGTGGAGACACGGCCGGGGACGATGGCGAGAATCTTTTTACCGAAGGCAATGGCGAGGCGCTGGAAGGCGAGATTGGCGACGGCCTGATCGGTAGCGCCTTCGCCCAACTCTTTGCGCGCGTCCATAATCACGCCGTCCACGATGGGCTGATACTGCGGCAACTGCGCAGCGGCGGTGATTAACGAGGGGTTGGTGGTGGCGTCCTGGGGATGGAACTTCTCCATGGCCTCCATGTCGCCGGTGTCGGCCACGACCACGGTGTATTTGCGCAATTGTTCCAGAAGATTCTGCGGCATGATTCCTCCTCAAGGGGAACGCGGGGATTGCGAGGCGTCCTACGGCACCAGTGTACCGCTTCTCCTTTAAGATGCGCTGAAAGCGGGTCGGGTGCACTGTGTGCCGCTGGCGTTTAGGCGGCTTCTACGGTATTTGCGAGCACGCCGAGGCCGGGAATCGAAACTTCGACGCGGTCGCCGGGTGAGAGCGGAGCGATGCCGGAGGGTGTTCCGGTGAGCAACAGGTCGCCGGGCTCGAGCGTGAAGACCGAAGTGATGAAGACGAGAAGCTCGGGGAGCGAAAAGATGAAGTCCAGCGTGGAGGCGTGCTGGCGGATTTCGCCGTTGAGACGCGTCTCGAGGTTGAGGCCGGCGTCGAGGTCGAGCTCATCGCTGATGAAGGGACCGATGGGGCAAAAGGTGTCAAAACCCTTGGCGCGCGTCCACTGATCGTCTTTGCTTTGCAGGTCGCGAGCGGTGACGTCGTTGGCGAGCGTGAAACCGCGGACGACGTCGCGCCAGTTGGCTCCGGGCTTGAGGTTGCGCGCGCGGCGGCCGATGACGACGGCGAGCTCGCCTTCGAAGTCGACGCGCCCGGAGACGGCAGGCATGTGGATTACGCCACCGGGTGCGAGCAGCGACGATGGCGGCTTGAGAAAGATCAGGGGTTCCGTGGGGATCTCGCTGCCCATCTCGCGGACATGGGCGCGATAATTGCGGCCGACGCAGACGATTTTGGATGGTGTGACGGGCGGAAGCAGATTGGCGGCGCTCAAGAGCATGGGCGCGAAGTCGAAGTTTCCTGTATCGCTTTCTTCAAGCGCCAGGCGGTAGGCCAGGTCCTCTGCCGGCGCGGGCGCCAACGCTGAAATCCATAGTTCGCCACTGCGGTCCTCTACCGATCCGTAGTGAGTTTGGTTGTTGATTGAGAAGCGGCAATATTTCATGGAGTGACTCCTTGGAGTTGCGAGAATTCGAGATGCGAGACCTACAGGTTCGAAATGCAAAGACTAGGGGCCAGGGACGGTGTCGGAGGCTTCGACTGAGCGAGCGCTCTCACGGCCGTCCTGGTCGATGGCAGTGACGGAGTAAGCGTAAGTGTGGCCGGGCTGCACATTGGGATCATGATAGCCGGGCCCGACGACGGGTTGCGCGGGAGAGATGCGCTGCCAGTTTGAGTCGGTTGCGGCAGAATCTCGGCGATAGACGCTGTAGCCGGAGAGGTTGGGCTCGGCACCGGGCAGCCAACTGAGGTCGATGGCGGGGCCGGAGCCGTTTTCACCCGCGGTGGCCACTGCGGCGAGGCCGCGGGGCGCGCTGGGAGGAAACACGTTGATGGCGTCGATGCGCAGGGGAAGCGAAAGCGGCCCGGCCAGCTCGAGTGTTGAGCTGCCGATGGTGGCGCGGGTGACACGCTGGGCGCGATATTCGTATGTTTCTCCCAAACGGATGCTGGTGTCGAGAGCGCGATCGCTGTGATCGGCGGGCTCGACCAAGAGGGTTTGCTCGAGCGGCTCAGCGGGTTGTGGCAACGGGCCCTGATCCGATTTTTTCACAGGTGGTGTAAGGAGCCTGCGCACGAGACGGATGGCGACGGGCGAAGATTCGGCCGGAGCGGCCGCCCAGCGCAACAGAACGCCTTCTTTGCTCATCTCCGCAGTGAGGTTTTCGATTGCGGGGGGCGCCTCGCCGGCCAGAATTTCCGCGGGATTCGAGAGTCCGGCAGAGCGCGACTTGCGATTAACGAGTTCGACAAAGTAGGCGAGTGCGCGCGGGGAACCTGCAGCGAGTGGCGCGGGTACAGTGTCAGTGAAGGAGGCGTCGACGCCGGGAGCGAGTTGCAACGTGGCGGCAACGGAGCAGGGCGCGGCGCTTGTCTCATTTCGGCAGACGCGGACGGCGATGTTGCCCTTGAGCAAAACTTTATCGGTGGTTTTTGTGGGCATGGTCCAACTGAGGGCCACCTGGCCGCCCGTGCGCACGGCAGAGAGATCGTTGACAGGAACGGGAAGGCTTAACGAGGGCGGCAATGGCGCACCCGGCATGCCGCAGCCGGCGAGGGCTGACGCGGCGACCAACAAGGCGATGAGTTCGCCAAAAAGCGACGAGCGCCGCCGATGAGCGCGCGGATTTCCGACAGGTTGCATTGCGCTTTCAGTTTACTGGAGCGGCGGAGGACGGGGCCACGCGTGGAATGAGCGCGGGCACGATCCGATTGGGTCACTGGGTTGGTGCGCGGCGCCGAGTAGAATGAGCTTGCGAACAGCGAGAGAGGGAAGTCGATGTCATTTTTTCGTGACTACCTGAAAGAGAACAAAGTTATGCACGACCTCAGATTCGATGAGACCGACGAGGATTTCCTGGTGCAGGCCCTGTTGCAGGCGCGGATGAACCGGTCGAAGTCGAACATCGTGATCAAAGCCGGGTTTTTCGGCAAAAGAGATTTGGAGCGTGAGCTGAAGACGCCGAAAGCCCAAGAAGCTTTGCACTTTGTGGCGGCGTTTCTTTGTTACATGGTCAAGACGCCGATCACGTATGGGCGAGAGATGGAAGGATTCAAGATGTACTTCACGCCTGGGTTCGCCAGCAACAATTCGAAACACGAGCAACTGCGGCGGGGCTTGCGCGAGAGCTACTTTGACGCAACTCTCGAGAGCCTGGAGACGACGGAGACGCTGGACACACTGTTCGATATTGCCGAAGTGAACATCGACATCGCGCGGGGTTAGAACCGGTCTCAAAGACCAACTTTGTTAGTCCGTGCGCGTTGTATTCGATTGGTAACCGCCGCGCCAATCAGATCCGGCGCAGATTGGCGAACTTTTCCATCAGCTTCTTCATGCCGTGATGGACGAAAAGAACGGTGAGCTTGGCGTCTTCGCCGTCGCCTTCACGCTGGAGCACGGTGCCCTCACCATATTTTGAGTGCATTACTCGCTGGCCTTTTCTGAGGCCGGATGCGCCGTTGGTGGCGGGAATGTCCATGGTAGGACGGACAAAGGAGCCGGCGCGAGGTGCGCCAGGTTTTCCGCCAAAGAAGCGAGCGATGTTGTCGATGCTGCGCTCCGGCGGCGGCGCTCCCGCGCTTTGACCTTTTGGAGCAGATCTTTGGCGAGATGAGAGTGATGGCGCGGCGGCGTGAGGAATTTCCTGGCTCTCATCCTCGTAGTTGAAGTGCGAGCCGTAGGAGCCCGAGGTGCTGCCATGACGGCGGCCCGCGCTGGAGGCGGGCGTCGACCAAGCCGGGGTCCGGCTACCCAGATTCTCAATGAGCTGTGGGGGAACTTCTTCAAGGAAGCGCGAAGGGACGCTGGCCTCGGGCACATCTGCGCCGTAACGGCGGCGGTAGTGAGCGCGAGTGAGGATGAGCGTGTTCATAGCGCGCGTCATGCCGACGTAGCAGAGGCGGCGCTCTTCTTCGAGTTCTTCGGGGCTGGACAGCGTGCGCGAATGCGGGAAGAGGCCCTCTTCAAGGCCAGCGAGAAAAACGAGCGGGAACTCAAGGCCCTTGGCGGCGTGGAGAGTCATGAGTGTGACGCGGGAGTTGGGGTCGAACTGATCGGTGTCAGAGGCGAGTGCGGCGTGGTCGAGGAAGTCGGCGAGGGTTTCGCCACGCTCCTCGGCGTCGTGCGCGGCGTTGGCAAGTTCCTTCAGGTTCTCAATCCGGCTGAACGCCTCGGGCGTTCCTTCGGTTTCCAATGCTTTGATGTAGCCGGTGCGATCGATGATAAAGCGGATGAGCTCGGGAAGCGTGGCGGAGTCGCCGGGGGGGCGGAAGCCGGAGTTGTCGTCCGACCGTGGTTCGGCGTCGACCGGAGCTTCGTTCCCCGGTCCCAGATTCGGGACCGGGGGCACCCGTCCGGTTGAGGTTTCATTCCCGGATCTCAAAGAGGAGACTTGGGGCGCGCGAGCGTTCGCGGTTTCCTGCGGAGCAGCTTCACCGAAATCGAAGCCGGTGTTGGTGGGCTCCTTCGCCGGTTCTACGGGCGCAGCCTCGCCGAATGCGAAGCCGGTGTCGGCGGCGGCACCGGATTCGGCAACGTCCGCAGCGAGTTTGCCGGCAAAGTCGGGGTCCATCATGGCTTGCGCGTCGAGGATGAGCTGGCGAAAAGATTCGAGAGCCGCGAGCGCGCGCGAGGGGACGAGGCGATTGGCGATGGCCGCGGCGACCGCGTCCCAGGTGGACTGGCCGGTTTCGAGAGCCAAACGCTCCAGAGTTTCAAGAGTAGTCTTGCCGATGCCGCGGGCAGGCGTGTTGATGACGCGCTGCAGGGCCATCGAGTCATGAGGATTGCGGATGAGGCGCAGGTAGCCGAGCAGGTCCTTGATCTCGGCGCGCTCGTAAAAGCTGAAGCCGCCGACCATGGTGTAGCTGATGTTGTAGCGGCGCAGGGCTTCCTCAACGAGACGCGATTGCGAGTTGGTGCGATAAAGGACCGCGCAGTGCGCAACCGCGGCCGCTCCGCGGTTTTGAGTTTCAGCCGAGTCTTGTGCCTGGCGCAGGAACGCCTGAATTTTGTCAGCGATGAAGAGGGCCTCGTTTTCGCCGTCTGGGGCTTCGTAGTAGCCGATGAGCGATCCGCCCTGGCGCTCGGTCCAGAGCTTCTTGCCCTTGCGGCGAATATTGTTGGCGACGACCGCGCCGGCGGCTTCAAGAATGATCTGAGTGGAGCGATAGTTCTGCTCGAGGCGGACGATGCGGGCGTTGGGAAAATCTTTCTCGAATTCGAGGATGTTGCGGATGTCGGCGCCGCGCCAGGAATAGATGCTCTGATCCTCGTCGCCCACCGCGCAGACGTTTTTGTGCTCGCCGGCCAGAAGCTTCATGAGCTCGTACTGAGGGCGGTTGGTGTCCTGGTACTCGTCGACCAATACATATTGATAGCGACGCTGGTAGCGCTCGCGGACCTCGGCTGAGGATTTGAGCAGACGGACTGCTTCGAGGAGCAAGTCGTCGAAGTCCATGGCGTTGTTCTTGCGCAGTTCGTCCTGGTAAGCCTTGAAGATGTGGGCGATACGCTCGCTGGAGGGGTCTTTGGAGCCGAGGAAGTAATCCTGCGGATCGACCATGTGGTTTTTGGCCCAGGAAATGCGGCTCAGGACGGTGCGCGGGGTGAGCTGCTTGGTGTCAAGGCCCATGCGCTTCATGATCTGCTTGACGAGGCCGGACTGATCGTTCTCATCGAAGATGGTGAAGGCGCGGGTGAGGCCCTTGTCACCGACTTTCAAGGCTTCGACGTCGCGGCGGAGGATGCGCACGCAAAAGGAGTGGAAAGTGGAGATCAAGGGCTTGGCGAGCGTGGTGTGGCCGAGCAACTCGTTGACACGCTCGGCCATTTCGCCGGAGGCCTTGTTCGTGAAGGTGACGGCGAGGATGGAGTCGGGCGCGATGTTCTTCTCCTGGATGAGCCAGGCGATGCGATGGGTAATGACGCGGGTCTTGCCGGAGCCAGCCCCGGCGAGGATGAGCAGCGGACCCTCCGGGGCCTCGACGGCAGCGCGTTGCTCGGGATTGAGATGGGCGAGAAAGGGGTGCAAGGCGTCGATTCCGGCGAGAAGGTTCCTGAGTCTAGTGTATCGTTCGGGCGACGCGCGGTTAACGATGCGAGATTCAAGTCGCCGAAGAGATTAAGCCGGTCGCAACTTGGAGCACGGCAGGAACAAGGCTACAGCGCGCCGGCGGGGAATAGCGGCCACGGCGTCGGGAAGAAACAAAGGATATCGAAGGTATTTTTTGGGCCATTACCAAGGGTTGTTACCAGAGGTTCGGAAGATGGGTGACCAACGGCGCGCAGATAGGCACCGGTGGGTGAGCGAGCGTTGCAACGCGGGTTGTATTTATCTCCTTGAGGCCGCATGACAAGATGCGGCTTATGAAATCGATTCGGCTTCCCAAAGCCCTTTTTGCCTTGGTTCTCTCCGTTCTGGCGATTGGATTTTCACCGATCGCAATCGCTGCGCCGGAATGCAGCCTGAAAGTGAAAGCGCCGACGAAAGCCCGAACGTTTGTCAAGACCAGCGATCAGAGTGACTGGCAGGAGTATCAGAGCCTCGGCACGATTCCCGAACTGAGCCCCGCGAGCGGAATGTCCGCGCAATTCTGGCAACACAAGCACGGAACGCCTTCCGTGATTATCGAGGAGCCTGGACAAGATTTTCAGATCGACACAAGGTATTGCTTCGATGAAGAGGGCCAGCTGGAATCTGTCAGCTTCCAGATCCGGACTGCACTGGGGTGGGGGCACCGCGAGGAAGGAATTGTGATGGGCGGAGTGTTCAACGAGAGCTCGTCGGAGTTCTTTCGGCTGAAGGACGGCAAGACGACCCCGCAGCCCGATTTTGTGGGCGGCGTTCCGCGGTCGCTGCAGCCAAAGCTGTATTGGAGCGTGAGCGAGCTGCCGTTTGCGGGGCTGCTGGAGACGTCGATGGCTTCGAATCGACGATTGAAGTGAAGATCTTTGTAGTAAAGTTGGGCGCTTAGAATAGTAGGGAAGCGCCTAGGGGATCGCCGACCTGGGGGAGGTTGGCGGTCCCAAGTCCTTTGGGCCGTTTGGAACTCTTATGCGCTGCGCTTTTCAGCATCGACGTAGGCGCAAAGAACGGCGTTCATGTGGTTGAGGTGGCCTTTGCCCCGCAGATTTCTTCTTCACTTTTGCTCGCGCTCTGGACACTGATGATGCGGACAAGGTTTTCGGCACGCCAAGCGAGAAATGATGGGCCGAATACTCAGAATTTGCTATACTTATCATGTCCCGAGAGGGGTGGGAACTTATCCCGGAAGGGATAGGATCCTCCCGGGAGTTTGGCTACCTCATCAGTAGCGCCAGGACGAGGATCACGAGGGCAAGCACGAACCGCCAGTCAACGGCGATTGAGATTGCCACCCGGGTCCAGGACGACTTCTCATCCAATCGCCCTCACCTCCTTTGCGTTGGCACGGCCCGCAGGTCGCCCTCAGCGGCTTGCGGACCGACGGCTCAATCTTCCGAGCCGATCTTCTGCCGCCGCTTCCTACACACGCAAAAGAAGCGCGATCAGTTTATAGCCATTTGTTGGCTCCGAGTGTGTGCGGGATCACGCAGTGGCATGTCCCGACTATGGCTCTTTTAGCCCGATTTTGATAGACACTCGGAATAACGCTAATCGCGTGGTGGAGAGTTAGGTCGCCCGGAGCGCAGTGAAGTTATCGATAAGTGGTCGGAGCCCATTGTTGCAATTCCGCGGCCAATTCGCTACGATAAATGGATACGCGCAGAGGGTTCCCTGCGCAGTCAATAGCACCACGGCTTTTGGCTCCGGCTTGGAGTCCCGCCACGGGCGGGCTGGCAAAGGCGGTGGGAGACGAGGGAAGCATGTCCGCTGGAAAGAATATTGCGAAGGCGCGCGCCGCGGTGAACAAGCCGGCGTATCCGCTGCCCGAAGCAGTCAGTCTCCTGAAGCAAGTGAAGTACGCGAAGTTCGACGAGACCGTCGATCTGACGATGCGTCTGGGCGTGGATACGCGCCATGCGGACCAGATGGTTCGCGGCACGGTTGTGCTGCCGCACGGATTGGGCAAGACCAAGACCGTAGCCGTGATCGCGACCGGCGACCGGCAGAAGGAAGCCACCGAGGCCGGGGCGGATTTTGTGGGCGGCGAGGAGATGGTGGAGAAGATCCAGAAAGAGAATTGGACCGCCTTCGACGCGCTGATTGCGACACCGGACATGATGAAGGTTGTGGGGCGGCTCGGCAAGGTGCTGGGCCCGAAGGGGCTGATGCCGAATCCCAAGACCGGGACCGTGACCATGGATGTGGCCGCGGCGGTGAAAGAGATCAAGGCCGGCAAGGTGGAGTTTCGCGCCGACAAGACCAGCCTGGTGCATGTGCCCGTGGGCAAGCTGAGTTTCGAGCCGCAAAAGCTGATCGACAACGCGACCACGGTGATTACGTCGATTGTGCGGGCGAAGCCATCGGCGGCGAAGGGCAGATATATCAAGAGCGTGACGCTGAGCTCGACCATGGGACCGGGCGTTCCGCTGGATTCGGCTGTGGCGGATGCGGCGGTGAAGAAGTAGAGGCAGGGACTGAGGGACTCGGGACTTCGGGACTAGGAGTTCGTTGTGAGCCCGGTTCCGAGCCTTGCAGTTAGAGGTTCGGAAAACGAGATTCGATAGAGCGCCGATTGAATGGCGCTGACCCGATGATGGGAGCAGCAACATGGCGATTTCGAAAGCGAAAAAGGCGGAGAAGGTGAAGGTGCTGGCAACGGAGCTGGCTTCGTCGACGACCGCGATTGTGGGAACGTTCAGCAAGCTGACCGTGGCCAAGGATTACGAACTGCGCAAGGTGATTCGCGAAGCGGGCGGCAAGTATCGCGTGGTGAAGAACAAGCTGGCCGCGATTTCCGGCTCGGGCACGCAGGTTGAAGAGGCGCTGAAGGGCCTGAAGGGCGTGAACTCGGTGGCGTTTACGGCGGGCGATCCCGTGGCGCTGGCCAAGGTGTTTGCCAAGTGGGCTGGCGAGAACGCAGCGGAGTTTCATTTCAAGCTGGGCATCGTGGACGGCAAGCTGCTGAGCGTGGACGATGTGAAGGCGCTGGCAACCATGCCGGGTAAGGAAGAGATCTTCTCGAAGCTGCTCTTCCTGATCAATTCGCCGGCACAGCGGCTGGCGACGGTCATCAATGCTACCGGCCGCGATTTGGCGGTGGTGATTGGCCAGGGAGTGGAGAAAGAGAAGTTTGCGGGCGCGGCTGAAGCTGCGGCCTAAGTTTTGGTCTTCCACCCTTTCCGCGGGAAAGAGCGGAAAGGATGGGGCACCCAGGGTTCCAGAGGTTTTGGCTGGGAGCAGGCAGGAAAGTGCGCGGGTCTGGCGCATCGGAAACTTTCCCACTGCGCGGGGCAGCCTTTTGGACGAGAGTTCTTGGCTCGGCCGCAAATTCAACGATTGAATGGAGAGAGACATGGCGGACATTGCGCAGTTGGAAGAACAAATCGTTAGCCTGAGCTTGCTGGAAGCGGCAGCTTTGGTGAAGAAGCTGGAAGAGAGGCTTGGCGTTTCGGCGGCGGCAGCAGCTCCGGTGATGGTTGCCGGCGGCGCGGCGGCGGGCGGAGCAGCTCCGGCGGTCGAGG
>CAZANC010000021.1:0-22075 GCA_964486495.1 uncultured Occallatibacter sp.
ATGCCACCTTTTAATGCTCTCAAAAAGTCTACGTTAATTCCGAAACTGCTCTAATAGATGCCAAGCGTCACGCGCAGCACCGTGGGCTCCTCCCCAAACCGCAGGCCATAATCCGTTGCATCCCCATTCTGGCTGCGCAGCAGCTTGAAAGTTCCGTCTTCGTAAACTCCCTGTTCAACGCGCATGAACTGCCGGTGCTGCCATTTTCCATCGATCAAAGCGGAGGGAATCTGCCCGGTTCCGTCCACGATATGCTCCGTCTTCTGTTGCTCCTCGGTGCCGGCCGGGTAGAAGTCGACGGTGCAGAAGTATCCGGCCACCAGAAACTGGTTCTCGCCAAGTTGGGCCACCAGAGCGCGCCCCTCTGGCTTCTCATTCCATGTCGTGGCTGGACCAAAGCGGGCTGACCCGTATTTCACCACCGCGTTCCAGGTTCCAAACCGCATCGTCTGCCTGGGATCGCCCTGGTCTCCGCCCTTTGTGTGTACGGGCTCGGCCACGGCCTTGAGCTTGCCTTCGAAATTGAGGCGGGCGATCTCCCGCTGCATCGGGCCAACCAACTCGAAGTTCCTTGCCAGGGAAGGCACGGGCTGATTTCCGGACTCCGAATATCCTATGCCCTGAAGACCGAGTACCGAGAAGAAATAGCGGGTAAAGTCTCCACTGTCCGGGTCACACCCAGGACACCCGCTCTCCGGCAGGAAGAGGGGATTGTCATCGCGGCGATAGAGATCCAACACTTTCAAATACGCGGCGGGATCGCCCTGATAATCGTCGGGACCGAGAAGATCGATGGCCGGAGCCGCGGCTTTCCAGATGGGAATCACATTGTCTGTAGGGCCGCCGCTCTCGTAATTGCCGGGAGCGCCCGGTTCCCCGGGAGGGCCTGGATGGAATGGGTTGCGCAAAGCGTCGTTGACGTCCATGGGCAGCGGATAGACCGCTTTTCCCGCAGCCGCGACCTCGCCCACGTATTTCGCAGTCGCCCAGGCGTTGAAGTACTCGTCCGCATCGGGACCAAACGCCCCCTGCCAGTTCGGCGATGCGGAAGTCGTCTGCGCAGGCATGGCCTTGAGGATCTCTGGCGGTACCGGCGCTTCGAAGTACTTCTCCGCAGCCGGCGAGAAATCGCGGACGCTCTTCCAGTTGCCGGTCTCGTTCTCCACCTGAACCATGATGACGGTGCGCTGCGGATCGGTTTCTTTCAGGTGCTGCATGACTGCCGCGAACGCTCTCTTGTCCGCTTCCAGCGACGCGATGGCGAAGGGCGATGGCGAATCAACCGCCTCTCCTTCCCTGTTGACCGCGTGGAAATAGCGGGCGGGATCCGATAGCATCCAGTCCGGCATGTAGTGCTGGCTGCCGTTCTTCCAGGTGGCGAACCAGAGCAGTATCAGGCGCATGTTGTGCTGGCGAGCCGCGACCAGAAGCCTGTCGATCGACGAAAAATCGAAATTTCCCGGCTGCTCTTCGATCTGATCCCAGTAGATGGGCACTTCAACCGTGTTGGCGTGCAGATACTCCATGTTGTCCCAGTCTTTGGGCTGGGGAGGCCAGGTGCTCTCTAATCCCAGTTCCTGGTCCTCGATACTTAAAATCAGAAATGGAGCATCGTCCACGAACAGGGCATAGCGTCCGTCCTTCTGCACAATGCGGGGAATCGGACGCTCCTGCCCCTTTACCTGGACCTGGGCCTGGACCTGGGCATAGATCGGAACGACGAACAGTGCAGCCGCAAAAGCAGCCAGAGCAGCGGCAGTTACCTTCATCCTTAACACTCCCTCCTTTCGGCAGGAGAAAACTCCACAAATTTCTCGTTGCGGAAGGTCAAACCAAGGGCACTGAGGTGACTGTATGCACGCTCGCCACTCAAGACGTTTTGTTCCTCCGAGAAGAGATCAAAATACAGGTCACCTGGAGGAAGCGCCTCACCGCCCCCGAACCACCTCCACAACGCCACTTGCCGTCCACGCTTTCGTTCCAGTCTGCGTTAGTTTCTTGGTCACATCATCCCAGTGGAGATTCGTAACCTGGAAATTGCCCTTCTCGTAAGCATAGGTCTGGCCATCGTCGTTATAGAGCGTGAAGTCGCCGTTGGCTCCGGGATAGACCTTGACATGCGCGATGCTCTGCGTGTCATGCGTGCTCTCGATTACGCTCCCCAGCGGCACAATCGAGCCCGCTCTTACAAAAAGCGGGATCTTATCGATCGGCGCGCTCGCCTGGATTGTTTGGCCGCCCTCATACCGCTTGTCGGTCCAGTAGTCGTACCATGCCGTACCGGCGGGCAGATAGACGCTTTTTGTCGTTTGCCCCTGAGAGGTTACCGGCGCGACCAAAAACGCCGGGCCGAACATGTACTCATCCCCGATCTGCGCCACATTCGGATCGTTTGGAAAATCCATGAACAGGCCGCGCATGAAGGGAGCTCCGGTGGTGTGCGTGAAGTACCCGAGCGAGTAGATATAAGGCATCAGTTCGTAGCGCATCCGGAGATATTTCTCGAGGATCGGCTCGGCCTGTTTGCCGTAGGACCACACTTCGTTGTGTGGCCGTGTGCCATGGGTTCTGAAGTTAGGCTGAAAAGCCCCATACTCGTACCACCGGACGTATAACTCCGGATAATCGTCATAGCCACCGACTTCGTCGCGTGCATCGGAGGGATCGATCAGCGGCGGATGCGCGGGTACGTGGGTTTTTGGCAAACCCTGCCACCCGCCGATATCGTTTCCCCAATATGCGATTCCGGATGCAGCTACGTCCAGGCCGGTGGGAATCTGCCGCCGCAGCGCATCCCAGTCGGGGAAGATATCGGAGGACCAGAAGATGGCTCCGTTATGCTGCGCGCCGGTATAGGCATCGCGAGCCAGGATCAGTGCCCGTTGGTCAGCCATATCCTTGCGCATCCCGTCATAAAACGCCGCGGTGTGGAACAGCGGGTACACGTTGAAATACTCCGTGCCCGGTCCGATCTTGAAATAACCGCCATCCGGCGGCAGGTCGGGCTCGGTCTCGTCGGCCCAGAAATAGTTGAAGCCCTTGCTCGCTATATCGTCCCGCACAACACCCCAATACCATTGCGCCGCATCCGGGTTAGTGGTATCGATGTCCGATCCTTCGCGATCGTAGGGAAGGCCGTCCTCCGGCGTTCCATCCGCATGATGAAGAAACCATCCGTTCTTTTGAATAAGGTCGTAGTAGCGTGTGCCAGGCTGGAAACGCGGCCATATGCTGATCATCGTCTCAATGTTCATGGCATGAAGCTGGCGATTCATCTCCGCCGGATCCGGCCACGCCTCTTTGATGAAGTCCATCTGGCCCATCCCGGTGTAATAAAACCAATCCAGTACCAATATGTCGATGGGCAGATGACGATCGCGATACCCTTTGGCTACCGCCAGCATTTCTTCCTGCGTGGAATACCGCTGCTTGCACTGGATCAGGCCGTACGCGCCTTTTGGCAGCATCGGAGTATCTCCTGTCAGCAGCCGGTATCCGGCATAGATCTCGTCGGTTGTGGCGCCAACCACAACAAAAAACGAAACCCTCTGACCCACCTGAGAAACCCACCTCGTCTGCTCGTTGAATCCGGGTAGAATCGTGGTCTTCGAGGGATTGTCCCACAGCAACCCGTATCCCTTGTTGGTGATCAGGAAAGGTACGCAGAAGCTGGCGCCGCCAGCCGCCGTATAGTTCGCCCAACACTCGATCTTATGTCCCCGGTGGTCCACATACCCTTCCTGATTCTCGCCAAGCCCGTAATAGTGTTCATCGTCGGGCGACTTGAACGTGGCCCCCACCTGATAAAACTGCGGATCCTCAGGCCGCCGATCATAGTTAAGCTGGGTGTTATCGTCCTTGTCGTTCAGCACTCCCATCTCCCAGCCCAGCATATCCAGTACTGGTTTGCCGTCCGCTCCTGTGACCGTCATGAACGGTCCGCGGTTAAACCCGCCGAAGTTCTTCCTTGGACCTCTGGGGAAGGAACCGTCCGGTCTCCGCTGCGGTGTAGCCGGCGCCGCGATGAATACCGTCAGCCGCGCAGACTTATAGGTATCTCCCTCAGCTGTCGTCTCGTGTGTCCAACCGGCCGCGTCCGGCTTTGCCACAATCCCATAGCCTGGCCCCGCCGTCGCTTCGTCTTTCAGCGTGCTCATGGTCACGCGAAGGATATTTGGCGCGTACGGCTCAAGGACGACCGTACTGCCGTCTCGGTCAAGCGTCACGCCGGCGTTCTGAGCGGCGAGAACACCCCCTCCACAAGAGGCCGCCAACACCCACGCCAGAACTCCGCCTCGATGCACAATCGACGTCATACCTAACCCTCCACCTAGCTCGAATAATCCTTACCCACCCCTAGTGCTTGACCACTTCGACGAGAGAGCTGTCGGGCCCCGTCCAGGCCTCCGCTCCTTCGTGAGTAAACCTGCCTGCCGCGTCGTTCCAATGCAGGTGAGTGATTTGCGTGTCCCCTTTCTCGTAGGCGTAGGTCGTCGCGTCGTCGTTATAAAGCCAGAAGTCTCCATCTGCTCCGGGATAGATGCGGATCTTCGCGAGCTCTTGCTTTTGACTGGTACTCTCGATCTGCTCGCCCAGCGGAAGAATCGAACCGGCGCGAACAAAGAGTGGGATCGTTTCGATCGGGGCGTCGGCGCGAATGGTCTGGCCGCCCTGGAAGCGTTCGTTCGTCCAGTAGTTGTACCACTCGGCGCCTGCTGGCAGATAGACTGAACGGCTCGTTGCCCCTTGATCCGTAACTGGAGCCACGAGAAACGCAGGGCCGAACATATATTCGTCTCCGATATTGGCGACCTTAGGATCGTCCGGGAAATCCATGAAGAGCGCCCGCATGTACGGCGCGCCTGTCTGGTAAGTGCGATAACCAAGGGAGTATGTGTACGGCAAGAGCTGATAGCGCAGACGCAAATACTTCTCCAGGATCGGCTCCGCCTGCTTACCATAGGACCAAACTTCGTTATGTTCTCTTTCTCCGTGAGCCCGCATCACAGGCTGGAATGCTCCCCACTCGAACCAGCGCACAAACAGCTCAGGATAATCTGAGTAATTGTCGACGTTTCCCCGCGCGTCGGAGGGATCCACCAATGGAGTTTGTGCCGGACGGTAAGTGGGGTAGATCTCCGGTGAGAAGAACCCGGCAATGTCCGTATCCCAATACGGCATGCCCGAGGCAGTAAAACCCAATCCCGCAGCGATGGAACGCCTCAACATGTCCCAGGTGGAGATAATATCGCTCGACCAGAAGACGGTGCCGTTTCGTTGCGCTCCAAGGTACGCCGCACGAGCCAGAATCATCACCCGCCGGCTGTCACCGAAATCGCGCCGGAAGCCATCGTAAACCGACGCCGTATGGAATAAGGGATAGACATTGTAATAACGGGTGCCTGAACCTACGTAGAAGAAGTCCTTCGCTGGATCGATGTCCGGCTCCGTTTCATCGAGCCATAGATAATCGAAGCCATAGGGCTTCACGTAGCGATCCCGTATCGATTCCCAAAACCATTTGGCGGCCTCAGGGTTCGTGGTATCGATATTGGGACCGATCACGCTTTTGAAACTACCGGAGTCTGGAGCGCCATCCGCGGTGTGGATGAGCCAACCCTTTTGCCGCAACATATCGTAATACCGCGTGCCAGGGGCGAAGTGCGGCCACACGCTCAGTAACGTGTTGATGCCCATGGAATGAAGCTCTTTGTTCATTGCGGCCGCATCGGGCCATCGCGCCGGGTCGAGATCCATCTCGCCCTGCTGTGTCATGTTCAGGAAGTCTACGACCAGCACATCCAGCGGCAAATTGCGGTCGCGATATCCCTTCGCAACAGCCAGCAGTTGGTCCTGCGTGGGATAGATTGCCTTGCTCTGGATGTAGCCGTATGCGGCCTTCGGCAACATGTGCGTGATGCCGGTGAGCTGGCGATAGCCCTCGTAGATCTCGTCGCTGGTATCTCCCGCGATCACAAAAAACGAAACACGGTCTCCCACCTCGGACGACCACACGTTCCGCAGGTTGAAGCCCAGATCGACGGTGGTCTTCGACGGATTGTCCCAGATCAAACCGTAGCCGCGGCTGGACACCATGAACGGAACGCAGACCGTCTCTCCCCCAATCGCGGTGTAATCATGCCAGCATTGAATGCGATGGTCGCGAAGATCGAGAAGGCCCTGTTGATGCTGGCCCAGACCATAGTAGTGCTCACCGTCCGGGGAGTCGAAGGTTGCGGAGACTCGGTAGCCGGGATCCGCTTCCTGCTCATGACTTGCGTTCGCCGTGGCCGCCTCGGGCCGGTTGGGAAACATGATCCAGCGCCGCAAAATCAGCAAAGGTTTGCCTGACGCCGTTGTAACTGAGATCGCGTCATCGTAGGGTCCATGTCCATTCGCAGGTCCGCCGCCGAAGTAGTGCTCCCTCAGTGACGCGTTCAACGCGTCGAGAGGCAAATGCTGAGGCTTCGACAGGCTCTGCGGAGTAATACGCACAATCATTCGTCCCGAGCGAATCACGTCGTATCCGTCGGAATCCTGCGCCTGCGTCCACCCTGTCAT
This sequence comes from uncultured Occallatibacter sp., assembly GCA_964486495.1. Lineage (GTDB taxonomy): Bacteria > Acidobacteriota > Terriglobia > Terriglobales > Acidobacteriaceae > Telmatobacter. The sequence goes on from CAZANC010000021.1 coordinate 6,562, forward strand.
CGATGGCGTGCCGCTTATTCCATAACCCGGCGCTGCCAGGGCCGCAAGCTTATTCGAGCTCAAGGTGATTCGAACGATATTGGGGCCGTAGGGTTCCACCACAATGGTTCGATTCTCTCGATCCAACACAAATCCGCTGCCTTGGGCCAATGCTCCAACGCCGGCGAGGCTGGCCAAGCCGGTAATGGCCAGCATCACGGCCGCGGCGCGCAGATTCGCATTCACCGTTCTATGAGCCTGTCGCAAGCCAAATTGCACAATGGAATCAGATCGAAATGAATATCGCATTCGCTTTGCTCTCAATGGAGTCGCGCGGAACTGGCGCAACTCTCCTTACCGTAAACACCAGAGCCCTGGGAGGTCCGTGTTCGTTACGTCAATCGACGAGTGGCAGATGCCGAGGTCGGCCCCCCACCGCGAAACAGGCCAGCAGAGAGATGGCGCAGACACAGTTCCCATCGCTCATTCATTGGAAACGAGAAGGGGAGAAGCAGTGGAAAGCGGACGTGAAGTCAAAAAGGCAACACGCGCAATCCATTGCTTCTCCCCGAGGTGTACCTAGCTCATCAGCTTAGAAACTGGCCCTTAGCTGCAATTGCAGACGGCGCGCGGGCAATTGACTCGTCGCCTTCCCAAAAGTGCCGTCGGTCAAGCCCGTATCCAAACCGATCAAATTGGAGCGGTTGAATGCGTTATAGAGCTCGCCTTTCGCCTCGAATTTCAGCTTTTCTGAGAAGAACCATGGAAGTGAGAAGGCCTTCCCAAAGGTGAAGTTGAGGTTGTTATATCCGAGGTTGTCGTAACTGTTGCGAGGCAGGTTGCCCTCCGTTCCGGTGGATGCAAAGGTTGGAGCCGGAAATGCCGACGCACCGCCGGGAAACACTCCGGTAAGGAAGTTCGCCTTCTTCAGGCCGCTCAGGTGGCTGCCGAAGCTGGGTGTCATCGGCACATCGACGTTGCTTCCGTCCGCGTTGTAGTCGCCGCCGGTATTGCCAATGACCGTGCTGCCGGCAGGGCATTTGCCGCCTGTAGGCGTTCCGGTTGAGCAGACCGGTGAGAAGGCCTGTCCCGTGGTTACCCAGGCCGGCAACCCGGTATCGATGATCCATCCGCCGCCGAAATCCCATCCTCCCAGAATGTCATTCGCCATTGCACTCTGGTAGTGGCTTGGAGTCATCCACGTGCCGCTTGCAGTGAATTCCTGCCGGATGTCAAAATCGGAGCGCCCGCGCTGGAACGGCAGATTCCCGTTATAGATGATCGGACCGTTCTGATTGCCTGAGGTGATGTTTCCACTATCCAACGAAGCCGAATTGCTGAGTTCGTCCATCGCCTTCCCAAAGGTGTAAATGCCGCTCATCGCGAATCCGTGAGACGTGACGCGGGTCAGGACCGCGGAGAAGTAGTTGCCGATGGAGTTGCCGCTGGAAGTGGCATAGTTGATTCCGCCGAAGTTCTGATTGAGTCGGGTGAAGGATCCAAGGTTTTGAATCAGATCGCCACTGAAGCGATTGATGTCCTGGTTATAGGTCGGCAGGTGATGAGCAGCCGACGCAGAGTAGTTCGCCTCAAAAACAAGGTTCATGGGCAACTGCTGCTGCCAGCTCATGCTCCAGGCCAGAACCTGAGTCATCTTGTAATTGGGATCGTATCCGCCGAGACCCGCTCTCTGAATTACGCCATTGACGCTCAGCGCGCCTGTCGTCGGGTTAACCGTAACAGAGCTCGTGCTGATGGGAATCACGGGGCAGACCTGCGTGAAGCCCACGGGAGGGCTGCACAGTTGGTACGTGATCGTATTCCCCGACAAGGCGTTTAAGCTCGGGTTGTAAGAGTTTGGCAGGTTGTTCGCCGTGATGTCCGAGATGTGCAGATACGGCGGCTGATCGTTGAACAAGCCAAAGCCTCCGCGCAGTGCCGACCTGCCTTTCCCGAACACATCCCAGGAGAATCCCAGGCGAGGGCCAAGGCCCCACAGGTTGTGGTCTAGCACGTGATCGTTCTTGGCCAGCCCCGCGGTTGCGCCCGTGACCCGAGCATAATAGCTCGAACCCGTGCCCAGCGTTAATGGAGACAATGCCGGGCTGATAATGGAAAACAGGTTGGTCATCATGTCGAAACGGAGACCGGCGTTCAAGGTAAATCTCGGCGTCACCTTCCAGTCGTCCTGAGCAAAGATGCCCGTAAAGAGTTCACGGTACCGCCGGTTATAGGGCGCCTGCGTGTAGAAGCCGTTGACCGCCGTCCCAGGCAGCAGGGTTACCGGCGGGCCCGATTGCGATAATGCCGCCTCCTGCACAAAGTCGAGCAGATTCTCAAAATTGTACGAGGGCTTGTCGTTCCCCGGTTGTTGCGAATCGTACTCGCGGATATTGTCCTGCTCAAAGCCGAACTTGAGCGTGTGCGATTTCACAGTTTCCGTCATCACATCGCGCCAGGCGATGGTGGTTTGGGTAAAGTTCCCAGGTCCCCAGCCTCCGAATCCCGAGACTCCCGAACCGATGGAGACGCCCGGAATGGCAAATGTGGCGTTTCCGCCGTTTTGGCCGTAGGGGCGAATCATATTCGCGCCTGCGTCATTCAGCAGATGAGGAGAAAATGTGTGCGTCCAATCGATGTTGACAAAATCGGAATGGTTGGTGCCGGTGGCGTTTTGCGCCGCCCGGATTCCCGGACCGTTGCTATCGCCGTAGTCCCAGGTTCGCATAGCATCCACGTAGACGCGGTCGTTTTTGCCGACATAGTCGTCAACCCGGAAGCTCCATTGATATCCGTTCTTGGGCGCGGAGCCTGTGAAATTCACGGTGCCGATTGCATCCAAACTGGGAGAAAGGCCCGCCGGCGGCGCGACAAGTTCTGAGCAGGTGGAGCAACTACCACCGAACGCGGGGGATTCGATTTGGGCGACTGTCTTGGCGTTCGGGCTCGACGCGCTTGCGTAGGTCAGGGGCGGAGCCTCGGTAAGGGACTGAAGTGCGTAGTTGGGATTGCCGCCAATGGTTTTGAGATTCGTGTTCACGTAGTTATAGAAATCCTGCGTCTCGACCGTGGCCGATCCGGAGTTGGTGACACTGGAGCGAAGCACGTCGAGCGCGCCAAACCAGAACAGCTTGTTCTTGAGGACCGGTCCGCCCATGGTCCCGCTTATTTCGTTGCGCTGGGAGGGCGGAAGCGAAGATTGAAAGTGGGTGAGGGCCGACAGGGTGTTGTTCGTGAACCAGTAGTCGATGGTTCCGTGATACTGGTTGGCGCCTGAAATTGTGAAGACGTCGACCGTCGCGCCGCCATTGCGTCCTTTTTGGGCATCGAAATCGTTGGTCTTGATCTCCATCGATTGCACGATCTCGGGATTGGGAGAGATGGAGGTGCCGCCGCCGCGCGATGGGGTATTGGTCTGCGCGCCGTCGATCTCATATCCGTTCTGCTCCTGGCGCAGTCCGGCAGCGTTGATGTTGATGGCGTACTCATTGGTGTAATTGTCGGCCCCGGTTTGCGTCGCGGCGCCTGTCATGCCCGGCGTGAGAGAGGCCAGGCCGTAGACGTTTTGGCCCGAGAGCGGTGTCTCCTGCAGCGTCGCTGCTGGAATGATCGACTCGGTTTTCGCCGACACTAGATCAACTGTCGTCGCTGTGGCGCTGATAGTGATCTCCGAGGATACCGCGCCCACCTCCAGCACGGGGGCAAGGGTGCGGGTTTCGCCGACTGCAAGGGTCAGGCCCTTCTGTTCCCACGTTTTGAAGCCACCGGCTTCAATCCGCACGCTATAAGTGGACGCGGCGATGCTTTCGACGTGGAAGTAGCCCGCATCGTTGGTCGTGGTCTCTCTCGTCACTCCGATCTGGACATCCGTAATGCTGACCTTAGCTCCGGCAATCAGAGCCCCGGATGGATCGTGTATCGTACCTTCAATTCCGCTTAGGAACTGAGCGAATGCCGGTAGTCCTCCGAATCCCGCTAAAAGGACCGCGAGGATCGACACTCTTATCGCAAATCTGAGGTTAGTCATGTGGTCTCCTTGTCAAAAACCCGAAATCAGTTGATCTTCTGTTTGTCTTGGGAAGCCGTTAAGTCTTTGGCCCTCACTAGCTGACAGCTCGCAAAGAGCCCCCTCCGAATGAGCATTGATCCGGGCTCCCGGACATGACAATCGACCGACTCGAAGCCCGTGCTCATGAGAACTTCATCCCCAACACCGGGATTCCCCTCCACCCTATGGCCGAGATTCGCCTCCAACCATCCGCCGCAGAGAAAAGGCTTTTCAAGTAGCACACGGTGTATTACAGTATGGTGGCGGGAGGGCAGCGCACTTCCTGTGAACGAACTGAATCAGAATCAGCAAGATAGGAACGAAGGCCTGTTCTTGGGCGAGAGCGTCCAGGGGTCTGGTTGACCTTTGGCAAGAGCGTAACAACTAGGTCGCTTATCTCCGCACAGGAGAGTAAAGTAAGCAATGGCCAGGGCCTGCTTGATCGCAGCGCTCTCAAAACGAAGGTGGTAAGTGCCATGGATTCGACAACGAGCCCGCTGTGGCGCGAAGAAGTTGATGGCGATGACCGCATCCTGGAAGAACCTGAAAAAGCCTCGGTCCTTCGCGAACTCGACGCGATCCTGAGCAGTCCCGTTTTTCACCCGAGCAAGCGCTGCCAACAGTTTCTGGCTTACGTAGTCCACCACCGCCTGGAGGGGAACCACGAGCGGCTCAAAGAACGCACAATAGGAGTGGACCTTTTCCAGCGTCCCGCAGGGTACGCAACCGGAGATGATCCCATAGTTCGGGTGCAGGCGGGAGAGGTACGCAAAAGGCTGGACCAGTATTACCAGGCGAACCCCAACACCTCGGAAGTCCGCATCGAAGTTCATATAGGGTCATACACCCCAGAATTCAAGTGGACACATCTGGGGCAGGAATCCCCACTTCAGCCTGTACAGGAACTTCAAGAAGCACCTCAGCGATTAAGGCACGGCCAGGAATCAACTCAGGTCGCATCGCCTCCGTTGGCGGAAACAAAGCGCGGTTCTGGGAAGCACAAGCGGCTTCTGTGGGTTTTGTCGGCAGTCGGCCTCGCCATGCTGACCGGTTTGGCACTGATCGGTACAACCATTTACCGCGCCAGAACGCACCAATCGGTGTTGCAGAAGTTCTGGTCCCCCGCGCTATCCTCTACGGAGCCTGTTCTGATCTGCCTGGCCAAACCTTCGGTCTGGCTGCCTTCAGTCGAGCTCTACCAAAGACATTCCAAGACTCCGGAGAAGTTCCTGGATCAGTTCGAAAGGCTCAGTCAGAGGCCTGATCTGCAGCCAGGCGACAAGCTCGTGTGGAGCGATATGGTCGAGTACCCCGACTATGGGCTCGCAGCCGGAGATGTCTACGCGGCGATTCGCCTTTCTTCTCTCTTTGGCCAGATCGGAAAGAAGAATCAGGTCAGAATTGGAGGCAACTACTCCTTCGAAGACCTGCGAAGCTCTCCTGCCATCATCATTGGAGCTTTCAACAATCGCTGGACGATGCAAATGACATCCAGTCTTCATTTTGCATTTGCCAATGAGGGCGACCAATCGCTCATCCGGGAAGAAGGCCCGTCGGGGCGGCGATGGTACTCAAAGTTTGACACGATTAATAGCAGATCCAAGGAAGACTACGCTCTTGTTACCAGACTTCTGGACTCGAGGACCGGTCAATTCGTTGTACTCGTGGCCGGTATCCAGTCTTACGGCACGCAGGCTGCTGGGGAGTTCGTTTCAAGTCCCGAGTACCTTGAGGCGGCCCTTCAGAAGGCCCCGCCGGACTGGGAAAGGAAGAACATGCAGATTCTTCTGCGGACCCCAGTCATTGACGGATTACCCGGTCCTGCTGAGGTTATCGCCATCTACGTCTGGTAACGAACATCAGTCTCTCACGTGATGGAATTCCGAATCCTGAATACATAACTAAGACTGCTTTGAGAAGATGAATCCGTTGTTTCGCGTTGAGACAAATCTGCATGAGACAATGATCGGAAGAATGCTCACAGAACGGCGAAAATTCCTTCATCTATCGTTAATAGCCCTGGCTGGAGCCCTCTCTCGAAGTGGAGGCGCGCAGGAGTCGGGGGGCATGGGAGGAAGGGTTGCAACGCCTCAGGCGAAGCCCAAGGAATCCGGCCGGCCGTTTGATGCTTACTTTACCGACGTCGCAGCTTCGGCCGGGCTGACAGCGCCTGTGATCTACGGCCCCGTGGATCACAAAGATTACATCCTGGAAGCGAACGGTTGCGGCTGCGCCTTCTTTGACTATGACAACGACGGATGGATCGACATTTTCCTTCTCAGCGGCACCCGGTTAAGCGGCGCTCCTCCAGGAGCCTCCAATCGTCTTTATAAAAACAATCGCGACGGAACATTCACCGACATTACCCGGCAGGCAGGACTGGAAGCGGTTGGATGGGCCAACGGCGTGTGTATCGGTGACTACAACAACGACGGCTATGAAGATCTGTTTTGCACCTACTATGGGCAGAACCGGCTTTACCGAAATCTTGGCAATGGGACTTTCAAAGATGTCACCAAAGAAGCCGGCCTGGAAACATCCGAAGTCAGATGGGGCGCGGGCTGCTCTTTCCTGGATTACAACCGGGACGGTCACCTGGACCTCTTCGTCTCCAATTACCTGCAATTCGACTTCGAGCACGTTCCTAAACCGGGATCGGGCGTCAACTGTAATTGGAAGGGCATCCCGGTCAACTGCGGTCCAAGGGGCCTGCCGTTTGGGCGGCACTCCCTTTACAGAAACAACGGCGACGGAACCTTTACCGATGTCAGCGTCGAATCCGGAATCGGAAAGTCCTGGAACGACTATGGCATGACCGTGGTTGCGGCGGATTTCGATGAGGATGGCTGGCCGGACATCTTTGTCGCTTCCGACTCGACCCCCAGCCTGCTCTTCATAAACCAGCACGATGGAACATTCAAAGAAGATGGCGTCGAGCGAGGCGTGGCCTTAAGCGGCGACGGCATGGAGCAATCCGGGATGGGCGTCGGCATCGGAGACTACGATCTCGACGGCCACCTGGATATCTTCGTCACCCACTTCACCGAAGACTCTGACGGGTTGTACCACAACGACGGCACGGGTAATTTTGACGACACGACCCTGAAGGCGAAATTGGCTGTCGAGACCCGCTATACCAGTTGGGGAGCTGGGATGGTCGACCTCGACAATGATGGTTGGCCCGACATCTTCTTTGTCACCGGCAGCGTGTACCCGGAGGTTGAGAAGCTGCTCCCGCAGTATCCCGATAAGTCTCCCCGCTTTCTGTTCAGGAACCTGGGCAACGGCGCCTTCGAAGAGATTTTCAATGCTGGTCCAGGTGTTACGACGCCGAACTCAAGCCGCGGCTGTGCATTCGGCGACTTCGATAACGACGGCGATCTGGATGTTCTGATCCTGAATGTGAACGAGCCACCTTCATTGCTGCGCAACGACTTGAAAGGAACGCACCACTGGTTGAAAGTGAAGCTCGTGGGCACCAAGTCCAATCGTAGCGCTATCGGCGCCCGGGTGTTGGCTCGGTACTCCGGCCGGGTCCAGGCCCAGGCGGTACTGAGCCAATCGAGTTATTACTCGTGCAATGACTCTCGCCTTCATTTCGGCCTTGGGCCGGCGACCACTGCGGATCTGACCGTCTACTGGCCAAGCGGCCTCACGGAAAAATACCCGGCTGTCAAATGCGATCAACTGATTACCATTCGTGAAACGCACGGAATCGTTCCCAATGCCGGCTGGGCACGCTAGCGATTTCCTGCGTCGAAGTTGCCGCACTTTTGTTTGCTGCTTCTACGGGTTGGCTGAAGCGCTTTCACTGAACCGGATTCCGAGTTCTTCGGTCACAATCGGCCTTACCTTGCCTGTCAGGTCGGTGGGGTCGTAGTGAAGTTTATATTCGAGGGGCATGATGTACCCCAGAGATGACCATCCCCAGAAGGGGTTCATCCCATAACCTTGTCCGGTCTCGGAATCGTAATACTCGCGCGTCACCGGGTTCATATCCAGGACCATTTTGTAGGTCCTATCCGCGAGTTCACGGGCCTCCTTGTCATAGCCGTATTTGATCAGCCCATGGAAGATCATATAGTTGCTGGGAATCCAGGCGCTCCCGCGCCAGTTGCACTCGCCTTTTGTGGTTCCTTCGTAAAAGTCGGGCTCGGTTTTGGCATAAGTAGCAACCGGATATGCGAGCCAGAACTCCTTTTCATTGAATAGATGCTCGCGCACCAGGCGGCGCGCCTGCGCGGGCGTCGCCACTCCGGCCCAGAGTGGGAAAAAGCCGGCGACGGATTTGACGCGTATCTTTTTCCCTGTTTTCTCGTTCCTGTCGTAGTAGAAACCATCCTTTTCGTCCCAGAAGACATCATTGATGAGTTTCGTAAGCCTTTGCGCGTGCTGCTGGTACTCGTTCTGCTCCTTGGTCTTTCCCAATTTCCCCGAGATGATAGCCATGGCCTGGAGTTCGCGAACCAGATAACACGCCAAATCGACACCCTCGTCAAAGTAAGAGTCAAAATCCCCTGAGCGGCTCAACTGGTTGTCCATGCCGCTGGCGTCGGAACTGTTCCAGGTGGGCAGCCCATTATGGTCGGCATCATAGGCGAACCAGCGATCCAGGTATCTCTGCAGCTGCCCATAGTCCTTCTCGCGCAGCCATTCATAGGAGCCGGTTTGTTGCGATCCAAGGACAGCCAGTTGGGCGAGGAACGGCTTGAACATCTGATTTGGCTTCGGATAGGCGATACCTAATGTGCGGGAAATGAAACCGTCCGGCTCCTGATGGCTGAGAAATATCGCAAAGTTGGAAAAATCGAATTTGTTGACACCATAATAAGACAGATAGATATTTTCAAAATACAGGTCCCAATCAAAGAACTCCCCATAGGCGTAACCCGTAAGCAGCTTCTCCCTGGACTGCGGGTAGACATGCAATCCCTTCGTGCTGATGTCATGGTTAAGTTGGAGGAGACGTTGACGGAGCGATTCTTGCTGCGCTCGGACAACACCTCCCGGCTGATGCGGGTTGCCGGCAGGTGGATTTTGCTGCGTGAAAGCCGTCGAGGGTAAAAGTAGCGACGCCAAAACCAGGGCGCCAATCGTCAATCGGAGCGACATATGGGAGGGTGAGGCCTTCGAAATTACAGGTTTCATAACGAGCATCCTTCCTTGCGCGGATTCGCCCGAATTGTATCTCGCGTCGACTGTCTTCTGAAAGGCCGGTCTCTATCCGCAACAGGGAGATTGAGCAACCTCGGCCTTGACATGACAGTTCAACCCTGAGGTGGTCATCCGCTTGGTGAAGCGAGTGATCGCCGACCTTTCAAAGTAAGTAAATTAGCCGAGCTTCGGCGATTCTTATCGGGACGCCTCTGGCCGAGGCTCGGCGGCATTAGCTGTTCTCGAATAAATCTTAATCCAGTGCGTTCGGATTGAAGTACGCAAGATCCGATTCGCTGTCACCGACACGATTGCGTTTGTCTGCTGCAAAGGCATGTGGCAATCTATGCAGTTATGAGTGATTTTGATTCCCATCGTGTGGGAGACGCCGCAGGACTGCCACTGATGACAGCTAAGGCAGCGATCCGAATATTCCGCGGCAGCGCGTTCCGGCCGATGTACATCGTGGCAAGTTGAGCAGGACATAGAAGGCGATGACAGGTAGCAGCGACTCTTTTTCAGCAAGCCCACTTGATTTCCATGCACGTCTAGTTGATGGGAAATGTCAATGGGATCCGCAGCGAGATACTCGTCCAATGGCTTGCCGGGAAGATACGAAAATGCCGGAACCAACTCCTCACGCTGAGTGCCGTCATGACATAGCGCGCACTGGTCGATCTGGCGATCCCGGGTGAATTTCGCTGGATTGAGAATGGCATTCCTCGACGACCCCGCTGAGTCTACGGAACTAGCTCTCTCGCGCGCCACATGATCTGCTCCGGCGCCATGGCAGCTTTCACAGGAAATGCCGGCCACGAGGCTGTCACCATCGTAGATGTTGGCCTGGAGATCGGATGAAAGCGGTTGTATGTAACTCGCGTGGCACTCCAGGCAACGTGAGTTTACAGGGCGAGTAAAGTCTACCGCACCGTCCTTGTAGTTCGGGCTGTTGATCCATTGGTTTCCGTCCGACCAATAGCTCACGGGCAATTCATATAACTTATTGCCCGCCCAGTACAGATAAGTCTGGCCTCGCACTCCGGAGCCGATAACAATATCGATCCGCTCACTGCGCTTAAAACTCAACGCCCCCTCAACGACGGCGGTTTGATAATAGCCGCCGTGTTCGATATCCATCTTGAAAAAGAGACGAGGATTGAGGTCCGTTGACTTTGGATTCGAGACCATGAGGACATTTTTTCCATCTTTGAAGGATCCAAGAATCGACGTTTTGCCGGGCAGTTGTGAGGTTAGGCGGTGCGATGTGTAACGGTAAGGGGTGGCCTGCTCCTCGTGGCATGGCAGGCAGGCCGCGTCCCCGACATATCCGGTTCGCCTGTCCTGGGTTTCGCCGGTGGCGCTGGAGCCGAGTTGCGCATAAGCGATCCATGAGTGCCGATCTGCCGGGCGCACGATCAGACAGCAAAGACATAGGAGGGACACGAAGCTCACCAACCAGGGCCGAACCATAGCTCCTCCGGCAGAACGCACAGCTTACATGTTTTATTGCCTGAATATTGCACAGGGCCATTCGGAAACCCTGACAATCCGGTCTTAGAACAGCAGGGACGCGAAGTTGCGAATTCCGCGAACCGATTCTCAGAAGTCACCCAAATGGTGAGCAATGTAAACCAGAGTACTGCCCACTGTCGCGTGAATCAAGGGGTTCGCGCAGATATTCCGGAGCCTAATAAAATCGGAGTTTCCATGTCCTATGACTTCGCGGCGGAATCTGACCGCTTACGGCGGTCTGCTTCCGGTGGCCGCGATGCTGGAAGATCTCGGATTCCGCCCCGGAGGCACGTGTCTGCTAACGCTCACGCTGTTTTTTGCGTTTACACTTGGGATGAGGCAGTTCAATGGTTCGTACCGGATGCGTGATGCTCTTGCTTTTGGGTACATCTTTTGTTGCTCTAGGACAACAAACCCAGGCGTCCATTGAGTCCATAGAATCGTTGATTCGTTCCCAGCAGTACGACCAGGCTCTGCAGATGACAACATCGGCCTTGCACCAAACGCCCAACGACTTCCGGCTTTGGGCATTGGACGGAATCGTACTTTCGATCAAGGGCAGCAACAATGATGCGATAGATGCTTTTCAAAAGGCGCTGAGCCTCTCCCCAAACTACCCCGCAGCTTTGAAGGGCGAAGTACAGCTCCTCTATCAGTCACGGGATATGCGCGCAATCCCGCTGCTTGAAAGGATTTTGAAAGCCGATCCGAACGATCAGATCGCACACGAAATGCTCGCAAACCTCGAGGAGAAACAGGGGAATTGCTCGGCAGCCATTGACCATTTTCTGCTCAGCGCGGACGCGATCAGCACTCATCCTGGCTCTTTGGAAGCATATGGCAATTGTCTTGTGCAAACAAAACAACCGCAGAAGGCTGTTCCTGTATTTGAACAGCTTGCTGCGCTATTTCCCGGGAGCACCTATCCAAAGTACGATCTTGCGGTGCTACTCGTCGATGCGAAACAGAATGATGCCGCGCTCAAAGTACTCGAACCATTGCTCACGCCTGACCAGGCAGATCCGGATATCTTGAGCCTGGCTTCCCAGGCTTATGAGGCTGTGGGCAATACTCCCCAAGCTGTGTCTCTTCTTCACCAGGCGATTGTCTTGAACCCGGCGAATGCAGATTACTATGTAGCATTTGCGACCCTCTGTCTGGATCACGATTCCTTTCAACTTGGGATCGACATGATGAATGCCGGCCTGGCACGAATCCCTAACAACCCTTCCTTATATATCTCACGCGGTTTGCTCTATGGGCAGCTAGCGGAATTCGACAAGGCCGAAGCCGATTTCAATACCGCCGAGCGCCTTGACGAGAAGCAGAGCGTAAGTTTGTATGCCAAGGACATTGTCGAATTTCAAAGGGATATGTCCGACAAGACCCACTCCGACAAGGCATTGTCGATTTCGGAGATACGCGCGCAATTAAGAGCTCATCCGGATAGTGCCTTACTGCATTTTCTCCTCGCCAAATTGCTTGTCGATCAGAAACCCGACAGTGGCCCTGCGGTATCTGGTGAAGCAATGGGTTCCGCACTGCTGGCGGTAAAACTAAAACCGGACTTGGTACAGGCGAGGGATCTGCTTGCCAGCATGTACATGAGTTCTGGCCAATACAGCCTTGCCATTGAACAATGCCGGCTTGCGCTGCAGTACGCCCCTTCCGACCAAAGCGCACTGTATCATCTCATCATTGCGTTGCGGCACTCCGGACAGAGCGGGCAGCGCGACGAAATTCAGGCACTGGTAAAGCGTCTCTCAGATTTACAGCAGTCTGCGCTCCAGCAGGAAACCGACAAGAAGCGATTCAAGCTGGTGGAGCAGCCATCCGTGCCGGTGCAATAGAACGACCCTCCTTGATACATAGGTAAAACAAGTTTCAATTTTGGTGTCACGTCGGAGCTGAACGCTTCTCCTGCCGAGGCGGATTCTCAAACTCAAGGGGGGAAGAGTTGGGCATCTCTGACTTTGGCTGGTATGCAGCGGCTGCTTGACAGTGCCTGGCAGTCTTAGCGTTACCTTGGGATCTTGTGGGGCTGAGGATCAACCGGCTGTAAGCTATTGATCTTTGGCTCCTCAGGTAGGACTCGTTCCCCGCAGGACTTTCGTAACATATTGAAAACACGCAAGTAGTTGAAAATACAGACAGGAAGATTTCGCCCATTTCGCAGGTTTCACCTGTTTCGTATTTTATTGGGACGGTTTTAGGGACAGCGGGCATTGGACAACATGAGCATCTTCAGCCCGGACAAGATTCTTAACCTGCATTCGATGTCCCTCAGCATCGATTACCCTCAAGGTCGTAAGCCCGACCTCCGCAAGGTGGGCAGAGACATCTACGAAGTGCTCACGAACACTGGACGCCATGGATACAAGCAGCGGATGCGCAAGCGGACGATCACGATTGAGCCCGAGCAAAACTACGCGCCCAGCGAGGTCGCAGCGATCCTAAACGTGAGCTACGACGCTGCATCGCGGCTCAAGCAGAAGATGAAGGGCGCGGTCGATTTGGGGACGCCGACGCGCGTGGGTCCGTATTCTCGAACAACATCCGGTTGACAAGACGAAGCGCCTGCTCCGGATGGTCACCGGCCCACGCGCACTTGCTGCGCATGTTTGCCAGCAGATTCGAGAGCCGACAGCCGCAGAAACGCGCATCGGCGATTGCTATCCAATCCAGAGCCGTTCCTTTGCGAAATGCGCTACATAGCATTGTGACTCATCAGCGGCTTAGGTAGAGTTTAAGACATGGCAAAAGTCTTCTCTCTCTCCCGCTGCTCACAAAAGGTCTGGATCGATGGAACTCGACGCGTGTGACAAAGTCCATGATCGCCATCGCTCTCTTCTGTCTGCAGTAAGGCTCGGCCCAATTGCTCAAGGTCCAGACGTTGGAGAAAGGGTCAGGTCTGTGAAGTATTCCTTTGCACGACCAGACTTCAGTCGTGGATCACGGGCCGTTCCAATGTACTCAGCTAGAAAGTCAAGAAGCCCTTCCACTTTCGGAGTGAGTCGGGATGAACCGAAAAAAAGTGCACACAATGTGATCGGTTCCGGCCTCCAGTGCGGAAGAATCGGAACAAGCCTGCTCCGGTTGTCCGGGTGCATTGCCAGCCACAGCGGCAGGACAGTGATGCCAAGCCCGTCGAGAGCAAACGGCAGATTGATACCAGGATCACTGGTCACGACGTGAAATGCAATGTTTGGGCTGACCTCTTTAGACCCGCGGGACAGCCTCCAAACTCCTGAGCCCGCACAGCGATGGGCAGCGAGTTCGGTGGGGTTAGCTGGACTTCCGGCCACGTTCACGTACGCCGGACTCGCGAAGAGTCCCCGGGCAGTTCCAGGATAGGACCGAACCCGACGAAGCAAGTCCTTTGGCGCTTTTAGTTTGAAGAACACATCCACATCTTCACGGGGTTCCTGATCCCAGCCAAAAGAGTATGGTTCAATTTCCATTTTCAGAGACGGAAAGCGCGCAACGAAATCCTTCAGCAGGGGCGCGAGTATTTCGCGGGCCATCGTCAGCGGGCACGCGATTTTGATAGTGCCACTTGGGTCAGAGCGGCGGGCCTCTAAAAACTCCTCCCCGTCTGTGAGCGTCCGCAACGCACGTCTACAGGCAAGAAGATACTCCCTGCCTGCGTCCGTCAAAATCAATCCCTTCGGACCGCGTTGAGCAAGAAGAATGCCCAGGCGAGTTTCAAGACGAGTGAGAGATCTGCTCACCGTCGAAGCTGGTTGATTGAGCGTCCTCGCGGCAGCACTCAGAGTTCCCGCTTGCGCGGCGATCACAAAGGTCCGGACGTCGTTCAGATCAACATGGTGCGGCATAGTGTGGTCTACAAGGTACTGGTACTGATAGGCATTGCTTCTCTCCTAAACGCACTCAGGGGTTCGCGGTTTACAGTCGCGGCACTGCAGTTTCTGTATCAAACAGAACATGAGGTAATTGTCATCCTGCCCTTGCATTGGCGCAAGGCAGATTTGCGTGTGTCGAGGCGCCAAGGGCTCCACGTATCGCATCTCTTCTATAGACAACATAGGATGAGGTGCTCTCATCTGATCTCAAGCAGGCGTCTCAAACCGAACACTCGAAGCACCAATCGGACGCAGGCCATCCGGAAAGAGCGGAGGAGACATGAAAGTGTTGGTTACTGGAGCAACGGGAAACGTGGGTTCTGTGGTTGTCGCGGAACTCTTGAAGCGCGGCGCGGATGTCTGTGCGTTGATTCGCAAACCCGACGCCGCTCATAAGCTGCCAGCGGAATCCCGCACCAGACCTGTTCACTTTCCTGGCGCGGCCCATTTCGGGTCATGGAGAGCACGATGCCGAACCCGTCGCGCAACTTTGTCCTCGCCGCCTTCTGTTTCGCATCGCTGCCCGTCTCAAACCACGCTGCGTGCGCTTCGGCCGGGACAGATATTCAGCTGCGACGTGACATTGAACTGAAATCTTGTTTTACCTATCTATCAAGCTTATCCCATCAAAAAGTGCGGATGCTTTAGCCCTTCACCGGCCCCGTTGATTCGCGAATGACCAGCTCCGGTTCAACTTTGATCTCATCGCGGGGCGGAACTGTGTTGTGAATGCGATTCAAGAGGCTCTGCGTCGCCACTCTGCCAATTTCCTCGAGCGGTTGATTGATCGTCGTCAGACGCGGCAAGGTGAACGCCGCCGCCTTGATGTCGTCGAAGCCGATGACAGAAACGTCCTCTGGCACGCGCAGGTTGAAATCCTTCAACGCGCGAATCGCGCCGATTGCCGAAATGTCATTGAACGCAACAATCGCAGTAAACGGCTGCTTGGTCGCGAGCA
>CAZANC010000022.1:0-21750 GCA_964486495.1 uncultured Occallatibacter sp.
CCGAGCGGCGCGCTTCGTCGCTGGCCAATGCGCTGTTCGCGTAGGCGCCGCAGATCTTGGCGCGCGGCGGAATGGCATTGTCCTCGATGCGCCGCCAGGAGCTGACTCCGGCGTGCAGGCCGTTCTCGCTATGCAGATATTCGCCGTAGGGAAGCGCGGCGATGAAAAAGCTGTTCTCGTCGTCGATGGCCACGCCAATGCGCTCCGCGCTCTTGTAGGCCAGCGGCCGGATGTAGAGATCGGCATGAAACGCGTTGCGTTGCGCCAATTCGATCGTGATCGAACACAACTCTTCGGGCGTGAACGGCACATCGATGCGCAGAATTCCGCAGTTTCGCTTCCAGCGCTCGTAGTGTTCCTTGGGCCGAAGAACGTAAAGCTCGCGGGCAGGCTCATTCCAGTAGGCGCGAATGCCTTCGAACACACCGGTTCCGTAATGCAGCGCATGGGTCAGGATTCCGATGCGCGCCTCGCGCATGGGCCCATATTGCCCGCCGAAATACACAATCAGGTTGGGATCGGCATCCGCCTTCATGTCACACCTCCACAAGCGATTCCCGGTACAGTTCCCTTCCCCGCGCCAGGGCGCGCTCGTCCAGTTCCACCCAGCGCGGATTCTTAACAAGCCTGCGCAATGCGTCGTCGATGCTCGCCTGTGGCAGCGCTCCTGCAATCTCGAGCAGCGCGCCAAGCATCACCATGTTGGCTGCCCGCTTGTCGCTCAGCTCATCGGCCAGCTCAGTGAACGGGCAGGCGAGGACATGCACGCCCTCGCGCACGCAATCGGCAGGAAACTCCTGGCCGTTGTAGATCACCCATCCGCCCGAGCGCACACTTTTGTCGAACTTGCGCAGCGAAGGCTCGTTCATCGCCACCAGAATGTTGGGCGAAGTGACCAACGGCGAATCGATGGATTGGCGCGACAGGCGCACGTGGCAGTTCGACGTGCCCGAGCGCATCTCCGGCCCGTACGAGGGCAGCCACGAGACCTCCAGCCCCGCGTCTAGGCCGGCCTCGGCCAGCATCTCGCCCAGAAGCAAAACCCCCTGCCCGCCAAAGCCTGCAATACGCACTTCGAGGTCGATTGCCTTGTCGCTCGCGAGGGCCGCCGCGTTGCCTTCCGGCAAATCATCCTCAGCAACGCCAAGAATGCGCGGCAGCTCATCGAGCGCCGGGTCCGGCGTCACTGGCCTCAGATCCGCCTTTTCCGTCCGCTCTTTCGTCCGGTCGCAAAACACGCCGAGCCGAAATTCCTTCTCCATCACATCGCGCACCCAGTGTTGCGCCTCGACCGGATTCAATTTCCAGATGGTTGGGCAGGGCGAAAGCACTTCGATGAGCGAGAAGCCCAATCCCTGCACCTGGTTCTCGATGCCGCGCTTGATAGCCCTTGCCGTCTGTGCAATTTGTTTGTTGTCGCCCAGGCCCACGCGCTCAATGTACACAGGAGCCTGAAGCGTGCTCAGCAGCTCGCTCACGTGCAGCGGATAACCTTCCGTGGCAGCGTTGCGCCCGTTCGGAGTGGTTGTGCTCTTCATGCCCAGCAGAGTTGTGGGCGCGGCCTGCCCTCCGGTCATGCTGTAGATGGCGTTGTTCACAAAGATCACGGTGATGTTCTCGCCGCGATTGGCCGCATGCAGAATCTCCGCCGACCCAATAGCCGAAAGATCGCCGTCGCCCTGGTAGCTGACGACGATGCTCTGCGGGTGACTGCGCTTCATGGCCGTAGCTACGGCGGGCGCGCGGCCGTGCGCGGCCTGCACGTTGCCCACGTCAAAGTAGTAATAGGTGAAGACGCTGCAACCGACTGGGCCGACCATGATCGTGCGATCCTGCACGCCCAGATCGTCAATAGCCTTCGCGATCATCTTGTGCACGATGCCGTGGCCGCAGCCGGGACAGAAGTGCGTCTGGTGCTGCAAGTCTTCCTTGCGCTCATAGCGCTCGTAGAATGACCTGGCCCTGCCTTGCGCGACCACGTACTCTGCTGCCGGTTCAGTAGGCATTTGCCACCCGCTCCTCTTCTTCAGTTGGCTGCGCGAGATCGTCGCGGCGCGCCAACTCCCGGACCAGCGCCAGAACCTCTTCGTGTGACGGCACGTTGCCGCCCACCCGGCTCAGGAACTCGACCGGCCGCGATCCGTTGAGCGCGAGCTTGACGTCCTCGATCAATTGGCCCGTACTCATCTCCACCACGGCGAAGACACGCGCGTTGAATGCCAGCCGCTGGAACTGCACCACCGGAAATGGATAGAGCGTGATGGGCCGCAGCACGCCCACCTTGATCCCGGCAGCTCGGGCCTCGGCGGTAACGGCTTTCAAAATGCGCCCCACGATGCCATAACCCACCAGCACAATCTCTGCGTCCGCGGTCATCCACTCCTCGGCGCGCGCCTCGTGACGTTCGGCAACCTTGTACTTAGCTTCCAATGCGCGAATATGCTTCTCCAGCTTGTCAAAATCCAGCTCCAGCGACGTGATCATGTTGCCGCGCGACGCGGCGGTCCCGGCGACGGCCCACTCCGGCGAGTGCGTCGGCGTGGCCGTCTGCGGAAACTCGACCGGCTCCATCATTTGCCCGATGAATCCGTCGGCGAGAATGACCACCGGATTCCGATAGCGATCGGCCAGCTCGAAGGCCCACGCGGTCAGGTCCGCCATCTCCTGCACGGAGTGCGGCGCCAGCACGATCGTCCGATAGTTGCCATGGCCGCCGCCCTTCACCACCTGGTGGTAGTCGCCCTGCTCGGCGCCGATATTGCCCAGGCCCGGACCGCCGCGCGTAATGTCGGCGATCACGCAAGGCAGCTCCGCTCCGGCCATGTAACTAATGCCTTCCTGCATCAGGCTGATGCCAGGGCCGCTCGACGCCGTCATGGCGCGCACGCCCGCCGACGCCGCGCCGTACAACATATTGATGGCCGCAACCTCACTCTCCGCCTGCACGTACACGCCGCCTGTCTTGGGCATAAACTCCGCCGCAGCCTCGGCAATCTCGCTGGCCGGAGTGATGGGATAGCCGTAGAACGCGCGGCATCCGGCAAGAATGGCGCTCTTGACGATGGCTTCGTTGCCCTTCATCAGTTGCTTGCGCATTCGATCGCTCCCCCCGCTGCGGCCTTTGCAGCGCGCCCTTCAACTTCGTGTGCGCTCAGCAACCGATACACCGTGATCGCGCCCGGCTCCGGGCACGCCATGAAGCAGATGCCGCACCCGCTGCATCCGCTGCCGGCATACAACGCCGTCCGGTAGCCGTAGTGATTCAGCCGCTCGCTCATCGAGATCACCTTGGGCGGGCAGGCCTCGATGCACAGACCGCAGCCCTTGCACTCCTCTTCGTCGATGCGCAACTGGCCCCTGTCCTGCTTCCGATCCGGCTTGTTCGCTTCGGTCATCCCGTTTATCCCCCTGCTCGATCCGCCAACTTGCCAACTCGCCAACGTGCGCGCAGGCGCACGCTAACTTGCTAAATCGCAAACTCGCGATTCAAACCAGCACTCCCTCCGCCTTCCGTTCCATGTAGTGCGAGCGCACCGCAAAATCCTCCAGCTCGGCCCTGAAGCGCGAATCGGCAATCGCGATCAACGCCTCGGCGCGCTCGCGCAGCGTCTTTCCGTGCAAATAAGCGGTGCCGTGCTCGGTCACAACGTAATGCACGTCCGCGCGCGACGTGACCACGCCCGCGCCCGGCTCCAGCACCGGCACAATGCGCGAGATTGCTCCGCTCCGCGCAGTCGAAGGCAGCGCAATAATCGGCACGCCGCCCTTGGACCGCGCCGCGCCGCGAATAAAGTCGATTTGGCCGCCGAATCCGCTATAAGGCCGCGTGCCCAGAGAATCGGCGCACACCTGCCCCGTCATGTCCACCTGCAGCGCGCCGTTGATGGCCACCATGCGGTCGTTTTGCGCCACAACAAATGGATCGTTGGTGTAGCTGATGGATCTGAACTCGAAGCTCGGATTCTCGCGGATGAAATCGAAGAGCCGCTGCGTGCCCAGCACAAACGCCACCACGGCCTTGCCCCGGTGCAGCGTTTTGCGCTCGCCGTTAATCACGCCCGACTCCATCAGGTCGATCACGCCATCCGGGCACATCTCGGTGTGGATGCCCAGATCGCGCTTGTCGGTGAGGCAGTGCAGCACAGCTTCGGAGATTCCTCCAATGCCGGTCTGCAGCGTTGCGCCGTCGGGAATGAGCGCGGCCACGTTGCGCGCCACGCGCATGTGCAGCTCGGTGCACGGCTCCACTTCCAGCTCAAGCAGCGGCCGGTCCGTCTCCACAACGGCGGAGATGTGGTTCACGTGCAGGTTCGTCTCGCCATGTGTCCGCGGCATCTGCCGGTTCACTTCGGCAATCACGATCCGCGCGTAGCGAATCGCCGTCAGCGTGCAGTCCACAGTCGTCCCGAGGCTCACAAACCCGTGCGCATCCGGCGGCGACACCTGCATCAGCACCACGTCGAGCGGTAGGGCGCCCGACTCGAAGAGGCCCTCAATCTCGCTCAAGAAGATGGGCGTGTAGTCGGCGCGCCCGTTGCACACCGCTTCGCGCACGTTGTCGCCCAGAAAAAGGCCACGATGGCGGAAGTGGCCTTCGTATTCGGGACGCGTGTAGTCCGCTGCGCCCAGCGTCTTCATGTGAATGATTTCGACGTTGCGCAACGAGGCGGCGCGGGCCACCAGCGCGTCAACCAGAACCGAAGGAGTGCCGCAGCCCGACTGTATCCAGACACGAGCGCCGGAAGTTACACCTTCCAGCGCCTGCGCCGCACTCATGCGCTTGCGCTGGTAATCCTCGCTCCAGGTCATCTTGAGCCGCCTCCGCACATCCCCAAGAGAACGTGCGGCGGCATGGATCGTTCCATCACGGGTAGCGCCTCCGGGTAAACCCTGGAATACCCTCAAACCGGCGTTATTCTGCGCTTTAGCAAACGGGGTACGCTGTGATGGGAGTCACCCAAACCTCTGCACAATTGGGGCGGAAACTCAGGCTGGATTCGCTGTCTTCTTCGACGCGGCCGGACCTGAAGATAGAAACGTGCGCATTTTGAAGGTTTAGAGCACGACACTTGCGCAGCGATCTCGATTTTATGGGCTTCGGCGCACGGAAAATGCGGCGCGGTCCCTGGGCGCAAGGTGCCGGAGGAGTCTCGGTCCGAGCGGTGTGGTGGAAATCTGGGCGGAAATCGGGCGCAGGCCGCGCCGGAACGGGCGGCTTCCAGGCCGATGATCCTGCGCCCAACTCGTTAGCGCAGGCAGCGCCTCATTCGCTTTTGCCGGAATCGCCCGCGACCCCTGCCGGCAGGTCGAGCGCCACAAGAGCAAATCGGGTCTGGCCGGGGGCTGAGCTCTCAAATCCGACGAGGTGCTGGTGACGCTTGGAGCCGGCTCTCAACTGAAAGCCGCCATGGCTGGAATGCCAGCCGTACGATTCGCCGTGGTCGTCGACGCTAACGTTAGGACTCTCATTGTCGGAGCAGGTCAATCCTTCAGTGGTTGTCGTCGGAGTGCCCACAGCAGCGTTGTTCTGGCACGAAATCACGTTGCCATAGCGGGTGAGCGCGTTCTTGTAAAACGCGACGACCTTATCCTGGCTGTCGGTGGTGGAGTAGTTGACCACCTTCATGCGCAGCTCCCACTCGCCGAAGCCCATGTGGATGTCCGCCGATTTGCCGCTGTCGTTGTCCTTCACGATTTCCGCGCCCGGATAGACCGGCAGGCCGAGGTCCGCGGCGCTGGTCTGGTCGGTGTTTACGTGAATTCCGCCGAAGGGGGTATCGATCTGGACCTTCTTCTCCTCGCCGTTGGCGCCTTTGTCCACGTTCACTCTGCAGCCGGCAATCCCAGCCGCCAAAACCGAGCAGGCAACCAGGCAGGCAAAAATCTCGCCCGCGTAGACCATCGCGCTCCGTGTTGTGTTCCGTGCCAACTGGCCTGCCGAGTTCCGCGTCGAGTTCCGTGTCATGGCAATCGCCCTCTTGGGACGTTATACGCCGCCGGCAGGCCAAATGTTCCGGAGACCCGGGTCGGAAGCCTGGAATTAAGTCGATGAAGGAGCAACCGCTCGGAGATCTGAAACTGCGGCGATGATGGAACAGCAGAGGGAGCAACGAGCTTCAGCCCCCTGGATTCTGGCGGGCGAAAGGCTCCGGGAAAACGGAGGGAGCAGGGGGCTTCAGCCCCCTGGATTCGCGCACCTGCCTACGAGGGGCTTCAGCCCCGGACAATTCGCCGCGGTCAATGCGCCGAGGGTCCGTCTTCCTTGCTGCTGGTAGCAAACAGAATCGACGCAACAAAGACGGCGATGATCACTGGGACGACAAAGAACGGGGAAGTAATGTGCATGGCGCGGGCTCCTTGCTCTAGTCAGATTAACAAATCAGCCATCAGCTTTCCTGTTTATTGTCCGCTGTTCCCTGTTCTCTTGTAGCGCCGGCGTCCTCGCCGGCTGTCGTGCGGGCGTCTTCGCCCGCACTCCCCTGTCCCCTATCCCTTACTGGCTACTTCCTGCCTTCGTATAGTCCACCCGTATCGTCAGAATCTCGTACGGATGAATTGGAACTTTGACCACGTCGCCCCCTTTTTCGGTTGAGACTGGCAGCGGCTCGCCCTCCGGCTGCTCCATCAGATTCGTGACCGTTGCACCCGTCGCGCCCGACGGCACGTGGAACTCGGCCGTCGTCTCCTTCCCCGCCCACTCATATACGCGGAAAATCAATCCGTTCGCGTCCTCGGCTTTCTTCACGGCGGTCAGCACCACGTTGTCGGGCGAGACCGAAGCAAACGAATGCTCCGGCGGCAGCGAACCCGCGTGCGCCGTCGTCACCACCGCCCGCAGCGGATAGTCGTACTCCCAACCGTGCCGCACCGTGAGCGCGTCCTTCCACGTGCCCGCGTGCGGATAGAGCGCGTAGTGGAAGTGGTGCTCGCCCTGGTCGGCATCGGGATCGGGCCACGTCGGCGAGCGCAGCAGCGTAATGCGCAGCACATTCCCCGCCGCGTCGTACCCGTACTTGTCCTGGTTCAGAATGCTCAGTCCGTGGACCTTTCCGTCCGCGCCCGCACCGCTCAGGTCGGCCCAGCGCATCGCCGGAACCTCAAACTGTGCTTTTTCGAAGGAGTTGTTGCGCGTCGTCGGCCGCACAATCGAGCCATAGGGAATCTCGTACGTCGCAAAGTCGCTCGTCACGGCCAGCGGAAACGCAGCCTTGAGCAGCACATGCTTCTCGTGCCAGTCGATATCGTTTTCGATGTCAACCTGATCTCCGTCAAGCCGGATCGTCTGCACAATTTTGGAGTTCCCAAAATGGCTTTTGACTTGAAACTCAAAGTTTCCGCCGAGTACCTCGTCAGCTTTCGCGGGAGCTTCGAGTTTCTGATCCAATGTGCCAGGATCGATATTCCATGCATCGTATTGCTTCGGCGTGTCCTTGAAAAACTGGAGTTGATTCGCACATTCACCTGGGGGGATGAATTCAAATCCCGACGATTTCTCAACGATGCTACGAATGCAGCCGGTATCCTGGTCGATTTTCACAGTTAGTAGGTCGTTATCAATCGTCCGCGAACGATACGCCGGATTGGGCTTGAAGTCATCGTCGTGCATGAGAATCGTGTCGTCCATCGTGCTGCAGTTCTTCTCGTTGCATCCAGACGTGATGCGGAAGACCTTGAATCCAAGTGCGGGGACATCTCTAATAGGAATTTCATAGTCATAGGTGTTCTTGTCCGGGTCGATCTCCCTCAATGGAGTGATCC
Source organism: uncultured Occallatibacter sp. (assembly GCA_964486495.1). Classification (GTDB taxonomy): domain Bacteria; phylum Acidobacteriota; class Terriglobia; order Terriglobales; family Acidobacteriaceae; genus Telmatobacter. The sequence continues at coordinate 7,759 of CAZANC010000022.1, forward strand.
CATAGTTTGTGAAGTGCTCTCCGGTGACCAAATCATCTAAGGTAAAGCCGTCATAGCCGGGGATGTGTGCGATCACAGTTCCCGAGCGCTTCCACCCAAGTGGATTAAAGACAACGAGGACGCGGCTCGCCGCTTTCGGCTTCCCCGTATAGGCGTCCAATGACTCTACGATCCTGCTGAGGGAACGGGCACTAACGGCATCCGTCGACATCCGTACCCAATCGTAGTCCTTCTGCGCATCCTTATAGATGACCGCAATGCCCGATCCCGCTGCCAAATCGTGGAATTGATTGAACAGAACTTTTTTCCAGTCTTCGTTGAGTTCAGCGGCCGGGTACGAAATTGATTCCCATCCGCCCAACGCCCATGCGAAACTTGCCCACTTCTCCGCGTTCAACATCTCCTCTTCCGCCGTCCGCATGTTGTGCTTGTGGTTGGCCTGCGTCGTCAAGACGCCACGGTGATATTCGAAATACAGCTCTGAGTCCCAAGTGGGAATCGCCACCTTGCCCGGCACGGTGGCCGGCGCAGTGTAACCCTTCGCAATCGACTGGTAATTCCAGACGGGGCTGTCGGGCGCGATCTGCTTTTCAACCGCCGAGAAAAAACTTTGCGCCGTGCCGAACTCATAGTGAGGCGTCACCGGCGCGCCGCCATCCGCCGTCACCGAAGCCGCATCCGGCGCCGTCCAGTGAAAACCTTCATCGAGCATGGCTCGCGTGGGCCCGCCGCCGTGATCGCCCACGCCGTAGAGGTCCATCATGTCTTCCATTCCAGTAGCCCGTTGCCGTGCGGCCGCAAGATCATCCGCCAAACGTAGCGGGCGCAGGTCTTCATTGCCGTAGCCGTGCGGAAAATACGCCAGCACCTTCGATCCGTCGGGCGACTGCCACCAGAACAGCTTGAACGGAAGCTGATTGGTGTCGTTCCACTCCATCTTCTGCGTAACGAAGTAGTCGATGCCGCTCTTCTTGTAGATCTGCGGCAGTTGCCAGTTGTAGCCAAAGGAATCTGGGTTCCAGCCGATGCGCACGTCCACGCCGTAGGCCTGCTTGTACCAGCGCTTGCCCACCAGCAACTGGCGCACCAGCGACTCGCCATCGGGCATATTCAGGTCCGGCTCGACCCACATGCCACCCACAATCTCCCAACGGCCCTCCTCGATGCGTTTCTTGATCTCCGCGTTCATCTCCGGATACTTCTGCGCCATCCAGTCGTTGTAGGCCGCGGCCGATTGCGTGTAGGTGTAGCCCGGATACTCGTTCATCAACTGCAGCGCCGTCCCGAAGGTACGCCGGACGACATCGACAGTTTCGGTCCACGGCCACAGCCAAGCCGCGTCGATGTGCGAGTTGCCGGAAAGGTGAAACGTCGCGGTCTCGAGCAAGGGCCGCAGCGCCTCAAGCTGGCTCTGCGCGGCCTTCAGGCTGGCGTCGAACTTGGCCTCGGCCTGCCCTCGCGCATCGCCGGTCGCCGCTTCGGCCGTGTCCAGCGCCGCCACATCCACGGCGCCAATGGCCCCGTACAAGGTAGCCGTCGCGTTCATCTTCCCCTCGACATCCGTGGGCTCCAGGCTCGGCAGTAAGACCCACGCCGACAGAAACTCCTGCGCCAGGTCCTCAGGATTCGGCCGTCCGCTCGCAAAATCGATATTCAGCGTTGCGCCGCGGAAGGTCTTCACATCGACGGTGTGCAGCAGCTTGACCGCAATGACGATTTTGTCACCGGGCCGCGCGTCATCCTCGAGCACGATCGGCTCCAGATCCTCGCCCATGGCCACGCGGCGGCCGCTGAAGTAGATCATCTCCGGCATCGGTCCGTTGGCGGTGGCGTGAAACTGGAACCAGATGCGCGCGCCTGTCAGGTCGTAGCCGTTGAGCGTATCGGGAATCTGGATCGTCTGCCGGAACCAGACGGCATCGTTCGGCGCTCTCGCCATCAGCGCTGCGGGCTGCCAGTCGGTCTCGTCTAAACTCACCGCCTCGCCGTGCGCCAAATCGCCCGAGTGCATCTTCCACGTGCCGGCAGGAAGTTGGCCCAGGCTCAACAGCCGCTCCACAACTCCGTGAGCCTGCGCCGGCAATTGCGCAGCGACGCGCTCCGTTTCGCTCACGACAGTCTGGCCCGGCACGAGTCCGGCGGTGAAGAACGACAACAGCAGAACAATAGCGAGATAAAAGCGCGCTTTCGAAGATGAATTCATCGCGAACAAATCCCCCGCCGCATTGTAGCCCCAAGTGGCCCGCGCACGATCCAAGCGGCGCGCGAATCGGCGGTTCCTGCCCGAAGCCCAAACACTCAAAGCCCAAACACTCGAAGCCCGAGCCAGCGAGTGCGTCGGTCATTTCCCACCTTGTGGTATGAAATACCGGACTTCAATCGTCCGAATTCCTCCCTGTGTGCGCGGTCACATCAACCCTAACGGCTGCACGCTCAACATGAAGGCATGGATGCGCCAACCCTCATATTGATGGCTCCATGCTCGCTTCTCGCAGGCGCCGTGCTGCAGATTCTCGTGGCGCGCCTGTGCTCCGCGCGCACCAAGGGAATCCTCGCTTTCTTGAGCTGTTTGCCCGCTCTGGTCGCCGTCGCCGGCATCGCGCCATGGGTCCGCAGCGGCCAGGCCATCGACCTGAATCCGCTGCCGTGGGATGGGCCGCTAGCCTTCGTTCTTCACGTCGACGCGCTCAGCGTGCTCTTCGCCTTTATGGGTGCATGCATAGGCGGCCTGGTGCTGCTCTATTCGATTGGCTACATGGCGCACGACAAGTCGGCCACGTGCTTCTACGCGATCATGCTCGTCTTTATTGGCGGCTTCATCGCGCTCGTCTACAGCGCCAATCTCTTCATCTTTTATCTCTGCTGGGAGCTGGTGGGCCTGTGCTCGTTCACACTCGTGGGTTTCTGGTACACCAACCGCGAAGCGGTGAACGGCGCGCGCAAGGTGCTGATGATGACGCACATCGCCGGCTACGGATTGCTCGCCGCGATTCTCATCCTCTATCACCGCGCTGGCACCGCGTTGTGGACCGATCCCGCTGTCGCGCACAGCTTTACCGGCGGCATCTTCGCGCTGATGCTCGTCGCACTGGTGGCCAAGAGCGTGCAGGTTCCGCTGCACACATGGATTCCCGAAGCGATGGCCGCGCCAACTCCGGTGAGCGCGCTGCTGCACTCGGCTTGCTATGTCACGTCTGGCGTGTATCTGGCCGCACGCATGCACAGCTTTGGCGCATGGCCTGCCGCCTGGGGCGAGAGCCTGATGTGGGTCGGAACCGTGACCATGGCCGTCGGCGTGATGTACGCCATGGTGCAGACCGACCTGAAGCGCATGCTGGCTTTCTCGACCGTGAGCCAGATCGGCTACATGATGATGGGCCTTGGCATCGGCACGCCGCTCGCCATCACCGCCGCGCTGCTGCACTGCCTCAATCACGCGTTCTTCAAAGGCGGGCTGTTCTTGACCGCCGGAAGCGTGCAGCATGCAACCGGCACGCGCGACATGAACAAGCTTGGCGGCCTGGCCTCGAAGATGCCACGGACGACGCTTTCGTGGCTGATCGGCGTGGGCAGCATGATGGGCATTCCGTTGATGAGCGGTTTCGCTAGCAAGTGGATGCTCTACGCCGCGGCGTTGCAGGCCGGCTGGGCCGTGCCCGCCATGGTGGCATGGGCAGCGAGCCTGGGCACGGTGTTTCTTGGCGCCAAGGCAACCAGCGCGGTGTTTCTTGGACCAACAACAGAGCAAACGAAGGATGCGCATGAATCACCGCCAACGATGGTGTGGGGCATGGGATTCCTGGCCGCGGGCAGCGTGGTTCTTGGCGTTGCACCGCAGCTGGCCGTCAACTATTTCCTCAACCCGATTCTCCTGGCGCTTGGCGTTGGCGCCGGCGTGCACGTCACCTGGCTCGGCCTCTCGGCCGATGCGGGCAGCTTCTCTTCAACAGGCGGCCTCGTGCTTGCGCTCGTCTCACTCGTTGTCGGCGGAGCGATTTATGTGGTCGCCTACGCCGCGCGTCCGGTTGCGTCTTCAGGCGCAGCTCTGGCTGGTGCGGGCGGCGGAATCTTTACCGGTGGCGAACCGCTGAGCGACCAGGGACGGCTCACAGCCGGGGATTTCTCTGAGATTTTCCAGGCACACTGGCACTCGTTCTTCCGCTGGTCGAATGTCGATCGTGTTTATTTGAGCGTTTGGGCCGGATTGCAAGCCGTTTCGCACGCGCTTGGCGCCGTCTTCGCCTGGATGGAGCGCCGCGCTGCGGTTTTGGTTGTTGTCTTCGCTGCGGCGTTATTCGCTCTCGCCCGCTGGATCGTGCCCGGAACCGTCTCGACGCGGCTCCCTGCCATCGCGCCTTCCGAGCAAATCTCGCCGCTCTTGATCTTCGCCGTCGCCATCGCTGCGGGTGCGCTGTTGGTCGCAGCTCTCACCAGCGCCGCTGGGCGAAAGCTCGTGCCGGAGATTCTCCTGATTGGTGCGGTAACCGTCAGCGGGCTCCTCGTCGTGAATGCGTGGCTGCGCCTGGGTCTGCTCGAAGCCGCCGCGCTACTAACTGTCCTGCTGGTTTGGCGTACCGCGCGATCGCAAGGCGCAAAGCTCACCTACTTGGCCGTGGTTCTCATCTCGGCCGGATCGATGATCGCGAGCGACCTGCTGGCCGATCGCGGCGCTTCGGAATGGGCGCGCGCTCTGCTCTTCACCAGCGTTTGTATCAAGCTGGCCGCGGTACCGCTGTTCTTCTGGCTGCTTAAGCTGGCGGACGAATTGCCAGCCCTGGTCCTCGGCGTCATCATCGCGGTCGTGGACATGGCCGCCTTCGGCGAGTTCTGCATCGCCGCGCAGGCTTCTCCGTTATCGCTCACGCCGCAGGCGCTGTGGGTCTACGTTGCTGTCGGAACCTCGCTCATCGCCTCACTATTGATGCTCACCCAGCGCAGCCTTAAACGCCTGCTGGTGTTGTCGACTGCAGAAGACGTTGGCTTCCTGCTTCTCGGCGCAGCGTCGATGAGCGTCATTGGAACGCAGGGCGCGCTGATCGCCGCGGCAACGCACGCGCTGGCCAAGGCGCTGCTCTTCATCTGCCTCGCAGCCCCTGAGTCCGCGTGCGAGCTTGAGATCGAGCCCATCGCACTCGCCGCGCGTTATCCGGTCAGCGCTTTCGGTTTTCTATTCGGAATGTTGGCCATGCTCGGCGTTCCGCCTACGCTCGGCTTCATCGGCCGCTGGAGGCTTTACTCCACAGCGTTGCAAATCGGAGTCTGGCCGCTCGTCATTCTCATTCTGTCATCGATCTTCGCGCTCATCGCCTACGCCCTGGCGCTCTCGCGCAACTGGTGGGGTCCACCGGTTGAGGCTATGCCACCGCCCGACAATGCCCCGGCTAAGGCGGCGTCCAAATCTGCTGCGCGCGAACCGTTTGCTCTCAAGGCCACGATCGTTGTGCTGGCCGTCATTCTCGTCGCCGCAGGCATCTGGCCCAGCGCGTGGCAAATCCTGCTGGGGGTGCGCCCATGAACCTCTGGAATCGACTCATGTGCACCGCGCGCCGCCGCAGCCCCTGGCTCTTCCACATGAACTCGGGCAGTTGCAACGGCTGCGACATTGAGATTGTGGCCGCGCTCTCGCCGCGCTACGACGCCGAGCAGTTGGGCGTGCGCCTTGAGGGCAGCCCGCGTCACGCCGACATTCTCTGCGTTACCGGGCCGGTCACTCGCAAAGCCGTGGGCACGGTCAAGACCGTCTACGACCAGGTGCTCGGGCCTAAAGCCGTGGTCGCCATCGGCTCCTGCCCGGCTACGACGAATGTCTTCATCGACAGCCGAACTCTCGATGGGCCGCTTGACAAGCATTTGCCCGTCGACGTCTTCGTTCCCGGCTGCCCGCCGAGGCCTGACGCGATCATCGCCGGCGTTGCGAAAGCAGCCCAAATTCTCGCCGAGCGCGGCAGCAATCCGCCGACAACTGCTGTCGCCATCGCCAACGCTGTTGAGGAGGCCAAGCAATGACCCTTCTCACCGCACTCGCGCGCCTGCTCATCTTTCCGGGACTGCTCTTCGCCGTGCCCGCCGCATGGTTCTTCCTCTGGGTTGAGCGCAAATCGGTCGCACTGATGCAGGAGCGCGTCGGCCCGCCGTTTATGCAGCCGTTTTGGGACTTCATCAAGCTGCTCGGCAAAAGCACGCCGCCACGTAACGGAATCGCAGGCCTGCTAATGCGCGCCTGGCCTCTGATCGCGGTTTCGGCCGCCGCCGGTGCCGTCGGCCTGCTGCCCGTGCTGCCGTCCTCTGGCGGCTTCGAAGGCGATTTGATCCTGCTCCTGGCGCTGCTCGAACTGCCGTCCATCTGCATCATCGCAGCCGGCTTCTCGTCGCGGTCGATCTTCGGCGAAATCGGCTCGGCGCGCGAGGCCGCGCTCAGCGTCTCATACAACATCGTCTTTCTGCTGGCCGTCGTTTCTATCGCGGCGTCGCAACATACATTTAAACTTGACGCCCTGGCCTCTGCGCCCTTCACCCCGCTGCATTGGATCGGCATTCTCGCAATTCTCGTCTGCCTGCCTGCCAAGCTGCACATCAATCCCTTCTCGCTGCCCAATGCGGAGCAAGAGATCTACGCCGGACCCATGACCGAATACGCAGGCCCCGAACTCGCCATGTGGGAGCTCTCGCACGGTTTGGAGTGGGTTGCGGGCACGGGCCTCGTGGCCACGCTCGTCGCGCCGCACGTCAGCATCGCGTGGCTCGCCGCCTGCATCTTCGTCGCCATTTCGTTCGTCGTCGTGCTCCTGCTTTCGGCGCTCGCCGCCGCCACCGCGCGCCTCGCCATTGACTCCAGCGTGCGCTTCTACTGGCAGTGCACGCTCATCTTCGCGGTTCTTGCCATTTCCTCCGCGATTTTCGTGAGGTTCCGGTCATGAACATCCTCACCATGCTGTGGAAAAATCTGGTGCGCGGCTACCAGACGTTACTCTTCCCTGCACGGCCGCGAGTCACTCCGCGCTTCCGCGGACTGGTCCTGTTCGATCCGGCCCTCTGCACGGGCTGCGCGGTCTGCCGCTTTCGCTGCACTTCGCGCGCCATCGACTTCAAGGCCGGAAAAGGCGAATTCACCTGGAGCTATAACCCCGGCCAGTGCACTTTTTGCGGGCGCTGCGTTGAAGGCTGCGCGGAACACGCTCTGAAGGAAGGGCACACCGAACACGCGCTCTCGCAGCAAGAGGCCGTTCCGCCCATCTACACCACGCAGGGCGAGTTGAAGAAGTCCTATACGGTGGCGCGCAGGCCGCCTGCGCCCAAACCTGCCGCACCGCCCGCTGCTGTACCGCCCGCCGGCGCGGCCGTGTCAAGTCCCGTAACCGGAGGCGCACAATGATCGCTCTCGAAACCATCCGCGAAAAGCTGGGAGTTTCCGAGCCGTGGGTTGAGAGCCGCGGCACGCACTGGCTGAATCCCGGCGCGGCAAACATCCGCGACGTCACTCAGGCCATGAACGCCGCAGGAGCGCGCTTCGTCACCATCACTGCCTACGAGTTGCCCGGCGATGCGGGATTCCGCCTCGAGTACCACTGGGATCTCCAGGGATGGCTGCTCGGCTTTCCTTTTCAAATCGCCGGCAAATCGCCCGAGAGCGCCAAGATTGACAGTATTTATGACCTTTGCGAAGCCGCGGACTGGATCGAGCGCGAGGTCCACGAAGGCTTCGCCATCGACTTCACAGGCCGCGTGTATGAGCCGCTGTTGCTCCGCGCTGGCGACAAGCCCGGCGTGAATCTGCGCGAAGCCCCAGTGCAGGACAATCCCGCTTCCGGCCTGCAGGGACAAAAGGAGGTCGCTAAATGAGCTACAAGATCCCCATGGGGCCCTACCATCCCGGCCTTGAAGAACCCTATAAGCTCAACATGATCTGCGAGGGCGAAACGGTGGTGGATGCCGAGCTCAACATCGGCTTCAACTTCCGCGGCATCGAGCACCTGGCCGAAACGCGCAACTACGTTCAGGTCATCGCTCTCATGGAGCGCGTCTGCGGCATCTGCTCCTTCATTCACACGCTCACGCTGTGCCAGGCCATGGAAAAGCTGACCGGCCTTGAAGCTCCGCCGCGCGCGCAATACATTCGCGTAGTGATGGCCGAGCTCGAGCGCCTGCATTCGCACGTTCTCTGGGCCGGCATCGCCGCCAAGCTCATGGGCTTCAAGACCATGTTCATGACCTGCTTCGCGCTGCGCGAAAAAGTAATGGACGTGCTGCAGGCGATCTCCGGCAACCGCGTCAACTACTCCATGAACCATGTGGGCGGCGTCAATCGCGACATCGAGGACCCCATCGCGCTGGTTCCCATGATCGATGAGCTGGAACGCGAGATGATGCGCACCGTCATCCCCATCTTCACCACTAGTTCCACCGCTCGCTCGCGCTGCGCCGGAATCGGCGTGCTCACGCACGAGAAAGCGATCTCCTGTGCCGTCGTCGGCCCCACGGCTCGCGCCTCGGGCATCCCGCAGGACCTGCGACGCGACGCGCCTTACGCGGCCTACGCAGAGATGAAATTCGAAGTCCCCGTCGAGCAGGCCGGCGACGTCCGCGCCCGCCTCTTCGTCCGCGCTCTCGAAATCATCGAGAGCTGCAACATACTCCGCCAGGCGCTGGCCAAAATGGCGCCCGGCGAGATCTCATCGGCTGGCGAAAAACTGGTTTTCGTCTCTGGCACAGCCACCAGCCGCGTGGAGGCGCCGCGTGGCGAGGTCATGTATAGCGTCACGTGGAAGGAGAACTCGCGCAATCCCGCGCGCGTGCACGTCCGCACTCCCACGTTCGCCAACATGCCGGCGGTCCGCTGGATGGTGCGCGGTGCGCGTCTCGCCGACACACCACTCATTCAGGCCTCCATCGATCCGTGCTACTCCTGCACCGACCGCTGAAGCTTCGCGAATTCAGGTCCGAATTTCGATCCATATCCCGATCATTGGCCGATTCGGCCTCCGGATTTCTGAGACCGCCGGCTGGCTCTCTGACTTACTGTTCCCTGTTCCCTGTTCCCTGTTTTTGTCCCCGTAAACCCGGCAAATGCACTACTCTGGCATGGAGCGCCCATGACCAGCTACGCTGCCAAAACCAGGGAAGTGCTGTATCAGGCCTTTATCCACGACGTGGTCAATACGTCGAAGGCGGCCGCCTACTCCGGGATGCTCATGTTCTTCCCTGCCCTCCTGGTCATCACCACGCTGGTGGCGCAGGTTGAAGAGGGGCCCTCGCTGGTTGGCGAAACCCGCTCCGTGCTCGAACAGTTTCTGCCCAACGACACGCTCGATCTCGTCCAGTCATCGATCCTCTCGCGTCATCTCCACTCCGGACAGTTCGTTCTCTCCGCAACCTGTCTCAGCCTTTTCGCTGGTTTGGGAGTGATGCTGTCGCTGATGGAAGGATTTCGCCGCGCCTACCGGCTGCCGCTGGAGAGCTGGACCTTCTGGGGACGCCGCGCCCGCGCGCTGTTGCTGGTCTTCATTGCCCTAATTCCGTTGTCGCTGGCTTCGCTAGCCATCGTTTTTGGCCATCAGATCGAACACTGGATGATCGCAAATGCCGGCCACGATCTGCGCCACATCGTGATCGTCTTCTGGCGGATGGTCCGTTGGGCGGTCAGCTTTGTCGCCATCCTCGCCGTACTCACTGCTCTTTACCATTTCGGTACCCGCAGGACGGAGCGTTGGTTCTGGGTCGCGCCCGGCGCTTTCGCTGGCACCATCATCTGGTTTCCGGCCACGCTCGCTTACGGCTGGTATGTAACTAGTGTCGCCAACTACACCCGCCTCTACGGGTCCTTCGCGGCCGGAATTGCCACTCTTGTTTGGCTTTACATCACGTCGTTCAGCGTTCTGCTGGGCGCGGAGCTGAACGGTGTTCTCTACTGGGAACGACAGAATCAACTCGCGCCGGAATCCTCAGCACGCGAGCCAGCACAGCTTTCCCGCTGACTCGCGAACAAACCGGCTTTTTCCTTGCCATTCAAAGTGCTCGAACCCCTTCGTCCCTCGTTCCCTTGCTCCCTCAGTCCCGCTGCTCCTCGCTCCCTCGCTCCCTTGCTCCCTTGCTCACTCGCTCCCTCAGTCCCTCGTTCCCTCGTTCCCTGCTTTTCCCCCCCCCGGCCAGTTACAATGAGATCAGTCGCATCCCCTTGCTCACCTCTACCTACTGAAAACGACTCTTCGCCAATCAACATTCGTGTCTGGAGCCGCCTCCATGCCCTTTGCCGACCTCAATCTGACGGAATCTCCATCGCAGCGCCGCGCCAAGATTGTCGCCACGCTTGGGCCGGCTTCGAACACTGAGCCTGTCATTCGCGCCATGATTCGCGCCGGCGTCGATGTCGTGCGCCTCAACTTCTCCCACAGCACGCATGAGCGCAAGGTCGCGGTCATGCAGAAGATTCGCAAGGTAAGCCGCGAGGAAAACAAGCCGCTCTGCATTCTCGCCGACCTGCAAGGGCCCAAGATCCGCACCGCGCTGCTCAGGGATCATCAGCCTGTGCTCCTCAAAGCCGGTCACCGCCTCACGATTACGCCGCGTGACGTGCTGGGCACTGCTTCGCTCGTCGGCACCACCTTCAAGACCCTCGCTGAGAACGTCGAACAAGGATCGCGGATTCTTCTTTCTGACGGCCTGATCGAGCTGCGCGTGCACGAGATCGCCGGTGAAGACGTAGTTTGCGACATCATCAACGGCGGCACGTTGGGCGAAAGCAAGGGCATCAATCTCCCCGGCGTTCTGGTGCGCACGAGCTCGCTCACTGAAAAGGACTCCGAGGACCTCGAGTTCGCCCTCAATCATGGCTGCGATGCCATCGCCGTCTCCTTCGTGCGCACCGCCGAAGACGTCACGCTCGTCCGCAATCGCGTGGCCGCGCACGGCGCTCACACATGGATCATCGCCAAGCTGGAAAAACCGCAGGCCGTTGAACATCTCGACGCCATTCTGCAGGTGGCCGACGGCATCATGGTGGCGCGCGGCGATTTGGGCGTGGAAGTGCCGCCGGAAAAGGTTCCCGCGATTCAGAAGTACATCATCCGCCGCGCCTCTGAGTATTCCAAGCCAGTCATCACCGCCACGCAGATGCTGGAATCGATGATCGAGAACCCGCGCCCCACGCGCGCCGAGGTCTCCGACGTGGCCAACGCCATCTACGACGGCACTGACGCCGTCATGCTCTCCGGCGAATCCGCCGTGGGCAAGTATCCGGTTGAGTCGGTGGAGATGATGGCGCGCATCGTCACCGAAACCGAACGGCACATGAGGGAGAACCTCGAGAGGGCGCCGCGCGAGCGTCGCAGCGGCCTCACCATCGCCGAAACCATCTGCGAGGCTACCGCCCACGCTGCCGACGACCTTGACCTGCGCGGCATTGCGCTCTTCACCGAGTCGGGCGCGACGGCGCGCCAGCTCTCCAAATACCACCCCACCGCGCCCATCTTCGCGCTCAGCCCGCTTGACGTGACCGTCAACCGCCTCAACCTGCTCTGGGGCACCACGCCCATTCGCTGTCCCAAGGTCAACTCCACAGAGGCGCTCGTCGATTGCGCTGAGACCCTGCTTGAGCAGGGCGGCTACATTCGTCCGCGCGAGGTCATCGCCATCGTGGCCGGCACGCGCACTAAATCCGGCTCAACTAACTTCCTCCGTCTGCACGCCATGGGCGAAAACTCACTCAACGGCCTGCGCTTCCGCGCTCCCCGCATTGAAAAACCCGCACCCGTCGCCGCCGCGCCCGTCGCCGCCGAGCACAATGTTGCCACGCCCAAAAAGCGCCGCGCCCCGAAGAATCCGGCGCCGTAAGCGCTCAGCGCCGACCCGCCAATCGGTCTCATCGCAATGATTTAATATCATCCTCGAAGAAATTCTGTTCCTCAAAAAGCGCTGCAAGCATATCACCGCGGAGCATGCACATGCATTCCTGCTTCAAGCCACTGGTTCTTGCTGTCACTTTCACTTCCGCCGCTGCACTTCAAGCGCAGACTCCCTGCACTCCGGTCACCTTCACGGCCGATCAGGATCACCAGAACATGATGGACCAGTTGGGCATCAAGATGCTTCGCCCCGGGTTCAATGGGAACGAAAATGCTCCCAACCACGCCAACTACGACGAATCGAAGGCCAATCCCTATCCGAACATTCCCGATCCGCTCACACTGAGCGGCGGCGCAACAGTCACCACCGCCGACATGTGGCGGAGGCAGCGCCGCCCCGAACTCGTCGACATGCTCTCGAAGTATGTTTATGGCTACGTCCCTCCCACTATTCCCAAGGTTACCTGGACCGTCACAGCCGTCGATCACGAAATGATCGGCCGCACTCCGGTCATCGCCAAGGATCTGATCGGCGAGGTGGACAATTCGGGCTGCCCCGCAATCAGCGTCAAGATTCACATGACTCTGGTGACGCCCGCGAACGCCACCGGGCCCGTTCCCGTGCTGATGGAGTTCACCCGCGCCGGCTTTCCCAACCCCAACGAGCCGCGCGGCGAGGAGCTCGACCAAATCAATGCGGCGTGGAAGGCAGTTCTCATCCAGCAGGATCCATCGCTCAAGGACATCTTTGCCCAGCATCCCGCGTGGGAGCCGCTCAAGGAGAGCCCATTCTTTCAGCCTCCGCAGTTGAACGCGGACGGAGATCCTCCCAATGAATGGGAACTGGTAGCCGCCGGCTGGGGCTTCGTCCGCATCGACCCGGCGAGCATCCAGGCCGACAACGCCGCGGGATTGACGCGCGGCATCATCGGCCTGGTGAACAAAGGCCAGCCGCGCACGCCCGACCAATGGGGCGCGCTCCGCGCATGGGCCTGGGGAGCGGACCGCGGCCTCGACTACCTTGAGACCGACAAATCCGTCGATGCGAAACACGTCGGCATCGAAGGCGTCTCGCGCTACGGCAAGGCCGCGCTTGTCACAATGGCCTTCAACGATCGCTTTGCCATGGTGCTGGTCGGCTCGTCAGGCAAGGGGGGAGCCACGCTGCTGCGCCGCAACTTCGGCGAGGGCGTGGAGAATCTCGCCACGGGCGAGTATTACTGGGAGGACGGCAACTTCATCAAGTTCGACGCCAGCGACGCCACATTCGGCAGCATGAACCCCGGCGATCTTCCCGTCGATTCCAATGAGCTCATCGCTCTCTGCGCGCCGCGGCTCACTTTCATCAGCTACGGCGTCCCGGAGAAGGGCGACGCGCGTTGGCTCGATCAACAGGGCAGCTTCATGGCCACGGTCGACGCCAGCCGGGTCTTCACGCTGCTCGGCGCAAAGGGCCTTGCTGTCGAGGGAGACTACAAGACGGCGAAGATGCCGCCGGTGAATCAGGGCCTGCTCGATGGCGAGCTCGCCTGGCGCCAGCACGACGGCGGCCACACCGACGCACCCAACATGAAGTGGTTCATCCAGTGGGCTGACGGAAAAATCGGCCACGCGCCGCCGCAATAGAAACCGGCTCAACGGCGCAGGCTGCTGTTTTCAACTCATTCTTGTCGCGACGCGACCATCAGTTGGTCCCAGCGATTTTCGTCGATGCCTTTCGCCAGGAACCAGAACGCCATGCTGATCATGGCGACGAATAACGGAAGCACGAACGCCATGGAGTCGTATCGGGGCGCCAGCACCGCGACAAAGTTCTTCACGACGAAACCCGCGCCGCCGACCATAACGATCCCGCCGAGTACGCGCGGAAGGTATCTGGAGCGGAAAATCAGATAACCGCGAAGCATGACCGGGATGCCGTACAATGCGGCAAAAATATTAAAGACGTAGCCGTACATCGTAAGGCAGAGATAGGTGAATGACGCTGCGGCATCTGGGGTGAGCGCCTTGGCCAACTCCGTATTGATCACCGGCAAGGCAGCGGCAAAGTAGAAAATCTCGCCTGCCGCAAATACTGCCGTTCCCACTACACCGAAGCATAGGGCTATCAACGATAAGGGCCGGCTAACCGGGCGCAACAGGAGGTAGAAAATCG
>CAZANC010000023.1:0-21607 GCA_964486495.1 uncultured Occallatibacter sp.
TGGTCTGCGCCTTTGCGACCGACCGAAATGCGCCAAGGCATAAAAGCATTCTCATTTCTCGCCTCAGCACTGCTGATCGCAAGCTGCGGCGGAAATCCGCGCGTCCAACCTCCGCCGGCAAACGCGCCGCATCCCGTCGCTGGCGTCGCAAGCCCCATTGACGAATCGCGGATGGTCACGCTCCAAGGCAACATCCATCCACTTGCGCGACCGGAGTTCGATCAAGGCATCGTCGATCCCGCTACGCGCCTCGACCGCATGCTGCTCCTGCTCAACTCCTCGCCGGCCCAAAAGGCGGACCTCGACGATCTTGTAGCCGCACAGCAGGATCCGCATTCGCCGCTGTATCACCAATGGCTCACGCCTGCCGAGTTCGGCGCTCGCTTCGGCGCGAGCGGCGCAGACCTCGCGCGAGTGACTTCGTGGCTCGCGATGCACGGACTCTCCGTCGACGAAATCCCTGCCGGTCGACGGCTCGTCGTCTTCTCCGGCTCAGCCGCACAAGTCTCCGCCACGTTTCGCACCGGCCTCGACATCTATCGCGTCAACGGAACGAACCATCTTGCCAACGCCAAGGACCCCCAGATTCCCGCCGCGCTTTCTGGCTTGGTCGCCGGAGTGGTTTCGCTTCATGACTTCCGCCGCACATCGGAGATGCGCACGCGAACACCATTCGCGGCACATCCCGACTACTCGGCCGGCGCAACGCATTACCTCTTCCCTGCCGATTTCACCACCATCTACGACCTGAACCCGCTCTTCACCGAGGGAACCAACGGGACCGGCATTTCCATCGCCATCGCAGCGCGAAGCAACATCCGGCTCAGCGACGTGGAAGCATTCCGTTCCATGGCCGGCTTGGCAGCGAACGACCCTACGGTAATTTTCACTGGCGCCGATCCGGGATTGGTCGACCACGATCAGGACGAGTCCACGCTGGACGCGGAGTGGAGCGGAGCCGCAGCGCCCGCAGCCGCTGTGAATCTCGTCGTCGCGGCTACAACGGCCACCACCGATGGCGTCGATCTGGCGGCTGCCTGGATCGTGAACCGCGCCGCCGCGCCGGTGGTGAGCGTGAGCTACGGCAGTTGCGAGCAGGAGATGGGCGCGACGGAGCTGGCTTTCTACAACAGCCTGTGGGAGCAGGCGGCAAGCCAGGGAATGAGCGTCTTTGTCGCTTCAGGCGACGCCGGCGCAGCCGGTTGCTCGGCGGCAACAGCGAACACCGGATCTGCGACCGCCGTCAACGGGCTCTGCACTTCGCCCTACTCCACCTGCGTCGGTGGAACCGAATTCGACGAAGGATCGAACGCGGCGCGCTACTGGTCGGCGGCAAACTCGTCGGGCTACGGCTCGGCGCTCGCATACATCCCCGAAGAGGCTTGGAACGAGAGCGCGTCGAACGGTGGCACAGGATTGTGGGCGTCAGGCGGAGGCGCAAGCGTGGTGTACGCGCAGCCTGCCTGGCAAGCGGACGTGGACGGCGCAGCCACGGCCAACGGTATGCGAGCCGTCCCCGACATTTCGCTCGCGGCCGCCGATCATGATGGCTATTTCGTCGTGGAGAACGGATCGTTCTGGATTGCCTCGGGAACCTCGGCATCAGCCCCGTCGTTTGCCGGCATCATGGCGCTGGTGGCCGAAAGTCAGCACGGCGCTCCGCAAGGCAACGCCAATCCCCGGTTGTATGCTCTGGCGAACTCAACGGACGATCCGTTCCACCCGACGCCATCCGGCGATAACACTGTGCCCGGCGTCGCGGGTTTCACCGCCAATGGCGCGACGTACAACCTTGCCACCGGCCTTGGATCGGTCGACGCTGCGCTGCTGGTGAACAACTGGAACTCTCGGAGCGATCCCCCAACGCTTGCTCTCACCGCAGCCGCACAATCCGTTGCGGTCTCTCAAGGCGGCTCAGCAGCTATCGCATTCACCGCCGCGACTGGAGGGTCATTCGCCGGCGCCGTCAGCTTTTCCGTCTCTGGTTTGCCTGCAGGCGTCAGCGCCGCGTGGTCCGCGAATTCCGTCGCAGCTTCCGCGAGTGCCGGCTCGAATTATGTTACGCTCACCCTGACGGCGGCGCAGCGATCAGCCATCGGTTACTTCCCGCTCGTCGTTTCGGCTGCGGGCGACGGTCTCACGTCAGAGCAGACCGTGACTCTGCTGGTTCAGCCGCGCTCGATCGCCTGCTCGCGCTTCGGTCTGTTGCCCACGAGATGCGTGCCGCTGCCGCGGACGCCAATCCCGCTGGCTGATCTGCCGCGCAATTCCCCCTCGGTGCGCTCCCGCTAGCAGCTGAAGCGCCTATGCAAACAATCCGAATGCCTGTTCGATTCGCGCAGGCAATGCTGCCGGCGCGTCGGGAAGCGAATAGCCGATCTCAAGAACGGTTGCCGGCTGCGATGCCAACGCTTTGAGATCCTTCACCGTCACCGGCCAGTCGATCGTGCCATCGCCGGGCCACAGGTGCTCGTCCTTAAAGCCGCGATTGTCATGCACGTGAACGGATGCGATGCGCTCACCCAGAGTGGCGATCGCCGCTGCAGTTCCGACGGTGATGTGCGCATGGCCAAGATCGAGGCACATACCGACGTTTGCCAGGTGGCCCATTTCGAGAATCAGAACCAAATGTTCTGGCGTAGTGGCATCGCTCAGCAGATTCTCCACCAGCAGACGGACGCCGAGCGGGCGGGCAAACGCGCCCAAATGCTCAAGCGCGGTGAGCGCAAGCTCAATGGTGCGTTGCGACCATGCGTCGTCCCGCTCGCCGAGATGGACCACGAGATTGCGAAGCGGGATGTGCTCGGCCGCTTCCAATGCGCGCTTGATCTCATCCATGGCGTCGATGCGCCGGGCTTTGTCGGGGTGCAGCACATTCACGCCAAGACCGCCGCTGCGGCCCATTTCGCGGTCAGCATACAGCGGGGCGTGCATGGAAAACGGTTGCAGTGCGTTGCCTCGGAACCACTCGGCGAGCTCTGCCACATCCTCGCGGCTGGTGTAGTCGAAGTGCTGGCGCGCGGCAAAGATCTCCACTGCCTGCGCGCCCGACCGCTCCGCCAGCTCAAGCAGACCCGGATGCAGGCGATGGTTCAGAAATAGGTGAGTCGAAAGAACGCGCAGCATCTTCGAAAAGCCTCTTGCGCTGGGCGAATGAACAAAGCAGGACCCGGCGCTAGGTTTATTCTCGCACCCTGACAGGGACTTCTCGCAAAGGATCTGTTGCGACAGATGATGCGGGACGCCGGTAATCGTAGCGCGGTGTCGATCTTTCCTTGGTGCGCCAATGCCTCTCGCGGCCAGCTGGAATCGCCCCAGCGCTGACCATCTATGATCAATTCGGAGATCCCACTAAAGAGCGGTCTCCGGAGTTTGAGCGCTTGGACGATGTCTTCTGGATCGAAGGAACACCGCCTGTGGGCCTGGCCGTTGTGCTGTGCCCGCGCGGCGAAGATTGGCTCAGCGATCAGCTCCTGCGTTACAAGCGGAGCGGAGTTGAAGTTCTCGTCTCGCTCCTTGAGCCGAACGAAGCCATCTGGCTTGGCCTGGGGCAGGAAGGCCCGCTCGCCGAAGCGGCGGGCATGCACTTTCTTTCTTACCCGATTCTGGACGTCCACGTGCCTGCGAACGTTGCCTCATTCCGCGCCTTCGCAGCGGGACTCGCCGATCGTCTCCGTGCCAGCGAGCGCATGGGCGTGCACTGCCGCGGAAGCATTGGCAGGTCGACCGTTACAGCTGCCTGCACGCTCATCCACCTCGGCTGGAACGCAAGAGCAGCCCTCAGGGCGATCCAGGCCGCTCGCGGCTGCATGGTGCCCGATACCGAGGAGCAGCTGCGCTGGATTCTGAATTACAAGGCGCAGCCGTGACTGCGGCAGCGCACAAGCCGATCGTCGATCTGAGCTTTCCGCATCGTTGGAAGGCCGAAATCCTCGCAGCGCGTCCGTTGATTCTGCCTCCGCGCCACTTCGTGTATCCGCAAACCGCGGAGGAAGCGGAACGCGGCGCGCTCGAAGTGCTGATCCGGCCCGATGCGTCGGACGCGCAGCCATTCCTCGCCACTTGTGCGCTCGGCTTCTGCGATCCGGCGGCGCCAACCGGGCTATGGTCGACTCCAAAACCAGAAGAAATCTGCGCCGTTGCTGGAGGCTACGCGTACCTCATCGACACTACGTCGCCGGAGCTCTTCACGATGATTCCCTATCGGCCGATATTGGAAATTCGGCCGCTGATTCATGATGGCCTGCTCCTCTTCGTCGGCCATCATTCGATTCTTGCCTGGGGGCGCAGCGGGAAGGCGTGGGGATCGGCAAAGCTCTCCGACGAGGGCGTCACGATCGCCGGAATGGATGGCGGCGTCTTGCGTGGAACGGGTTGGGACATGAAGACGGATCGCGAGAAGCCGTTTGCGATTGATTTGAGGAACGGGAAGCGGCTGTCAGCCGCACGTTCCGAATGAGCCGCGATCGCGGCTAAGCGTGCGGGAACCATCGCCACGCCATATGCGTAATATGGGTCAAGCAGGCGGCGAGCAGGCGCGTATGATCTGGGTCTAAGGGAACCATGACAATACAGAACATCTTCGCTGACCTGTTCTGGGTATGGGTAGGTTCGGAGATTCTGCTTCAACTGGTCACGCGCACCAGCCACAGCACCGGCAAGGTTAAAGATCGCGGGTCTTTGCTGATCATGTTTCCGGTGGTGTTTGCATCTTCCTGGTGGGCCATGTGGTACGGTGACGTGCATCCGCACACCATGCTCGGCGGGGCGCACTGGCTCAGAACGGCAGGCCTTGTCTTGCTGATCCTGGGCCTCGCCATTCGCTGGACAGCGATCCTCACTCTCGGAACTTCGTTCAGCACCAATGTTGCGATTCACGCCGCTCAAACCCTGCGCACTACGGGCCCCTACCGGTCGGTGCGCCATCCTTCGTACACCGGCATGCTCGTAATCTTCACCGCGATCGGTCTCTACGAGCGGAACTGGATAAGCCTGGCCGTTGTGGTCATCCTGCCCACTGCGGCGCTGCTCTATCGCATCCATGTGGAGGAGATGGCGCTGACAGAAGCATTCGGCGAACAATATCTTGCATACAGCAGGACGACCAAGCGTCTCTTTCCCGGAATTTACTGAAGCGGCGTGAGACCTGCAGGCCACGATTGCGGATCGCCTGTGCCCGGAGCCGGCATTGGGCCGATTGTTGAGACTCTCAGGCGCGCCTTCCAAAGATCGGAACTCCCGGACCTACTTCGCCGCCAGTGCGGCGCACGGCAGGATCGATTCATAGTCAGCGTAGATGCCTTCGAACACCGAGTCCCAACTGGCGGTGAGAGCGTAGGCGCGCGCGTCGCGTCGCATTTGGTCGAGGCGCCCAAGATCCTCAAGCAGCCCGGTGATCGCCTCAGCGAATTGATCGTCGGGCACGATCCGGCCAGTCTCGCCGTCGCGGACAATCGTGCGCGGGCCTCCATCGGGAGTTACGATCGCCGGCACCCCGCTGGCTAGCGCCTCAAGCACAACGTTGCCAAAAGTGTCGGTATGCGATGGGAAGACAAACAGGTCCATATTGGCGTAAGCGGTGGCGAGCGCTTCTCCGCGCAAAACGCCCGTGAACTCTGCCTGCGGCAGTCGCTCGCGCAGCCAGGCCTCATCGCCGCCGTGGCCGACAATCAAAAAACGGAAGTTCTTCACTCCCCTGCTATCGAGCTCCTCCTGGATCTTCGCCAGCAAGCCAATGTTCTTCTCGATGGAGAGCCGGCCAACAAATCCCAAGACGCGCTCCCCGTTATCGCGCTCGCGGTCATCGCGCTCGCGCGTGCGCTTGGCCGGACAAAAAAGCTGCGCGTCCACGCCCCGCGGCATCAGATGGCAGGGCCGGCCGGTGGTTCGCCCGAGCAGCGCGCAAAGTTCGGGATTGGGTGCGAACAGCACCTGCGCCATGGAGTAGAACCGGGCCGCGGTCGCCAATGCCAGGTCCTCGATCTTTTGGCCGGCGGCAGTGGATTGGTCCTTGGGCAACAGGCGCAGAAACCACTCTGCGCGTCGCGCGGCGTATTCGTGAATGTTGGTGTGCCAGCTCGCCGCGAGCGGAATGCGCAGGTGGTGCGCCAGTCCCGCGCCCAGGATTCCGATCTCGCTGGGCCCAGTGATATGGATCAGGTCCGGCTTAAAACGCTCGAGCACCTCGCTGATCAGCGGAATATGGCGGAAGAACGCTGGATCAAGACGCAAATCCTTTTCGAGAACGAAGGAAAGGAAGCTGCGAGGCCGTTCCAATGTCCAAACGTTGCCCTCTTCGATCACTGCCTGGGCGCGGTCACCGGCGCGCACGCAAAGGAAGGGTAGGTCGCGCCGCCGGGCGAACTCCTCAAAATGGCGGCTTGTATGGGCGACTCCGTTCACCTCGTGGAACGAGTCGGGAAAATACGCGACGCGGGGAACTGGGGCGGTCCTATCGGCAGCGAGACTGGCTGCGCTGGCAAGGGCTGTCACGCAAACTCCGCTAACTCCGCTGTCTTGTTCAGAACTCGTGCTCGCCCAGGGCCAGCCGTAGCTGATTTGAGTCGCTCCAGGCCAGGCGCAACCCGCCGGCCAGCAGGCCGCAGCCCATCAACTGCACCAACGCGAGTCCCGCGCCAATCAGCCTCGGAGCCGACCCCTTCGGCCAAAGCTCGCACAACGGCCTCACGACGCCAGCCGCGTCGGGATGAAAGACGCGGTCATCCCATGAGCGCGAGCCCTGCGGAAACTCGGGATAGTGGCGGATCGCATCGATGGTCGATTGCAGAATGCGATGCTTCCACGGCTCGGCGTACTGGGGGAGAAAGAGCACGTTGCTCCGCTTTTCCCGTCGCACTTCATGTACAAACTCGGTAAAGCTGGTGGCGTTGGTCAAATTCACGTTGGCGTTTGGTTCCACGCCGTGGCGGTCACCGCCTGAGATGAGCAGCATGTTCCACTTCTCGGCCAGGCGCCGCACCGCGCGGTTCTCGTCCCAGTTGCGCAGGCCGTTCACCTCCAGAGCGTGGAGAAATGCGCCATTCTTCTGCAGGAACTCGTTTACGAGGAATTGGTGCTTCTCCTTGCCAATCAGGTAAAGGTCCCACATCGGATGGTTGAAGACCACCAGCACGTTCGCTTCGCGATGAAGTGCGGCGAGAGTCTCCGTGAGGCGCGCATCGCTCGGATGAGCGGTGAACTCCTCCAGCGTCGCCATCCACTCTGCCGCGCGGGCGCTGGGCAGGTTGTGCACGCCAAGGTGGAACGCCTGCGCGCCACCGTAGGGCGCGCTCCACTCCACCGACACCGGAATCTGCCGTGCGCTCGGCACCGTGCGCAGAAGCATCGGCGCCTTGATGTTGTCGTGGTCCGTAATCGAGACCATCGGCGCCAGGCCAAGCCTCTCGATCTGCCGCATCTCCAGGTCGAATGCCAACTTGGGAGTCATGGGCGGCGTCCAGTAGCTCGCTGCATAGTCGATGCGGACGCCGTGCATCTGTTCGGCCCGCCGCTCCAACCGCGACAATAACGGACGCATCACCGGAAACTGATTGCCGAAGTTGGCCAGGAAATCCAGGGTCTCGCGCGACTGGTTCGTGTGACTGTGCAGCGAAACGCCCGTCCGAAAGCCCTTGGGGGCATCGTTGTCGCGCCACAGATACGAGATCGATGAACTTGGCATGTCCACTCCTCGGTCGTTCGGATTTCCACAGCCAGTATCCGTTCTCACCGATGAATCTCCCGTTAAGAGCGTGCGAAATACCCTTCAATTCGGGCCGCTATAGAATCAAATAAGTTACCAAAATACCGAAAACACACGGTAAAAACACCTGTAAATTCCCATCATTCTTAATTCTAGGGCCGAAACGGCGAATAGGTCTGTGATTCCAGCTCCTCGGACTCGAAGGCATTTAGGATTCCGGATCGGTGAATCCGCCGAAAGATTCGCGTGAATTTTCGGTGAAACGCGCCGTCTCGATGCGGCGCCTCATCCGCTGCGCTTTTTTCGCTTCCCATGGAGAAGAACCGATTTCGATTCGCTTGCTCTGGCCTCAGCTTCCGCTACTTTCGAGTCTTAGCGAACTCAGGGCCGAGAAAATCGTCCATGTTCCAGCCGGCCATCAAATCTTCGTCCTGCATCGGCTTCTTGGTCTCAGCGTGCGCGGCGGAGGCTGCTTCGCCGGCAAGGTAGTTTTCCGTCAGGCCCTGACGCAGCAGTTCGAAGGCTTGCTCGGGCGTACTGGCATATTGAAACAAGTCGAGATCCTTGGGGGAGATGGCGCCCGTATCCACCAGCACCTCGAGGTTGAAGACTTTCTTCCAGTATTCCGGCCCGTAGATGACCACCGTGATCTTCTTGGTCATCTTCTGGGTCTGGGCCAGAGTGAGGATCTCGAACATTTCGTCGAGCGTGCCGAACCCCCCGGGAAAAACCACCAGAGCCTTGGCCAGGTAGGCGAACCAAAGCTTGCGCATGAAGAAGTAGTGGAATTCCAAGTTGAGAGAGGGCGTGATGTAGGGATTCGGCCTCTGCTCGAAGGGCAGCATGATGTTCATGCCGATGGTCTTGCCGCCGGCCTCGTATGCGCCGCGATTGGCCGCCTCCATGATTCCCGGGCCGCCGCCCGAGGTGACTACAAACCGATGCTTCCGCGAAGGGATGGTCTTGGCCCATAGAGTGAGCAGTTGCGCCAGGCGACGCGCATCCTCGTAGTAGCGGGCCATCTCCACAGCGGCCACTGCGCGCTTGCGCTGCAACTCCGTGGCATTTCCTGTCGCGATGTCCTTGGCCTTGGCGGGCTGCTCTTCGCTGGGAGCCGCTTGCGTCGATCCCGTGTTGTCTAAAAGCTCCAGTGCATGATCGGCCTCTTCGCGCCCGCGGAAACGCGCGGAGCCGAAGAAGACCACCGTATCTTGAATCTGCTCGCGGCGAAACCGCGCCAGCGGTTCCAGAAACTCCGACACAATCCGGATGAGGCGCCCGTCGGCGCTGTTCAGGAATCCGGAATTCTCGTAAGCCAGCGGCGCACGCTCCAGCGGTGGCGGCGTTCCGTTTCCGGGAATGACGGCTGTGGGCGCGGTTGCAGAAGCGGCTGCCGGATGAGGGGCAATTCTGGACTCGGGCCGGTTCACCGGGTCCTGCGCTTCTTTCTGCTTGTTCATCCCAGCCACGGCTGGCGGGCCGGTTCGCTTTTCCTTGTCCTTCATAACTCAACCATCACGGCGGCGAATGGCGTCTTGAAACGCAATCCATAAATTCAAGAGTCCGAGACCTGAAACGATACCGCGGACGGCGCCAAGCCTGGCGAAGTCAGCCAGCGCGGGCGACTGCAGGAAGATCGGATTCTGGTCCCAAAAAGCATGCGACCATGGCGCGTAGCAGATGGCCAGCCCGATGTACATGCGCAGCATGACGCGGAGAAACAGTTCGACGCGTTCAAGCCATCGCGGAACCCGATGCTGCGAATGCGCTGCGCCTTGGGGCTCGGGTGCCGATGAAGGTACGGGATCCGATGGCGCCCCGGACATAGGAGCCGGACTCACAGTGAGCGTAGATGAGGTCGATTCCGGCTGTTGCATTCGTATGCTTCTGTCCGCCGTCCCCGGTGTCCGCGTATCGCAAGCACTTGCACCCATCGCTGTGGCTTGGCGCCGGACGCGATAAGCAAGCCCCGCGCGGGGACACCGTATTGAAACGGTAACACAGCGCAGCCCGCCACGCTGACGGCCACATGGGCCGCGGACCGATCACGCTGGATTAAGCGTGTGAAGCCGCCTTAGAAGCGATAAAAAATGCCGGCCATTGGCTCGTAAACCTGCGTATATTTGGTTGTCGAGTTGAACAGATCCGACAGATTCGGCGCCTTGCTCATATTGCCGCGCACTTGCGCGCGAAAACCAAAATGCTTCTCAAAGTTCCAATCCACGCCGCCGCCATAGATGAAATCCGGCCTCATGACAGTGTTCACCGAGTACGGGCTTTTCCCCGGCACTGTGACGACAAAGCCTGCGCCGCCCAATACAAAGGGTCTAAGGTTTCCTATTTTCTTTGACACCACCCAGGTCCCGCCAAATTGGGTCGCCTCGCCTGAAACTTTTAGCGCTGGTTGGCATGTGGGAGGCGTTGCAGTGGTGGGTCCGAGGGGAAAGCAGTTTGGAAGAGTGGCATTGGGGTTGTCATAAGACTGATTCGCAGGGTTCGACGTGACTTCGAACTCGTATCCGACCAGCGGATTGACAATATGGCGCCATTCGAACAGCCCGCCTTCGGAGTCTGCTGGCGTCTGGTGGGTGACGAAGCCGTTGCTGCTGCTGGAAGTGCTGCTGCTGGCGAAAGTCCGGTAGCCGCTCAACGCCACGTCGGTCTGCGCTTGGGCCGCTGCGCCACACAGTGCAGCCGCCACGGCCACTACGAACGCGCCTTGCATCCAAATCTTCATCCGAGTTTGAGCCTCCTGGGTTGATTGTCTCGTGTTGTACCGCGTGTCCTGAACCCGCCCTCTGCTATCTTCAACGCATTTGGACGCTTAGACAAGTCGAATGGATAGTTTCGCCACTCCATGCTGAACCCAGCCACGTGCAAAAACTGAGCCCGGTAGCTCACCCAACCGCTGGGAGCCCAGCAAGCGCCATGGCAATCTCTTCTGCCGGATACTCGTAATTCTCCAGTTTACCTGCCTGGTAGTCGATATAGGATTGCATGTCGAAGTGGCCGTGCCCGCTCAAGTTAAAGAGAATTGTGCGCGCCTTGCCCTCGGCCTTCGCTTCAAGCGCCTGGCGAATGGCTTCCGCAATCGCGTGATTCGCCTCCGGCGCGGGCACAATCCCTTCGGCCCGCGCAAACTGGATGCCCGCGGCGAACGCATCCAACTGCTGCACTGTCGTCGCCTCGGCCAGTCCAAGGTCGATCACATGCGAGACCAGCGGCGCCATTCCGTGATAGCGCAGCCCGCCCGCGTGGATCCCCGGAGGCATGAACGTGCTGCCCAGCGTGTGCATCTTGACCAGCGGCGTCAGATGTCCAGTGTCGCCAAAGTCGTACGCAAATTTGCCCTTGGTCAGGCTGGGGCAGGCGGCAGGCTCGACGGCGACGATGCGCGCATTGCACTTCCCTTTTAGCTTGCGCCCCAGGAAGGGCATCACAAGCCCCGCAAAATTCGATCCCCCACCGGTGCAGCCGATGATTACGCCGGGTTCGTCGCCGGCCAGCGCCATCTGCTCAATCGCTTCCTGGCCGATCACCGTTTGGTGCAGCAGCACATGATTCAAAACACTGCCCAGCGCATAATTCGTCTTCGGGTCCTTCGCGGCAACTTCTACCGCTTCAGAGATCGCAATGCCTAGCGAGCCGTTCGAATGTGGATGCTCAGCGAGAATGGCACGGCCCGACTCGGTCTCCGTGCTGGGACTGGCGATGACCGAGGCGCCGAAGGCTTCAATCAATGCGCGGCGGTAGGGCTTCTGGTCGTAGCTCACGCGCACCATGAAGACCTTGCAGTGCAAACCGAGAAATGCGCAAGCCATCGACAGCGCGGAACCCCATTGTCCGGCGCCCGTCTCAGTGCACAAGTACTGCACGCCTTCTTGCTTGTTGTAGTAGGCCTGCGGGACAGCGGTGTTCAGCTTGTGCGATCCAGCCGGGCTCACGCCTTCGTACTTGTAGTAGATTCGTGCCGGTGTATCCAGCGCCTTCTCCAGGCGCCGCGCCCTCATCAGCGGCGAAGGCCTCCATTGCGCATAAATCTGCCGCACCTCTCCGGGAATTTCGATCTCGCGCTCGCTGCTCACCTCCTGCAGGATCAGTCCCATCGGAAACAGCGGGGCAAGATCGTCGGGACCGATCGGCTTCAGCGTGCCCGGATGAAGCGGTGGCGCCAGCGGCTTCGGCAAATCGGGGAGGATGTTGTACCACGCTTGCGGAATCCGGCTTTGCGGCAGGTTGTACTGGATTGTCTCCATGCGCAACATTCTACAGGGCGCGCGTGGAGGCAATGGTGCTCGATCTCACGCTTGTCAACGTTGGCTGAGCTCTCCTGCGGCCACTCTGCGGTTGAACTCGGCCGACTTGTTCCGCGGCACGCTAAGCGACTGCCAGTGGTCGCAGGCAAAGTGTTTCGCCAGCAGCACAATCTGACCCACGTGATGGGGATAGTGCGCTAACTGACGATTGATAGCCTGCATCACGCTGTGCGCCTCGCCGCGAATGGTTACGGTGCGACTCAGGTCAGCGTCGGTCAACGGCTCGATGGCGGAGAAGACCCGATTCCATCCGTCCTCCCACAACGCCATCAGGCCTTCTCGTGTCGCTGGTGGCTCGACGAATTCGCGGTCACGGACGCGGCCGGGCTTCTCACCATCGGTCGTCAGAAAGTCCATCCAGCGAGAGCGCATGTTGCCCGTCATATGTTTCACAATCACGGCGATCGAGTTGGCCTCTTTGTCGATCGCGGCAAAGAGCTGCTCGTCCGTCACCTGCTCCATGGCACGCTCGGCCAGCCGCTTGTAGTAGCGGAACAGCGAAAGCGCATCTTCGATGTGCGAGGTTGTGAATTCGAGCGCCATGAGGAAAGTGTATTCGAGAGCCGCGCGGCGACACCCCGCTTACGGCTCATCGCTGTAAATGTGCACCTCGACATGCCCGCCTTCCACCTGCCGCGCTCGAAACATCCCGGACGTATTGAAACTCCAGGCAAGCACGCCGTCGGGAGCAATCGCGATCACGCCGCCGTCGCCGTGAATGGGCGCGAGTTGCTTGTGAATGACCTCGTCGGCGGCCTGTTGCAGCGTGAAGCCCTTGTACTGAACCAGAGCGCAGATCTCGCGCGCGACGGTGTAGCGGATAAAGTATTCGCCGACGCCGGTGCCCGACACCGCGCACGATTGATTCGACGCGTAGGTTCCCGCGCCGATCAGCGGCGAGTCGCCCACGCGGCCCGGCATCTTGCCCTGCAGGCCGCCAGTCGATGTCCCGGCGGCGATGTTGCCACTGCGGTCGAGTGCCACCACGCCCACGGTCCCAAAGCGGCCCGTATTCGCTGCTTCCTCTAGTTGTCCCATCGGCACGGCCTGGTCCGGCGGCGGCGCGCCTGCCGGTCGCGGCGGAATGGGCTTGCCCTCCTTCTTCAGCTGCTTCACCAGCGACTGCCAGCGGCTCTCTGTGAAAAAGTAGGCTGCGCCTTCCTGCTCCATGCCGGCCTGCAAGGAAAATGCGTCGGCGCCGGGGCCGACGAGTAGAACGTAGGGAGTCTTCTCCATCACCGCCCGCGCCAAAGTAATTGGATAGCGCGTGCGGGTCACGTCGGCCACCGCCCCCGCGCGCTGACTCGCGCCGTCCATGACGGCCGCGTCGAGCTCCGTCTTTCCTGCCGCGGTAAAGACTGCTCCGCGCGCCGCGTTGAAGTGCGGATCGTCCTCCATCACACGAATGGCCGCCTCGACCGCATCGAGCGCCGAGCCTCCGCGATCGAGCACCACGGCGCCAGCCTTCACAGCCTCACTCAGCGCCCCGCGATAGGCCTTATCGCGCTCCGGACCCAATTCCGTGCGGTCAATGTCGCCCGCGCCGCCGTGCACAACGATGGCCCAGTGCCGGACCTGTGGCTGCTGTGCCATACCCCATGCCCCGGTCAGAGCGGCCCATGCGCCGAATGTGCCGATGATCTTCTTGATCCACGCTTGCACGTGCCGATGCCCGTCGCCTCTCCCCATCGACTCTCATGGTACAGCGATGCTACTCACTCGCGCTCAGGTGTTCGCTGGCGCGGCTGGACTTGGCGATCGCATGTCCGGCGATGGACAATGCTTTAGTTCCTCCAGTGGAGTTCCCGGTTGCGCGATGTGATGGTCCGGGGTCTGCGCTCGTCTGGCAAAGTAGACCCCAAAAGGAAGATCTGATGCATTCAATCTGGTTTGGCGAGTTCATGGGCACGCTGGTTCTGGTGCTGCTGGGCGACGGTGTCAATGCTGGTGTAACGCTGCGCAAGTCCTATGCTGCAGACTCAGGCTGGATGGTGATCACAACCGGGTGGGCTCTGGGCGTGCTGTGCGGCGTCATGGTGGCGCAGGCCTTCGGCAGTCCCAACGCTAACCTGAACCCCGCAATCACGCTTGCCGGCGCGGTCGTCACCGGAGACTACGCGCAGCTCCCCGTCTACTGGTCTGCCCAACTCCTGGGCGCTATGGCCGGCGCTGCATTGGTGGCCCTCCACTACGCGCCGCACTGGCGTCTCACTCCCGATCCTGCCGCGAAGCTGGGTGTCTTCTGCACCAATGCCGCTGTGCGCAGCCCTTTGGCAAACATCTTTAGCGAGATGCTGGGCACAGCAGTGCTTGTCGTGATTGCGGCTGCAATCTTTTCGCACGGAGTGGCGATGAACGGACCCGCGGCAGGATTGGGTCCGTGGCTTGTCGGCAGTTTGGTGTGGGGAATCGGGCTTTCGCTCGGCGGCACCACCGGCTATGCGATCAACCCCGCGCGCGATCTGGGCCCGCGAATTGTCCATGCGCTGCTGCCCATTCCCGGCAAGGGCGGGTCGAATTGGAGCTACGCGCCCATTCCCATCGTCGGCGACCTCGCCGGCGCAGTGCTCGCAGGTCTGCTGCTGCGTTTCGCGCATTTGTGAGACTCTGCGCGCGTCTTGATGGTTTGTCCCGGCTTTTCCGCAACGAACCCGAAATCGTCCCCTCGATTCTCACACCGGCCATCACTCCAGGCAGGAGGCAACGACGGCCAGCGCGGCGATGGCCGCAGTCTCGGCGCGCAGAATGCGCGGGCCGAGTGACGCGGCGCGCCAGCCATTGGCGTCGAAGAGAGCTTCTTCCGCTGGAGCCCATCCGCCCTCGGGTCCAATTGCGATCTCGAGAGTGGGCATTTCCTCTTTGGCCGCATCGATGGCTTCCTCGATCGCGTAGCGCAGGGTGGTTGTGCGCTCCTGCTCAGCGAGCACGATGCGCGTCGCTGTTGACGCGGCCCGCACGCGCGCTGCCAGGTCGACAGGCTCGTGAATCACCGGCTCATCGGAGCGGCGAGCCTGTTGCGATGCTTCGCGCACGATGCGCCGCCAGCGCTCCACGCGCTTCTCTGCCGCCTGGGCGATGTGCTTCTCCGTTCTTCGCGCAATCACCGGCACAATCGCCGCAACCCCCAGTTCGGTCGCCTTTTCGATCGCCCACTCCATCCGATCGAACTTGTAAACGGCTACCACTAAAGTAACGGGCAGTGCAGGGTCCGCCAGGAGTTCTCCGGCGAGGTTAAAGCGAACTTCGCTCTCTTCTCCCGCCAGCGTGACTGCTGCAACCTCCGCATGAAACACGTGGCCGCCCGCCACAACATCCGCCTCCATGCCGGGTTGCGCGCGCAGCACGCGCGCCAAATGTTCGGCTTGCGCGCCCGCGATCGTAGCGGTTGCTTCATCCCAATGCTCGGCAATCCAGCGTCGGCGCGTCATGGTGCAGGCCCTCTCTTTCTCTAAAGTGTACGGCGTCGCGCGTTTGAGCGGCGAACTCCAAAATCGGTCGAATAGGTCCAATCACCGCGCCCAGAGCGGGTTTTAGCGATTTCATCGTGCGGCGCATCGGCCTTTCGCGGTGCGCGGATTTTTCTCCGCCCAAAACACTAAGGGGAACGCTTTTGAGCGTCCCCCTAGAGTGTTGCCTTTTGGGTTGTTCAGACCGTTACTTTTTCTTCGCGGCCTTCTTGGCGGTCTTCTTTGCTTTCTTCGCTGGTTTCTTGGCTGCTTTCTTGGTTGCCATTTGCCTATTCTCCCTTTTCGATGGGTTGCATCGATTCTGCAATTAGAAACTGCAGTTGAAAAAGGTATAGATTCATGAGACATCGATGTCAAGAAAAAAACGACGTCATAGTGAAAAAAAGATCAACAGCAATCCCTTCGCGAATCGAGGTTCGAAGAGAATCCGGAGCAGAAATTCGAAGCGCGAATGGAAATCCGTGCGCGATCGCATTGCATTCGATGAACGCGCGCATGAAGTGAGAAGCGCAATGCGCGGCGCAGTTCGATGCCGTGCTCAACACTCGATCACATTCAGCGCCAGGCCCGCGAGGCTCGTCTCCTTGTAGCGAGATTGCATATCGAGGCCCGTGAGGTACATGGTGCGGATCACCTGGTCGAGTGAGACCTTGTGGCCCTCAGGTTCGTTGAGGGCCAGGCGCGCAGCCTGCACGGCCTTCGCGGCGCCCACGGCATTGCGCTCGATGCAAGGAATCTGCACCAGCCCTCCGATGGGGTCGCACGTCATGCCGAGATTGTGCTCCATAGCGATTTCAGCGGCGTGCTCGATCTGGCCGTCGTTGCCGCCCAGCGCCGAAGTCAGTCCCGCGGCCGCCATCGAGCAGGCGACGCCGACTTCGCCTTGGCAGCCGACCTCTGCGCCACTGATCGACGCGTTCTCCTTGTAAAGCACGCCGATCGCCGCGGAAGTGAGAAAGAAGCGAAAGATGCCTTCGTCGCCCGATGCGGGAACAAAGTGCCGATAGTAAAGCGCCACCGCGGGAATCACCCCCGCCGCTCCATTGGTCGGCGCGGTCACCACGCGGCCTCCCGCTGCATTCTCTTCGTTGACGGCCATGGCGTAGACCGTAACCCAGTCGAGGGGGGCCAGCGGATCGCCCGGCTGTCCGATCGCATCGCGCGCACGCAGCCGCTCGGCCAAACGACGTGCGCGCCGGCGAACTTTCAGGCCGCCGGGCAGAATGCCTTCCGCAGCCATGCCACGCTCGGCGCACGCCTGCATGGTTCGCCAAATTGCTTCAATGCCGGAACGGACGCGCCCTTCGATTGCTTCCGCGGTTGCGTTGGGGTCAGCGGCGCGCAGCCGTTCGCACTCGTTGGCCAGCATCACGCGGTCGATCGAGAGCGAGTGCGCCCGGGCCGTTTCAAGCAGTTCCGCGGCGCTATGAAACGGGTAAGGGAGGCGAGCGTCCGATTCAGCCGCAGCCTTCTCGTCCATTCCGTCCTCAACGAGGAATCCACCGCCAACGGAAAAGAATGTGCGCTTGGCAAGCACCGCGCCGCCTCCATCGAAGGCGGTGAAACGCACACCGTTTGGGTGCCGCATGCGCGCTTGGGGCGGAAACATCTGGTCCCGGTGAAAAATCGAGTCGCGGGGCTCATCGAATTCGATCCATCGCTTCCCCGCTAGCTCGATTCGCCTGGAGGCGCGAATCGCTTCGACTGTGGACTCAATCGAAGCGGGATCGATTGCAGCGGGTTCATTTCCCGCCAGTCCGAGGAGGATGGCGCGGTCGGTTCCGTGGCCCAGGCCGGTTAGTGCCAGAGAGCCATACGAATCCGCTCGCACTCGCGCGGTACGGTCAAGCAAGCCGGCGGTTTCGAGGCTTCGCGCGAATCGGCAAGCCGCGCGCATCGGCCCCATGGTATGCGAACTCGAGGGGCCCACGCCGATCTTGTAAAGATCGAACAGACTCGCGGTCACGCCTCAAATTGTAGCGGGAAATCAAAGAATCAGGCGTAGAAAACCGGCAAGAACACGTTGACGGCTGAAAGCTGAGAGCCGAAAGCTATTCCCTCCTGCCTGCTCCCTGCTCCCCGCCTATTCCAGGAATTCGCGGACAAACTTGTTGTCGGTGTCAAGAAGTTCGTGGAGGGAACCATCGAGAATGAGTCGCCCCTCCTCGAGCATCAGGAAAGTCGTATTGGGATTCGTTTCTTCTGCGGGAAGCGGAACCATACAATTCTGCTCGGCATCGAATCGGTGATTGCACAGCATAAAGGCATCCTGCAGGCGGTGAGTCACCAGCAGAGCCGGGGTTGCGTGCACGTCGCGCTGCTTCACAATGAGCTCGATGATAGTAGTGGACGTCACTGGATCCAGGCCGCCAGTCGGCGAGTCGTACAGGATGAGTTCGGGATCGTGGATGAGGGCCCGCGCAATCGCCACTCGCCGCTTCATGCCACCTGATAGGCTCGCTGGATACAGGCTGAATGTCTCTTCCAGGCCGACAAAACTCAGCGCCTCGTGGACACGGCTGTCGATCTCGTCGTCGGGCACGCGTTCCTGAATCAGTTGATAGCCGACATTGTCGCGTACCGTGAGAGAGTCGAAGAGCGCGCTTTCCTGAAAGACCATCCCGGCGCGCGCGCGCAAAGGAAACAGGCGTTCCTCCGGCAGGCGGGAGATGTCCTCACCGAAGAGATGGAGCGTTCCCAACCGCGGGCGAAGCAGCCCAATAATCAGTTTGAGCAGGACGCTTTTGCCCACGCCGGCGGGACCGAGCAGAATTCGAGTCTCCCCGGGGGCCACGGAGAAGCTGATGTCCTCAAGCACCGGCGGGCCATCGAAGTCCACTGAAACGCCGCGCAGCGCAACCACGGGCCCGGCTTCCTGCTCACCCGCCAGTGGTGCAGCAGCGGAAATTGAAGTGTCGCTCATGTGGGGAAAATTGTGAGCAGGATGTGGGTGATCACGAAATCAACGGCGATAATCAGCACCGATGAAGTCACCACCGCCGAAATCGTCGAGCGGCCAACGCCCTCGGTGCCGCCGGTCGTTCTCATCCCGTAGAAACAGCCGATGGAGCCGAGAAGGTAGCCGAAGAACAGGGGCTTGACCAGTCCCTGGATGATGTCGGAATAGCGAAGATGCTCGTAGGCCGAGTTCAGGTATTGCGTGCCGTTTTGATGGCTAATAAGAACCGTCACTGCGGCGCCGCCGAGGATGCCGAATGCGTCGGCCACGATCGTCAACAGCAGCAGCATGGCGATGCTGGAAAAGATGCGCGGAGTCACCAGCTTGCGCATCGGGTCGACGCCCAGCGCGCGCATGGCATCAATCTGCTCGGTCACGACCATGGACCCCAGTTCGCTGGCCATGGAGGATGCATTGCGGCCGGCCACCATAATGCCGGTGAGCACTGGGCCAAGCTCGCGAATCATGGTGAGGCCGACGAACTGTCCCGTGACCGCCGTGGCG
This sequence comes from uncultured Occallatibacter sp., assembly GCA_964486495.1. Classification (GTDB taxonomy): domain Bacteria; phylum Acidobacteriota; class Terriglobia; order Terriglobales; family Acidobacteriaceae; genus Telmatobacter. The sequence continues at coordinate 18,949 of CAZANC010000023.1, forward strand.
CCAAACTCCGACAGTGTGGCTGCGGACTGCAGAGCAAGCACGCCGCCGGTAAAGAAGCCGGAGAGGATGACGATGGGCAGCGACCCGACGCCGATGATGTCCGATTGCATGAGGAAGTCGGTCCAGTAAATCGGGGGGTGGAAGAGATTGAGCAGTGCTTGCCACGCGAACAGGGAATATTCCTGCACGGCGAGCACGATTTGTTTGGCGGTCCGGTCGATCGCGATTGTCGCCATGGGGTGCTGGTCTTATGAAGGAAGAATTTGTGCGCTTCAGTGGACAGGATAGCGCATTGAACAGGCAGGGTTAAAACTTCGGCCCTTCGCCGAGTCGATCCCATGCGATCCGAAATTCATCAGCTTTTAAAAACTATTCGCCGAGTCTAAGTAGCTTTGCTCTCAACAAATAGCTGTTTTGGGTCGCTTGATCGGCTTTGCAGGGTCTTTGAATCGCTGTGGAGCGCATCTAACTCTCTATCGGGAGGTCACGATGCATCTGTTCCGCGTGCGCTTGATCCTTGCTCTCATCGCGAGTGTGACGCTGGTCTCGCTTGCCTCCACATATTTTGAGGTCTTATCCCACCGGCATAGCTTGCGCGAGGATCTGGAGCGCCGCACCACTTTGACGGGCTTGAGCATTGTGCCGGATGTGCGCAGCGCGCTTTCCACCGCTGATCCCTCCGCTCTTCCCGGCCTGGCGCAGCTTCTCAAGAACGGAACCGGCGCGCTCGGACTCGCAATCTACAACGCGCACGGAAATCTTCTCGCTGGCAGCGGTCCGCCCGACGTGATGGGTGCGCTGGGCCGGGGAGTGGTTGAGAAATCGTTGCAGCGAGGCGTCGAGGCCGGCGCATTCGGCCACGCCGGCCAGAGGCAATGGCTGCTAGAGGCCTTTCCCATCCAAAACGGAACCCAATTGCAGGGTGCCCTGGCAATCGTGGTCGATGCCGGCTATATCCGCTCCGAAGGCATCGCCCTGTGGCAGCGAAGCTTTTTGCGCATCGTTGCGTTTGTCATTGTGATCGTGGCCATCACGCTCCTTATGGTTCGCTGGTTCCTCCTTGGGCCCATGACCCGCGTTGCAGAACGAGTGCGCCTCCTGCGAATGGGCCACTCGGAAGAATCTGCAGCGCCGGACCTGAAGGAACTCCACATGTTTTCGCCGCTGGCGCGCGAGGTGGAGACAATGGCTGAAAGCCTGAGAGCGGCGCGCGCTGCCGCTGCCGCTGAGGCCCGCCTGCGCGAGGCCGGCGCGCACCTTTGGACCGCCGAGCGGCTCGCGGTGCACATTCGCAACCGTGCCGGCTCCAGCAAAATCTTCGTGGTCTCGAATCGCGAGCCATACATGCACGTCCGGCGGGGGCGCGAAACTGTCTGCGTGGTGCCGCCCAGCGGCCTGGTCACGGCCCTTGAACCTGTTCTGCGCGCCTGTGACGGCGTTTGGGTAGCTTCTGCCAGCGGCGACGCGGATGCAACCACCGTAGACGAATTCGATCGCCTGCGCGTCCCGCCCGATGATCCGCGTTACACCCTCCGCCGGGTGTGGCTCTCAGAAGAAGAGGAGACGCGCTACTACGAAGGCTTCTCCAACGAGGGGCTGTGGCCGCTTTGTCACATCGCGCATACGCGACCCATCTTTCGTGCCGCGGATTGGGAGTCCTATCAACTGGTGAACCAGCGCTTCGCCAACGCGCTGCTTGAGGAGATGCAGGACAGTCCGGAGCCGGTCGTCTTTGTGCAGGACTACCATCTGGCTTTGCTGCCGCGCCTCATCAAGCAGGAGCGGCCCGATGCGCGTGTCGCAATCTTCTGGCATATTCCCTGGCCCAACCCTGAAGCATTCGGAATCTGTCCCTGGCAGTCCGAGTTGCTCGATGGCCTGCTTGGCGCTGACCTCATCGGCTTTCACATTCCTCTTCACTGCCACAACTTCCTCGCCACTGTCGACCGCGCCTTCGAAGCCCGCACGGACCGCGACCGCATGTCCGTCCTCCGCCATGGGCACGCCAGCGTAATTCGTTCTTACCCGGTCAGCGTCGCGTTCGACGAAGCCATGCGGCCCGCCTCAACCTGGGACGCTGAAACAATGGCGAATGAGAGCTCCGCCGCGCGCCATCGCCTGTTGAGTGAGTTCGGAGTTCGCGCGGAGTCCCTGCTTCTCGGTGTTGACCGGCTCGACTACACCAAGGGAATCGTCGAGCGCCTTGAGGCCGTCGGCCAACTCCTCGAAGACCACCCCTGGCATCGTGAGCGCCTCACGATGGTCCAGATCGCCGCGCCCAGCCGCACGCGCATCCCCAGCTACGTTGATCTCCGGCATCGTGTCGAGGAGACCGTCGAACGAATCAACTCCCGCTTTCAAACCACGCATTGGAGGCCCATCGTTCTTATCGATCGCCAGTGCGATCACCAGGAAGTCAATCAGTGGTACCGCGCCGCCGACATTTGCCTGGTCACTTCGCTCCACGATGGCATGAACCTCGTCGCCAAGGAATTCGTGGCCGCACGCGACGACGAAGACGGTGTGCTCGTGCTGAGCAAGTTCACCGGTGCTGCTGTTGAGCTGCGCGATGCCCTGCTCATCAATCCTTACGATATCGTCGGTGTCGCCGAGGCCATCCACGCCGGCCTGGAGATGAGCCGTGAGGAGCGCCGCGAAC
>CAZANC010000024.1:0-21575 GCA_964486495.1 uncultured Occallatibacter sp.
TGGCGGGAAGCGCCAACCTGGACGGCAAGCTGGTGATGGACGCATGCAACCCCATCGCCGATGCGCCGCCGGTGAATGGTGTTCTGAAGTTCTTCACGACGCTCGATGACTCGCTGATGGAGCGACTGCAGCGGGCGTTCCCCAAGGCGCATTTCGTCAAGGCGTTTAGCTCGGTGGGCCACGGTCAGTTCGTGAATCCGCAGTACAAGGCCGGGAAGCCGACGATGTTTATCTGCGGGAATGATGACGGGGCCAAGGTGGTGACGGCGCAGATTCTGGAGCAGTTCGGCTGGGAGACGGCGGACATGGGGAAAGTGGAATCGGCGCGCGCCATTGAGCCGTTGTGCATGTTGTGGTGCGTGCTCGGGTTCACCAAGAATGAGTGGACTCACGCGTTCAAGCTGCTGCACCAATAGCAGCGCGCGCGTCGCGACGCCGAATCAGATTCCCCGTATACTAAAGAGGACTATGGCGACTGACAAAACATTCTATTTGGAGACATTTGGCTGCCAGATGAACGCCCATGACTCCGAAAAGGTGATCGGCACACTGCGCCAGGAGGGATACCGGCAGGTGGAGACCGAGGAAGACGCCGGGCTGATCCTTTACAACACCTGCTCCATCCGCGACAAGGCGGAGCAGAAGGTCTTCAATCGCCTGAACGACTACAAGAAGCTGCACAAGCAAGGGAAGCGCTTCGGCGTCCTGGGCTGCGTGGCGCAGCAGGAAGGCGAGAAGATCTTCGATCGGGCGCCGTATGTTTCGCTGGTCTCGGGTTCGGCCTCGTACCGTAAGCTGCCGGAGATGCTGACGCGGCTTGAAGCGGGCGAGAACCGCATCACGGGCCTTGACGACCGTCAAACGGACGAGACCTTCGAGACCGAGTTCACGGCGCGGCAGAATCCCTACCGCGGCTACATCACCATCATCGAAGGGTGCGACAAGTTCTGCTCCTACTGCGTGGTGCCTTACACGAGGGGCAAGGAACGAAGCCGCACGTCCAGTTCGGTCCTCTCGGAGGCGCGGCGCATCGCCGACCTCGGTTACACAGAGATTCAGCTACTCGGCCAGAACGTGAACAGCTACCGCGACCCGGAAGGGAAGTCGAGCTTCGCGGAACTGCTGGCTGCGGTGGGCGAGGTGCCCGGAATTCGGCGCGTGCGCTTTACCACCAGCCATCCCCGGGACTTTACGCGGGACATTGTGGAAGTGATCGACCGCGTGCCGACGCTTTGCGACCACGTACACCTGCCGATACAATCCGGATCGGCGCGGGTGCTGAAGCGGATGGCGCGGGAGTATACGCCGGAGTGGTACCTGGAGCGGATCGCGTGGATCAGAGCGGCGCAGCGTCCCATCTCGCTTTCGACGGACATCATTGTTGGCTTTCCCGGCGAAACCGACTGCGATTTTATTGAGACAATGAACCTGCTGGCCCAGGTCGAGTACGATTGCGTCTTCGCCTTCAAGTACTCGGCGCGGCCAAACACACCCTCCCTGACGATGATCGATACGGTTCCGGAGGAGGAAAAGGGTGAAAGGCTTCAAGTGTTGCTTGAAAGGCAGCGGGAGATTCAGAGGATCAATTATTCCAAACAGATCGGGGAGATTCTTGAGGTAATGGTCGAGGGGGCGAATGCGCAGAGGGGGCAGATTGCCGGCCGCAGCACACAGAACAAGCCGGTGAACGTGACATGGACACAGCCGATTGCGCCCGCGCCGGGAAGTTACCTGCAGGTTCGAATCACGGGAGCGTACCCCAACAGCCTGGTTGGCGAAGCCGTCTAAGAACGGAGACCAGGGGACCGAGGAAACCAGGGACAAAAAAGCGGAGACCTGATCGCGTCGCGGAGCCGCTAAAGCGAGGATCGGGAAAGAGGGAACCAATGGATATCGAGGTTCGGATCCGGGGCTTGATGATGGACCCCTCCACAAACATGCCGATCGTGGTGCTGAAGGATGTGGGATCGGACGCGGTGATGCCGATCTGGGTGGGCATCTTTGAGGCCAACGCGATTGCGCTCGAGATCGAGAAGATGACTGCGGCGCGTCCCATGACGCACGACCTGACACGAAATCTTGTCCATCACTTGAATGGTGAGCTGGAAAAGATTGTGATTACGGAACTTAAAGACGACACATTCTATGCGGTTTTGTGGCTGAGGCAGGGAGACGAGCAGGTTGCCGTGGATGCCCGGCCGTCCGATGCCATTGCGCTGGCGCTGCGCGCCGATTGCCCGATCTACGTCGCCGATAAGGTGATGGAGAGCGCCAAGCTAAACACCAGCGGTCCGCCTGAGGGCCCCACGGCAGAGCAACTTCGCGGATGGCTCGAGGGGCTGAACGACGAAGACCTCGGCCGCTACAAGATGTAATCCAGCCAAAACTCCCAGAGTTGAATAGCGACTTTGAGCGGCACGTGGGCATCCGCGTGTGCGCCAACGTGGGAGAGGTGTCATAAGGGGGAAGGCAGGAGACAAGGGACTTGAGCGCGCGGGCGACACGGCAGAAGGTTTGTGGCTAGCGTCAGTTAACAGAATATCTGTTATCGGACATTGCAGATATGCCGATCAGTTCCTTATTTCCGTCAAGAGCTGCTCGACTTCGGCCTTCCCCTCGGCCGTGAGCGGCAGAATCGGTGACCTGGGGTGGCCTCCGAAGTAGCCGTTGAAGTCGCAGGCGTACTTGATTCCCGCCAGGCCAAACGCGCCTACAATTCGATTTCCGGCGGCGAGAATGCGTTGCTGCTTCTCATCCGCGAGCTTCGGGTCATGGTCCTTCCAAGCGATGTAAATCTCCTGGCAGGCCTGCGGAGCGAAAGCGGCGAAGGCCACAATCGCGCCCGAAGCGCCGGCTTCGAGCGCCGCGAAGATGGACCGTTCGGCGCCGGTAAGAACCCGAAAGCCCACTTCCCTGCTGCGAGTCTTGACTGGGGCTGCAGGTGGTGCCGTGGCAATTGCGACGCCGCTGGCCAAGTCGCCTGCGGAGACAAACGTCGCGCCGGCTACCGGCCCAGCTTCGCGATTGGGAACCTTCATCCGCGCCGTGGCTGCCTCAAACAACTGCGTAACCTGAACCGTTCGCCGGGGAGCGTTTTGCGTGGCGGCAACCGTCTCTCGGATCCGCTGCACGTCGCCGCTCGAATCCTTGATGCCGATGATGTTTGGGTGCTGGGCCAGTTCGGCGATGAGCTCGATCGGCATCTCGATCGGAACGAACTTGGGAATGTGGTAGAGGACAACCGGGAGCGGCGAGCGGTCGGCGATGCTGCGGAAGTAATGAAGAACTGCGGCCGGCGAAATCTGGCCACCGTAATAGCTGGGTGGGCGAACGACGACGGCGTCGTAGTTGAGAGTTGCAGCGAACTCCGCCGTTTCAATCGTTGTGCGAACGCTCTCGCGCCCCACCCCGGCGATAAGAACCTTGTCCGGCGCGGTGGCCTCGATTGAGGCACGAAGGACGTCGCGCGTCTCCGCATCGTTGAGCGTGACGGCCTCGCCCGTCGAGCCGAGGACGACCATTCCCGCCAGCAGGCTGCGCGAGTAGCGCGCCATGTTGGCTTCGATCTTGCGGAAATAAATGCGCTCGTCGGGGTAAAACGGCGTTGTAACCGCGGCGAATACGCCTTCCAGGAGCATTTGTTTATTGTAGAGCCCGCCGCGGAGTCATCGCGCGTTCTTCTTCGCTCGAGCGCGTTTCGATTGGCCGCACGAACCATTGCGGTGTATGTTGGGAATCACACGGCATAAGATTTATGCGCAGGCGGCGAAGCCCCGCGCTAGAAGCGAGTGGGGATAGGGGCATGAGCCCAATCGATGGACACATTGATGCACACCGAAGAAATCAAGCGGCGGAATGCGCCAACGCTCGCCAGCCAGGCCGCGTCGTTCTTTCTGCACTCGCTTTTGGCGCTGGCCTCCTGGGCGGCGCTTATGCTTGCCGGTTACGCTGTGAATCCCGTGGGCATCCCGCAGTGGGTGATTTTGCTTTCGTCGTTTGCCGTGCCGCTCGCTGTAGGTTTGTTCGTCGCCCAGATTCGCCCCAGTGAGATGGCGACCACTGTGTGGCTGGTGGGGTTCATTTGGGCGATGATCGTAGGCCTTTATATTCTGGATTTGCCTACCGGGCCGGATCATTGCTTCCAATGCACAGCGACGGAGAAATTGTCGCGGACGTTCTTCAGCTTGCCCGATCCGAGCGGGCTGATGGACGACGATTGCCCCTTCATCGGCACATGGCCGGCAGCGGCGCTGGTGGGCTACTCGATCGGCGCATGGCTGGCGATGCGGCGGCGACGCGTGGAAACCTAGAGCCGCGACTTCCCTTCACCGATCTTTCAGCTTTCTCCGGCAACTCGCCGCGTAGCGGTGTGGCGATTCGCACGAGCCGTCAGCGTCCGTTCGCGGAGTGCAGTGCCTGCAATGCGTAGACAGTAACAGAGTTCTTTTGCATGGCGGCGATTCCATCCGCTGCGGCCTGTGCGGCTGCCAGCGTGGTGATGGTAGGGACGCGCGCAAGGACCGCAGCGCGGCGAATTGCCTTTTCGTCGAAAAGCGCATCCTGGCCGCGAGGCGTATTCACGACGAGCTGAATGCGCTTCTCCTTGATCAGATCCACGGCGTTCGGCCGGCCCTCGTCGACTTTGAAGACGCGTTCGACAACCATGCCCGCGCCCTCGAGCACGTTGGCCGTGCCCTCCGTAGCGACGATCTTGAAACCGAGATCGACATAGCGGCGCGCCAGCGGGATGACGGCTTGCTTGTCGTGATCGTTCACGGTGAAGAAGACCGTGCCGCCGGTGGGAAGCAACTGGCCGGCGGAGAGCTGCGCCTTGGCGAAGGCTTCTCCAAATGTGGACGCGACACCCATCACTTCGCCGGTCGACTTCATTTCCGGACCGAGAACGGTGTCGACGCCGGCAAACTTGGACCAGGGAAAGACAGGCGATTTGACGTAGAAGTGCGCGCCGGTTCCCAAGTCTTTTCCGGATCTGACTTCGTCGGGCAGAAGTTCCGTCAGCTTGCGGCCGGTCATGAGGCGCGCGGCAATCTTGGCAAGCGGTATGCCGGTGGCCTTTGAGACGTAGGGAACAGTTCGCGACGCGCGGGGATTGACCTCGATGACGTAGACGTGGTCATTGCCTTGATCGTCGCGCTGGATGGCGAATTGAATGTTGACGAGGCCGACGACCTTGAGCGCGAGGGCAAGCTTGCGCGTGTAGGCGCGGAGAGTTTGAAGCGTCGATTCGCTGATGCCGACGGCGGGCAGAACGCAGGAGGAGTCGCCCGAGTGAATGCCGGCCTCTTCGATGTGCTGCATGATGCCGGCGATGAGAACATCTTTTGAATCGCAGAGCGCGTCGACGTCGACTTCGATCGCATTCTCGAGGAAGTGATCGATGAGGACCGGGCGCTCCTGCGAGTATTCGACGGCCTGGCGCATGTATCGGCTGACCGCATCGGCGTCATACGCAATCACCATGGCCCGCCCGCCGAGGACGTAGCTGGGGCGAACGAGCACGGGATAGCCGATCTGCTCGCCGACGGCCAGAGCCTGCTCCACACTGGTCGCTGTGCCCCCGCGCGGCTGCGGGATTTGCAAATCCTCAAGCAATTTGCCGAATTGCTTGCGATCTTCTGCGAGGTCGATCGATTCCGGTGAGGTGCCGATGATCGGAACGCCAGCCGCAAGGAGGCGCTGCGCCAGGTTCAGCGGCGTTTGCCCGCCGAATTGCACGATCATGCCAATCTTCGCCCCCGACTGCGCTTCATGGTTGTAGATGGCCAGCACGTCTTCGAGAACGAGCGGCTCAAAGTAAAGACGGTCGCTGGTGTCGTAGTCGGTGGAGACGGTCTCAGGATTGCAGTTCACCATGATCGTCTCGTATCCGTCGTCTTTGAGCGCGAAGGCGGCGTGGCAGCAGCAATAATCGAACTCGATGCCCTGGCCGATGCGGTTGGGGCCGGACCCGAGAATGATGATCTTGGGCGTTGAAGTCGGCGGCGCTTCGTCCTCTTCCTCGTAGGTGGAGTAGAGGTAGGGCGTCATGGACTCGAATTCGGCGGCGCATGTGTCCACGAGCTTGAAGACGGGGCGAATTCCCTGCCCTTCGCGCAGTTCCCTCACCTGTTGCACGCCCGCGTTGCCTGCGAGTTTCCATTCCGTGGCGATGCGTTCGTCGCTCAGGCCGAGCCGCTTGAGCTGCCGCATGCGCTCCGCGCTTGTATCTTTTGGAGTAGATTGTGCGATGGTTTGCTGCGCCAGCGTCACCTCGCGCAACTGGTGCAGGAACCAGGGATCGATCTTTGTCAGGCGCGAAACTTCGCGCACGCTCAAGCCGCGCTCGAAGGCGTAGCGAATGTATTCGAGGCGTCCCGGCCGCGGTGTCACCAGCATTTGCGTCAGGCGGCGCGGCTCCATCACTTCGGCTCCGGTCTTCTTGCCGGTTTCAAGCGCGCGCCACGCCTTCATCAGCGCTTCCTTGAAGGTGCGGCCAATGGCCATCACTTCGCCGACCGACTTCATCTGCGGGCCCAGCGTTTCGTCTGCACCGGGAAACTTCTCGAATTGCCACTTGGGAATCTTAACGACGACATAGTCGATGGTCGGTTCGAAGCACGCCGGCGTCTTGCGCGTAATGTCATTGGGGATTTCATCGAGCGTATAGCCCACGGCGAGCTTGGCGGCGATCTTCGCGATGGGAAAGCCGGTGGCCTTGGACGCCAGCGCCGAGGAACGCGAGACGCGCGGGTTCATCTCGATGATCGTCATGCGGCCGTCCTGCGGGTTGACGGCAAATTGCACATTCGATCCGCCCGTTTCAACGCCAATTTCGCGCATCACGGCGATGGCCGCGTCGCGCATCTTCTGGTATTCGCGATCGGTGAGCGTTTGTGCCGGCGCCACGGTGATGGAGTCACCGGTGTGCACGCCCATGGGGTCGAAATTTTCGATCGAACAAATAATGATGACGTTGTCGGCGAGGTCCCTCATCACCTCGAGCTCGAATTCCTTCCAGCCGAGCACGCTTTCTTCCACCAGGCATTCGTGCACGGGCGAGAGGTCGAGGCCGCGAGCGAGAATTTCCATCATCTCTTCGCGGTTGTAGGCAATACCGCCGCCGGTGCCGCCGAGCGTGAAGCTGGGGCGGATGAGAACCGGAAATCCGAGCTTGTTGGAGAAATCGAGGCCGTCGCGCAGGTTATTGACGAGTGCTGAGCGTGGTACATCCAGGCCAATGCGGATCATCGCATCCTTGAAGAGCAGGCGGTCTTCGGCCTTCTTGATGGCTTCGAGCTTGGCGCCGATCAGCTCCACGTTGTAGCGGTCGAGAACGCCGGTGTCGGCAAGGTCGACGGCGAGATTGAGCGCGGTCTGGCCGCCAACTGTGGGCAGCAGGGCGAATTTGCCTGACTTTGGATCCGCCGCGAGCATTTCCGCTTCAATGCGGATGATTTCCTCTACATATTCGTGTGTCAGCGGCTCGATGTAGGTGCGATCCGCGAGATCGGGATCGGTCATGATGGTGGCCGGGTTCGAGTTCACCAGCACTACCTCGTAGCCCTCCTGCTTGAGAGCCTTGCAGGCCTGCGTGCCGGAATAGTCGAACTCGGCCGACTGGCCGATGACGATGGGGCCGGAGCCGATCACCAGAATTTTCTGAATGTCATTTCTGCGTGGCATGTTTCCTTCAGCGCTTACTTTGGTGCACAGTAATCAATCGGGTTGTCGGTGCCGTCAAATGTGATTGTTGAACTGATCCTGCAATTCTTCAATTCCGAGCATCGTATCTCTTTCGGCTGATCAGCCAGCGGCAGTCGTTGGAATTTCCCATCCTTCATCCAGACGAGAATCAGACGGTAGCTGCCTTCCGGAACCAATTCGAACTCAAACTCTCCATTCGGGTGAAGAGGGACCGCGAATAATATCGCGCCCGTCTCCGGGCTCTTGATCTGGGCAATTGTCTGGTGGTCAGGTTTGATACTGTCGAAGTCGATCGGCGCGCCTGTCGCATCGAAAAAGGTTCCCGAAAGCCGAGCCGAATGCGCAAGAAAAAGATTCGCTGGAGCCGGTTCGTCTATGCAAAGCTGCTTCTGTGCTTCTTTGCACTCCGCTGGAGTCCCGAGGCAAACCGTCTGAGCCAATGAGGGAGAAGCGACGACGACTGCAAGCCCCAGACCTGGAAGAATAACCGCACCCAAAAAACAGCGGAGCCAAATGCCCCGCTGCTTTGAAATTCTGAAAATGCTGTGCGTCTCGGGCTTCATCCCTTCCACTCCTCCATCATCTGCCGAAAGTCGCGGAAGAGATAATGAGAATCGTGTGGGCCGGGCGCGGCTTCGGGGTGGTATTGCACGCTGAAGAGCGGCAGCGTTTTGTGGCGCAGGCCCTCGAGCGTCTGGTCGTTCAGGTCAACGTGGGTCAGCTCGACCTCGCTCGAGTTGATGGAGTCAGGATCGACGGCGAAGTTGTGGTTGTGGGCGGTGATTTCTACCTTGCCGGTGGCATTGTTGCGCACCGGATGATTGCCGCCGTGGTGGCCGAACTTGAGCTTGTAGGTGCGGCCGCCGAGCGCCAGGCCGCAGAGCTGGTGTCCCAGGCAAATTCCAAACACCGGCACGCGGCCCATCAAGCCGCGAATGGCGCGGACGGCGTAGTCGACCGGCTCGGGGTCGCCGGGGCCATTCGACAAAAACACACCGTCGGGCTTGAGAGCAAGCACGTCTTCCGCAGTGGTCTCGGCCGGAACAACGGTCACGCGGCATCCATCTCGCGTTAACATACGCATAATGTTTTGTTTAATACCAAAATCATAAGCCACTACATTAAGAATTGGCTTCCCGGCCTGAGGCTTCTGGATGAAGCCCTCGGTCAAGAGCGGCTCCCCCACCTGGCTGCGGGGATCGGAGGCGTCGAACTGGTAGCTGGCCTTAGTCGAGACCACGCGCGCCAGATCAGTCCCCTCCATCTTCCGAATGCCCTTTGCCTTCGCGACAAGAACTTCGGGGTTCAGCTCGGTCGTCGAAATCACGCCGCGCATCACGCCACGGTCGCGCAGATGGCGCACGAGGGCGCGGGTATCGATCTCCGCAAGAACTGGAACTGCGTAGCGCTCCATGTACTCGTCGGTGACCTGCTCGGAGCGCCAGTTGGAGCTGATGGCGGAGAATTCGCGGACGATCAGGCCCTCGATGAAGGGCCGCGCAGCCTCATTATCGGCGCGATTGGTGCCGTAATTGCCAATTTGAGGGTTGGTGAGGACGACAATCTGGCCGGCGTAGGAGGGGTCGGTGGCGATCTCCTGATAACCGGTGAGGGAAGTATTAAAAACGACCTCGCCCTGGCATTCGCCCAGGTGTCCATGGCCGTGGCCGCGGAAGATGCGCCCGTCTTCGAGCGCGAGAATGGCCTGCATCGCCTCTCCGAGGAGTGGATTCAATCGATTTTAGCAGCTTTTTCGGACGAATTCTGTCCGGTTTTCCACGGGGTCACCCGAGGATCAGCGAACGACACCGGCATCGCGCGTGGGCCAGTAGACGAAGATGGCCTTGCCGTAGATTAGAGAGCGATCGACGGGGCCAAAATCGCGGCTGTCAGAGGAGATGGAGCGGTGGTCGCCCATGACGAAATAGTTGTCCGGGGGAAGAATCATCTCGTCCACGGAGCGGTTGTCTCGGTACTCGGGCGGCACGTAGGGCTCCGGAACACGGGTGCCGTTCACAAACACGCGACCGTGGTCGATGCGAAAACTGTCGCCGGGCAGCGCGATGATGCGCTTGATGTAGCTCTTCTCGGGATCGCGCGGATAGTGAAAGACCACAACATCGCCGCGATCGATGGCGGTGAAGTGGTAAACGAATTTGTTGATAAAGAGCCGGTCGCGGTCCTCGAGGCGCGGCAACATGCTGGTGCCTTCAACGCGGACGGGCTGATAGAGAAACGTGATGATGAGGACGGAAGCGACGGCCGCAACGGCCAGATCGCGAACCCAAAGCAGGATTCCCGCGGATTTCTTTCCCACTGACGAGGATCCTTCTGCTGGGGTTGCGGACGACGGCCCAGGAAGTGCGGCCGGCGGAATGGTAGGTAGTGCGGCGGCCGCCTCGGGGCTCGAACTGGACTCAGGAACTAAAGGATCGTTTGAAACGATTGCCATCTTCATCCAGATTACTCGGAACCGAGGCGTTCTGCACTTGCGAGGCACCGTGACTGTTGATAAAGCGTGTTCCGGCCGATCAATTAGTTCAGAATGTGCAACATGGTTCGCCCAGCGTTCTGCGGAGGATCTGGAGGCGCGCTGCATTCGCCGCAGCCGCGTTGGCATGACCTTTTGGTAATGCCCCTTTAGGTGGATTGTTCGGTTACCAGAAAAACGGTTCAATGACTGAAGTACCGGAACTCCACGCAAAACTAATCAGTATTCGATCCCGCGGAGGACCATGGACGCCCACATAGAATCCCCCCAAGTTGTATTCGTGCCCGGATCCAGTCTTCGGACCTGGTCGTCGTTTTCGCTCTCCCGGCTTGCATTGCCAGCCCTTTGCGTTGTGATCGCCGCTTCCGTAGGTACGGCAACCGGAATCACGCTCGCGAAGGTTGACGCGCCAAATGGCGTTGTCGAAGCCTCCAGCGATTCAGGTCAAACCAATTCAACCAGCGCCAAAGCCGCGATCCGCGTCGCAGCGAATACCCGCCCGGCGTCTGTCGTACAAACGGCGGTCGTCGCTCCACTGGCTGCAAGTTCCAGCCAAACGAACGCCGATGCGAGCCACTCCGCGGCGAAGGCGGCCGAATTGCGCCAGTCGCAGCCAAGCATTGCGGAAAAGGCGCAAACACAGTCCTCGGAACAGATTGCTCTAAACAGCCCGCCGGACGCGATAACGCCTGCAACGTTCACTCTGGCTGGCAAGGAATGGCCCGTCGCAAGGCCGATGTCGATGCCGGTTGCCGACCCAGCGCGGCAGCAATTGGCCAGCCCCTCATTGGCGGCCTCAACTGCTTTGGATCCAATACAATCGAGCCTTGCACAAACAAGCCTCGATGACGCGGCAAAGCCGGCGGTCCGGTACGTCGAAGGGGACTTATCGGTCGCGGCCTACGACGCAATGACCGGGACCCTTCAAACCAAGGACGGCAAAACGTTCATCCTCGGCACTTCAGTGGCCGCCGGCAATGCAACCTCGTGGGACGAGTACCGTTCCGGCGTGCACTACCGCTGCGATCAGACCGGAAGCTGCATTCTGATGCGCGCGGGTGCCGTGGCTCCGAACGCAAGACTCATCTAGAGAAGTTGTGCTCTTGAGGACTCAAGGCTGCACACTTGCGACCATGCCAATGCCCCACGCTGAAGAAGAATGGCTTACTCGCAGCCGAGGCTTTCAGGCGGGCACATGATTCGCGGATGATGTTTAGTGATTGGTTTCGGCTGATCGGCTGCGGGAACCAGTGTGGGTGCGGCTCCCGATTCGGAAAGCCCCGCCAGATTCTCTTCCTCCAGCACCAGAGGGCGCTGCAAGACCATCTCGACTTGCGTGCCACGGGGAATATCGACATCGGCGTTGCGCGTGAAAAGCGAAACGATGCCCACCGTTGCAAGTCCAGCTCCGAGGCCGGCGAGACCGCCCTCAATGGGATGACCGGAGGCGGCACCGCCAATGGTGCCGACACCCGCGCCGGTAGGAAGCGCGATTTCGGCAGCCTGGCCCGCGTTGCGGCCCTTATCGCCGTTCTGCTGAATGGTTCCCTCGCCGTCGTTCATCACGGTCTGGTTTTTTGAGCCGGGCACGCTGTCCACGACGCCAGGAATCTCCGCCACAGTGCCGTTGGGGAAGATGATCGAGGTGAAGTGCATGTCGAGCTGCGCTTTGGCTCTCATGCCGCCGCGCTGGACGCGGTCGACCATGCCTTGCACGTAAACGCCCGTCGGAATCATGACCCGGTTGCCGACCACGACCGGGAAGGTCGACGACAAGTAGACGCCGTCGCCGGGCTTGGCCGACTTTGTATTGATGGCGCTGCGCAATTCGAGCAGAACCTTGGTGCCGGCGGGGACGGTGTAGGACTTTTTCGCGGGTGTCGCATCGGTAAGGCCAACCGAGTCATCGGATCGCGCTGCCGGAGCTGCCGGTTCAGCGGGTGCGGCAGGGGTTGCAGGGCTCGAAGCCACAGGAGTTGTCGGCTGAGGCGTTGCCGGCGCGGATGCGCTCTGGTCCGGCGACGGAGGAGCGGGCGTTTGAGCGGCGCACAGGCCCAGGCCTGCGGCCATCAAGCCGGCCAAAACTGCTGCCGAGTACAGCTCTCGCACCGAGGACATGCAGCCCTCCTTCACCCTGATGGATAGACGAAGCTCCCGCACACAAGGATAGCTCGACTTCGCCCTGCCGGCGTGTGAAAAGAGTGGGCGGCGCTGCCAGAAGGCCGTATGCGGGTTACCATTCGAGAAAGCGATGCCAACGAAAGCACAATCAACTGAGATCGGCCCCGGACAGGCGCCCAGACGGTTTGGCGCTGCGCATCGCGTGCTCGAAGAGGCGATCGCGGCGCGAGCCTTCCCCGGGTGCGCATTTGGCGTGTTGGCCGACGGCGAGGTTGTTCTCCCAGCGACGCACATTGGCGCGCTGGGCCGCTTCACGTATGAGCCGGATTCGCCTGCGGTCCGCGCGGAGACCGCGTATGACGTGGCCAGCCTGACCAAAGTTGTCGCGACGACGGCGGCCATGATGCTGCTGGTCCAGCGGCAGCAGATCGACGTTGAAACGCTGCTTGGCGACTTGTTGCCGGGATTTGTCGTGGGCCGCACCCCGGGAGATGCGGCGCGCAAGGTCACATTGCGGCACTTGCTGGCGCACAACTCGGGGTTGCCGGGGTACGTGGAGTTGTTTCGTGCCGCAACCACGCCGGAGGCGCTGTTGCGCGCGTGCCTGGAGCTGCCTCTGGAAGCCGAGCCGGGAGCACGGGCCGAATACTCCGACCCCGGTTTCATTCTGCTCGGCAAGGCGCTCGAAGTCCGGACTGGCGAACCCCTGGATTCGTGGCTCAGCCGAGAAGTGCTCGGGCCGCTCGGGATGAGCGCCACGGGCTTCCGCCCCGCCCCGGCACTTCGCGACGCGATTCCACCGACGGAAGAGGACACCTGGTTCCGTCATCGCCTGATCCAGGGCGAGGTGCAAGACGAAAATGCGTCTGTGCTCGGGGGTGTGTCGGGACATGCAGGGCTCTTCTCGAATGTTGCCGACCTTTTGCGATTTGCAGCGGAGGTTGTCAGCGCGGGAGCCGAAAACAGCCCCAACGGAGTGCCGAATCTCTTTGAAGCTGCGACGGTGAAACGATTTACCCGACGGCAAGAGCCTGCCGGCAGCTCCCGGGCACTTGGGTGGGATACGCCCTCAGGAAACTCGTCGGCTGGCAAGCATTTTTCCAGCCATTCCGTTGGGCACCTAGGCTTTAGCGGCTGCTCGCTTTGGATCGACCTGGAAGCAGCTGTGGCTGTCGTTTTGCTCACCAATCGGACTTTGCCTGATCGAAAGAGTCAGCTGATCCGCGAGGTGCGGCCGGCCTTCCATGACGCGATTCGCGAAGCCCTCCAAAGGTAAGAATTGGAGGTTACGAAAGCAGATTCCGACTGGCGAAATTTGTGTAGGGCCTTGACCGGATTTATAGATACAATCAAAGTTGGGGTCTGACGCGATGCTACCGAGCACAACGCTGCAGGAGATGGCCGGCTCCCGATCGAATGGCAACCATAACGACCAGGCCACCCTGCTTCAGCAACTAACCACCGAGAGCCAGAACGAGGCTTCTCAAGGGCTCGACACCAAGTCTGCGCTTGAGATCGCTCGCATCATCAATCACGAAGATGCGAAGATCGCCGCGGCGGTGAAGAAGGCCATTCCCGAAATCGCTGATGTCATCGACCAGGTGGCGCGAAGCCTGCGCGACGGCGGCCGGCTGATCTACATCGGCGCCGGCTCCAGTGGGCGGATTGCCGCGCTGGACTCATCGGAGTGTCCTCCCACCTACTCCACCGCGCCAGGTCAAGTGCAGTACATCATGGCAGGCGGCCCCAAGGCGCTCGCGTCGGCAGTCGAGGTCAATGAAGACTCCGAAGAGCTGGGCCAGCGAGACATCGCACGCCGCCGCCCTACGCGCAAGGATGTGGTGGTAGGCGTTTCGGCCTCCGGACGAACGCCCTATGTGGTTGCCGCGGTTGCCTATGCCCGCGCCCGCGGAGCGCACACCGCAGCCGTGACCTGCAATCACGAAACGCCCTTGTCGCAAGCCGCGGACATCACTGTCGTGGCCGATGTGGGCGCCGAGGTGGTCTCCGGTTCCACCCGCATGAAGGCCGGCAGCGCGCAGAAGATGATCCTGAACATGATCACCACGGGCGCCATGACGCGCCTGGGCTATGTGTACGAGAACCTGATGGTGAACGTACACATGCAGAATTCGAAGTTGGTGGAGCGCGGAATTCGGATTCTGATGTCCGCCTGTAACATTGACCGGGCGACCGCAGTTGAGACGATCAAGAGCGCCGGGCGCAGCGTGCCGGTGGCTCTGGTAATGCTGAGAGCCAAAGTGGACAAGCCCGAGGCGGTGCGGCGGCTGGCAAAGTCCGACGGCAATGTAAGGCTGGCCATCGAAGACAACGTGCTGGAACTTTAAAGCGAGCCTGCAGCAGGAGGCCTCACGCTGATCTCCCGAACAGACTTGGGAGCGGTTTCCCCTTGCTTCATTGTCTCGAACGTCGATCGCTCGATCGCCTTCTACTGCGACAAGCTCGGATTTGAAAACCGATTCCAGGAGCCCGACCCGGATCCGTTTTTCGCCATCGTTGGCCGCGACATAGCGCAACTGTTCGTTAAGTCTGAGAGAAACGTGTTGCCGCAGCCCAACCACACCCGTCATGTCCACATGCGCCTGGACGCGTTTGTCTATGTTGAAGACCCCGATGCGCTTGCCGCCGAATTGTCCGACCGCGGCGTAGACTTCAGCGCGCCGCTCAAGGACACCAACGACGGCCTGCGCGGCTTCGAGATTCGCGATCCTGACGGCTACGTGTTGTTTTTCGGTCGGCCCAGATAACCGGAACGCCGGCAGCGGCCTCGACGCGCCGGTGGCACGCCTGTTCGCTTTCCGCAGGGGTGCTGCCTCCGTCTTACGGCAGAACGCGCTGGATGTGCAGGAAGAGAATCAGGTTCAGCAGGAAGCTGATCACCAGCACGCCGATTCCAATCACGGCAACGACCTTGACCTTCCCGCTAAAGATCTTCAAGTCTTCGAGGAGTTCCTGCTGCTCGAGAGTGTTGCGGTCGGTGGCTTCGCGAACCATCTCCAGCTGATCTTCGACCCGCTTGAGCGAGGCGTTCTGCTCCATCACCTGTTCGCGAAGGCCGCGATGCTGCGTCTGGAGTTCGGCAAGACTACTCTCAAGAGGCGCAAGATCGACCTTAGGTGGAAGCGGGGGTGCTTGCGGGCGCGGTGTGAGCACATTGGAAATGGCGGTGAGCACATTGCCTTCGAGCAGAGGCAAAAGGCGTTGCACCAGCGGCATCACGTTGCGAAGTACATTCATGGCACGCTGCGCCCCAGAGGGCTCTTCCCCACTCGTCGATCCAGGCAAAGCGCGGCCGGGAGGGGGCGCTTGGATCCGGTTTCCAAGTGCCGGAGAGCTTATTGGATGCCGGGCGGAGCCTATGGGCAACGGCGATCCCATGGCGCGCGGCTGTGGCGCGGATCTGGAGTAAAGGGGATCACGATCAATGGAGTCAATGCTCTCGGGCTCGTTCATGGGTATCCTTGTGCCAAACCATAAGGCAAACCTCATATATAGCTCATTTTGAGCCCGTTGGAAACACAGATTTCTCGAAAACGACTTAAGCCGAACGAGCGCCAGAGTATGCTCGAAACGAGGAGAATCGCGTGAAGGCACATGTGAGCCGAACGCTGCGCAGTGTGCAGCGAAGTATCCTGGCCGGGATCATCACCGTCGGACCGCTTTTTGTCACCTACCTGATCTTCAGCTTTCTGCTGGGCGAGCTGGCCAGTGCTGGACTGCCCGCGGTGCGTTTTCTGGCCGCGTTCCTCCCTGACGCCTGGTTTCGCTACGCATGGATTCAGCCCGTGCTCGCCATTCTGCTCACGCTGGTTGTGCTGTATGTTGTGGGCCGGGTGACTTCGCTCGTGATTGGCCGTCAGGCCTTCGGGCTCTTTGAGTCGATCCTCGAACGGCTGCCGTTCGTGGCCAAGGTCTACACTTCTGTTCGGCAACTGCTGGACACGATGATGGCCAAGAAGGACGCCAGCCAGCGCGTTGTGCTGGTGGACTTCCCCATCGCCGGCCAAAAGAGCATTGGGTTCCTGACCCGTACCATGACCGACGCGGGCAGCGGGCAGCCGCTGGCGGCGGTTCTGGTACCCAACGCCATCAATCCCACGTCGGCTTTTCTGCAGATTCTTCCCATGGACCGGGTCATTGAAACGGACCTGACCATGGAACAGGCGATGAGCATGGTGATGACGGGCGGCGCGGTGGGTCCGCAAACGATTCAGTACTCGAAGGCAGCGAGCGGTGCGGCGCCGGCAGAGAGAGCGACATCTCTCCCATCCGTATTGAAGTAAGAACAATGCAGGAGATGAATCGGTGGCAACGGAGCAAACAAACGAGCAACCTGTCTCAATCACGATCCTCAGCTGGCTTTATATCCTCGTGGGTGTGCTGGGGACTGCCGCTCATTATGAGGACTTCAGGATGCATGCGCCTATCGTGAATGAATTCGTGGGTATTACCGTGCTTGGGGCGGCGGCTGTGGTTGCTGGAATCTTCATGCTCAGAGGGCGGAGCTGGGCGCGGTGGTTGGCGCTGGTGTGGATCGCATCGCATGTCGCCATCAGCGCGTTTCATCCGCTGCCCGAGCTGATTATCCACTGCGCTCTGCTTGTGCTGTTCAGCTATCTTCTCTTCCGGCGACAGGCGCGGGAGTATTTCAGCGCGGCGTGAACTGTTGCACAATCGGTGAAGCTACCCGGAGCGAATTTGATTTCAGGGCGTCGCGCCGGTTTCCTCTTTCGCGACCAGCTCTTCCTCGGCGTGCTCGCTCTCCACCGTGACCTTGCGCAGACTGATGTGATCGAACTGGGCCCATACAAGGCCGACCGGCGCAATTCCTAAAAAGGTCATCGCGAGTAAAGTTGTAGCGCAGGCCGTAGCCGTCTCCGGGGTCATTCCAAAAAGCGGGGTCAGCATGACTTCGAGAGCAGCAATTTGCGTAAACCACCCAATCACCGGCAATTGAATAATGCTGGCGACGCCACCGCCGGCCATCAGGGCCAAACACTTGGCCAGCGCCATCTGACCGTTGGGGAGGAATGCACTGGTGCCTTCGACATAGGCCATCGTGATCATTCCCCACATAACCAGCGACAGAGATATCGTTACCGCGAAATCCGTGGGTGTGCGAAGAGTGTCCAGACCAGCGTGAAAGGTGCGGATCTTGTTCCCGACCGAGTGCGCGAGTTGATGGCTGAGCGGGGACAGAATCTTCTCGCAGAAGGTCGCCACTGCACTTCCTGACAATCGCACGGCGACGAGGAACAGCGAGCCCGCCAATGTGACGATGAGGCCACCCTTGCCGAACTTGTTGAAGACCTCCTGGTGCGGGAGCGCGCCTGGTGGCGAAAACAAAATCGCTGTGCAAAAGAGGAGGGCCATCGAAGCGCCATCAAAAAGCCGCTCGACAACATAGACAGCAATTTGGGAGGCAACCGGTAAACCGGTCTTCTTGGCGACGAGGTAGGGGCGGACGAGGTCGGCAATCCGGCCGATGAGAGCAACAGCCGTGAATCCCATCACCTGCGTCCCTAGCAGCGAAAAAAGGGGCACACGCTTGGTTGGCCGCAGCAGCCATGCCCAGCGGACGGCGCGAAAAACAAAGGCCAGGTAAATCAATCCCGCGCCGATGCAGACCCTGGTCCAGCTGGCCCTGCGAAACTCCTCGAGAAACACGCTCCAGTTGAACGGGTGGAGGTGCTCTTCGTAGGCAAAAAGGCCGGCCAAAGCTGCCAGCACAATCAGGCCCAGAATCCATTGGCTCTTCTTCACGCGTTCTCCGTTTGGCAATTTGCGATCAATATCTATGGGTATGTTCTCACGCGGCGATGAGAGGGCCAGCGAAGAATGTGCAGGCTCGTCCATACGGAGTCAACGGCTCGTTGCATTGTGAAGAGACAATGAAGAAATCTGCGCAGGTTAGCGTTGCGAGGTTGGCTGCGCGGCTGCATCATGCGCGGTGATGGAGTTGCGCTGGGCCTCTGCCTCGCGAGCCAATACACGGCGATTGAATTCGTGAATTACGCGGGCGACGTACGCCTGCGTTTCGCGGTACGGCGGTATGCCGTGGTACTTGTCGACGGCTTCAGGCCCGGCGTTGTACGCAGCCAGCGCCAGCGCAAGATTGTCGTGGTATTTGGTAAGCAGCTTGTCGAAGTAAGTTGAGCCGCCACGCACATTCTGGTCGGGCTGAAAGCTGTCCTGCACACCGAGCCCGGCTGCGGTTCCCGGCATGAGCTGCATCAGGCCCCGCGCGCCTGCACGACTGACGGCGCGCACGTTGCCGTCGCTCTCGGCCTTCACGACGCTGGCCAGCAGATCCACATCCAGATTGTGATCCGCTCCGGCTCGAGCGAGCATCTCGCGCAGGTCGCCTGCGGTTAGTTTCGCCGGCGTTTGGGGCTTGGCGGCGGACGCAGCCGGAATGGACGCCGGTGAATCGGGGACTTGCTCGAACGTCGCGATCTCCGTGGGCTTGAACTCGATGTAGCTGTCTTCCCCGGCGTTGATATAGAGGCGGATGCGGCCATCGACCATCGCGTGATGATCGCACAGCTGGACAAAACCATTGCTGAGGGTCACGCGTTCGCCGGCACGAGACATGGTTGACAGGCAAGCGAGCGCGGCAATCGATCCAAGCGTAAGAAAACTTCTTCCGCGCGCCGCTTTCCGTCGTTGATTTTCTCTGTTCATGCTTTTGCCGGCGCCAGTCTCGCCAGCGCTGCTTCCAAAACCACAGCCACGCCGTCCTCTTCGTTCGATGGCGCCTGTTTCCATCCGCGCGTTTTCGCCAGCGCGCGCAGCTCCGGGGCAGCGTTCGCCATCACGATTCCCTGCCCCGCCCACTCCAGCATAGTCGCGTCGTTCCAGTTGTCGCCGATGGCCATGGTCGCGCTTCGATCCACGCCCAGGCGCGCGGCGAGGCGTTCCAGCGCCCATCCCTTCGAGATGCCGGGCGGCAAAAGATCGAGAATCGACAGATCACGCTCCGGATACTCGGTCCGCACGGCCTCACATTGCGGGCCCCACTCGCTTGCCTTCAATGCTTTCTCTGCGTCTCTCATCCTGCCGATGCTTCCGGCCCCCATTCCTTGAATCGGATCATCGCCATCGACCAGCGCAGACTCCAGCGGCTTGACCACTTCGATCTCGTTTCGATTCGTCTCGACCCACATCGCAATGCGGCCATGCGCCTGTTCGAGGTCTTCGAGGACCAGCTCACCGCGTCCCGGTCGATCGAAGGTGAACACGACCGTCCCGAATGGGCGGAGCACGCCGCAAATTCCACGTGCGACTCGCGCAGTCATGTGGCACCGGTCAATCACGTCACCACCCAGCGTTGAGAGCACTGCACCATTCGACGCAATGACGGGCGTATCCGCTCGCAGGCCGAGGTTCGCAAGAAGCGGCGCGGTGTAGGCCGGACGGCGTCCGGTGGCGATGGCGACGGTGATTCCAGCCTCCTGCGCGTCCTTTAGCGCCCGCGCGTTGCGCTCGCTGATCGATTGGGAATTCGTCGGCAGAAGGGTGCCATCCATGTCGATCGCAACGAGACGCGGTGGAGAGTGCATACATCGAGTTTACCGGTCAGTTGAAGGAAGGACCAAGACAGATGTCGATGCCAGTGCCAATCCGGTAATCTCATACATATGGAACGGGTCTGCAGCCAATGCCACGCGGTGCTCGCCGAGCAAACGAAGGCGGACTGGTGCCCAGCCTGCGGCGGTGCGTTGGTTGCGCGGCAAAGTTTGCCGGAACCCAGCGGGCAGAGCGCTCACGTCGAAGTGGATCATCGTGGCATCGTGCTGCCACGACGGCACGCAATGGGCGGAATCATTACGCCGCAGTAGGTGAAACCGGCGATCAGCTCGAGCGCTCCGTCTCGTCTTCCGGTGTTGGGCCGAAGCTCCGCTCGATGAAAGATGGATGCGGCACGATCCGAGCAATCACAGTTTTGCGCTCGCACAAGAGAATCGTCTCCCCTGCCTTGAGCCACGGCAGCCAGAGCTTAGGAGTTCGGAGCTGGCTGAGAGTGATTGAGCGCATCTTCTAAATTTGTTATCGGCCGCCCTGCGAATCAAGTGAGCCAGCGTTCACTTATTCGTACCGCAACGCCTCGGCCGGCAGCACCCGCGCTGCCGAAGACGACGGATAGAGCGTGGCCATGATCGAGATTCCAATCGAAACAACCGACACAATCACGCCGTCGAGCAACCGCGGCGCAAAGGGCAGCGTGTCGATGGAGTAGACGTCGGCTGACAAATGGATGAAGTGATAATGGCCGCCTGCCCAGGAGGCCAGGTATCCGAGAATCAGCCCGAGCGCAGTGCCGACAACGCTGATGAGCAAGCCTTGCAGCAAAAAGATGCGCCGCACCTGGCCGGGATCGACCCCGAAGCTCATCATGACAGCAATGTCGCGCGTTTTTTCCATCACCATCATGGTGAGCGCGATAAGAATGTTGAGCGCAGCCACGATGACGATGAGTGCGATCACGATAAAGGTGACCACCTGTTCGAGTTTGAGGGCGCGAAAGAGCTCGCGATTCTCATCGGTCCAATTGGTGGTCATGAAGCCCTTGCCCGCCGCCTGCTCGATGGCGTGCGCAATCTGCGGCGCGTCATTGAGATTGTCGACTTTAAAGCTGATCACAGAGAGCAGGTCGGGCTCATCGAAGAGGCGTTGTGCGTCGGCGAGGCGCAGGAATCCCATCTGGGCGTCATATTGGTAAAAGCCCGAGTGGAAAGTGCCGGCCAGCCGGAAACGCACGTACTTGGGAATCACGCCCATTGGCGTCATCTCGCCCTGCGGACTGATGATGAGCACCGAATCGCCGGAAGAGGCGCCGATCGTATCGGCCAGGTCGCCGCCCAGAACGATCGGCGGTAACTCCGCGTTTTGTGTGTTGGGGGGTGCGGGTTGCGGCTCGAGCGCCTGCACCGCGCCGGGCGTCGCCTTGGAGAGCAGATCGCTCACCGTTCGCTCATCGTCGGGCAGGATGCCTTCGATCAGCGCGCCGCCATCGCGCGCGCCGCGAGCGACGAGTACCTGCTCGTACAAGCCGGGGGAGGCTGCGACGACGTGAGGCACGGCCCGCAGACGCGCGATGAGCGCCTGCCAATCGGGAATGCCGCGCCCGTCGATCTGCATCAACTGCACATGCGCGCTGGAACCGATCAGCTTGTCCTGCAGGTCGCGGCGCATGCCGTTGGTGATCGCCAGAGCGATGATGAGCGCCGCAACACCG
>CAZANC010000025.1:0-21479 GCA_964486495.1 uncultured Occallatibacter sp.
TTCATCGTCGTAGCTCCCCCAGAAAGAGTTTAGTCCAAATCCTGAAATCCGGCTATCTGCGAGGCCGGGCTAAGTTCGTGGACGGGCTAAGTACGGGGACGGTCGATGATTTCGTCCACGATTCCGTATTCCTTGGCCTGTTCCGCGTTCATGATGAAGTCCCGCTCGACGTCGCGCTCGATACGATCGAGCGGCTGGCCGGTGTGACGGGCGATAAGGGTGTTGGTGATTTCGCGGATGCGCAGAATCTCGCGCGCGTGAATGTCGATGTCCGTGGCCTGTCCGCTCAAGCCTCCCATCGACGGCTGATGGATGAGAATGCGCGAATTGGGCAGGGCAAAGCGCTTTCCCTTGTTACCAGCCAACAACAGGAACGCGCCCATGCTGGCGGCCTGGCCGATGCAGTAGGTGACGACGTTGTTCTTGATGAACTGCATGGTGTCGTAAATGGCAAGGCCGGCGGTGATGGAGCCGCCCGGAGAATTGATGTAAAGCGAGACGTCTTTCTCCGGATCCTCGCCCTGAAGAAAGAGCATCTGGGCGACAATGAGATTCGCGATCTGGTCGTCAATGGGTGTACCAAGAAAGATAATGTTGTCGCGCAGCAGACGGGAGAAGATGTCGTAGGCGCGCTCGCCCCGGCTCGTCTGCTCAACCACCATGGGAACTAATGCCATTACTTTGTTAGCTCCTAGCTTCTAGCCTCTAGCTGCTAGCCTTTTTTGTGCCCGTGCGGGCTGTGTTTTCAAGGGCTCCTGCATCGGAGCCCTGAGTGCTTAGTCCATTTATGCGGGTAAGCGTTCGTACAAAACGGATGCAGTTTTGTCTCGCCTGAGTTGTTCCCTGATCCTATCCAGCCCACCGTCTTTGGTCAATCGTACTTTCAGGGCATCGAGAGGCTCGCGGGACTGGAGGGATACAATCTGCAACTCCCTGTCCAATTCCTCGTCACTCACAGTAATGTTTTCCTCGCCGGCGATGCGATCGAGGAGGACGTTTGTTTTCACTTCGGCCAGTGCGCTGTCACGCTGTGCCGCACGAAGGCGGGTGAAGTCGAGTTTGCGCATCTGCTCGGGCTGCATTCCCTGTGCGGCAAGGGCGCGCAGGCCACGCTCGAGACGGGTGTCGATCTGGTCCTGCACCAGCGATTCCGGAACTGGGAAGGTGAAGCGCTCGGTCATCGCGGCGAACAGGCGGTCCTTGGTTTCGGACTCGACGCTGCGGCGCTTGCGGCTGGCGATATACTCGCGGACGCTTGATTCGAGCGCGGCGTAGTTTTCGTAGTGGCCGAGCTCCTTGGCGAAATCGTCGTTCAGCTCGGGCAGCGTGCGTTTCTTGATGGCCTTGACTTCGACGTCATAGGCAACGGTCTTGCCGGCGAGTTTTGCCTCGGAGTAGTCGGCGGGATAAATGACTTCAACCTTCAGCTCCTGTCCGGGCTTGACGCCGCGGAGTGAGTTGGTGAAGGCTTCGACCGTGTCCTTGCCGCCAATTTCGACCAGCGTGTTTTCGCCGCTGATCGGTTGGGCTTCGACGGGCTGCGCCTCGGCGGCGCCTTCGGGCGTGGTTGTGGCTGAATCGTCGGATTGGAAGGGCTGAATCTGGCCCTTGTAGCTGATCTCGGCCCAATCGCCGTCCTGGAGCGCGCGGTCTTCTTCGACCGGCTCGATGGTGGCGCGGGAATCGCGGAGGTGCTCAAGCTCGTGCTGGAACTCTTCCTCGGTGATTTCGACGGAGGGTTTGTCGACCTTGACGTCTTTGTAGCCGTCGATGGAGAACGCGGGAAGGAATTCGAAGACAGCCTTGACGTGGAGCGGAGAGTTCTCTTCGACCGTCAACTCGGTCACTCGCGGCTGGCCGACGGGACGAATTCCAAGCTCGGCGACGCCTTTGTTGAAGCGCTCGGGGAGCAGCGTGTCGATAACTTCCTTGCGGATTTCGGCGGCAAAGCGGCGGCGGACGACGGATTCCGGCACCTTGCCGGCGCGGAAGCCGGGAATTTTGGCGTATTTGCGATAGTTGGCGGCGACTTTGCGCCAGGCCGCGGCGACTTCGTCGGCGGGCACATCGATGACCAGCTCGCGCGTGCAATCGGGATTGAGAACCGGGCCGTGCTGGTGGTCGTGAGCTGCTTCGGCGTGATCGTGTTCGTGCTCGGGTTCAGCCGATTCCGGTTTGCTTTCGAGGGTGCCGCTGGAAGTCAACGTTATACCTTCTTTGGACCTTTTTGGCTTTGGACCCTTTGGGCTTTGAACCTTGCCGGCTTTTGACCTTGCCGGGCTTTGGACCTTGCCGGGCCCGTGCGCCAATGTTGCGGCCACGAGCTGACATTGAAGGAAATACAGCGCCGTTTGGCCGGGATGATCTCTCTTTATCGTACGGGGGTTTCGAGGGCGGGTCAAACCGGCGGGAGGGCGGTTCGAGGAGGGAGGATCGACGAAGGCACGTTACTTTTCGGTCGGCAGGGGCTTGCGAATATGGGGCAGGAAACGTGGATGGGCCGCGCCGCACTGGGCGTAGTTGACTCGCGCTTGTTCGAGGCTGAGCTGACCGTTGACAGTGAGGCGCACTTCGGAGGCGTCATCGTCTTCCTGGCCGTCGTCTTCCCACCAGCAGACCGGGCAGAGGTTGAGTGCTTCGGGCGCTTCGAGAGTCTTCGACCCGCAGCACGGGCAACGGTAGCGCACTTCGACCGCAGAACTCACAAAAGGATGGACGGCGGATTCTCGCTCGGGATTACGGAGGGAAGCGAACTGCAGGGCCGCCCATTCCTGACAGAGAACAGCCTCGCGTCCGTTTCAGATTGGGAACGTGGAGGTGACTTCCCAGGGCTCTTGGCGATCGTGGTTTGCCGGCGTACGAGTCCCTCACCACGAGGGCTCAAAGACCGATGTTCAGGCGCGGCCGGCGAACTCCCTGGTTTCGGTGTAGACCCTGACCTTCTCGCCCTCCTGAATGAAGAGCGGGACCTTGATCTCCAGGCCAGTTTCCAGACGGGCATGTTTGGTGACGTCGCCTGATGTATTGCCGCGTGCTCCGGGCTCAGTGTAGGCAACTTTCAGCTCGACCTGCGAAGGCAACTCCAAGCCGATGGGATTGCCGTTGAACTTGTGCAGCTTTATCAATGCGCCTTCGACCAGGAAT
This sequence comes from uncultured Occallatibacter sp., assembly GCA_964486495.1. Lineage (GTDB taxonomy): Bacteria > Acidobacteriota > Terriglobia > Terriglobales > Acidobacteriaceae > Telmatobacter. Next base: position 3,145 of record CAZANC010000025.1, read on the forward strand.
TCCAACGCGTCGCCGACCATGCTGGGATTGAGGGTGTGGGTATCGAAGGTTTCCTGATCGAGAAAGTGCGAACCTTCGCCGTCGCTGTAGAGGTAGGACGACTCGACGAGCTCGAGGTCCGGCTCCTTGAACTTTTCGCCGGCTTTGAAGGTTTTGTCGAAGACGGCGCGCGTGAGCAGGTTGCGCATCTTGAGGCGGACGAGGGTCTGGCCGCCGCGGGCCGTGGGCGTGGAGACCTCGGCTTCAAGGCAGTAATAGGGCGTGCCTTCAAGCTCGAAAACCATTTTGCGTTTTACGGTGATTGCTTCAATCAGTGCGGCCATGGATTCCCCAGATAGCAAAAATCGAAAATGCGGTGAGCGCAGAGAGAGGTCTGCGAAGTCCTATTCATTATAAGTAGAGGGACGGTGTAGAAGGGTGAGCGCGTTAATGCGGGCTCTGGAAGGGCTGAAGGTGATTGGACTTGTTCCCTGCGACGGGTATGATTGCGTGTGCATTCTGGTGCCGGTTTAATGAAGGCTCGAACGGTCATTATCGGATTCGTCATCGGCGCTTGCATTCCGCTGTTCTGGGGGATTTTGGCATTCATTCTTTTCAATGTTCCTGAAGGACTCGGAAGTCGGATTTTTTGGAATGCAGTTTATATAACCTGTCCATTCTGGGTAATCGAAGGAAACAAGGCGTTGTTTCTGATGCCGCTTTTGAACGGTATAACGTATGCGCTCTTGTTCGGCGGCATCACGTCCTTGTGCCGCAGGTTCAGCCGAAACACGCACCCGTAGGATGTTGTTCTACCCTGACCTCGTTCATGCGGGCCTCCCGTCAGGCTCTCGGCAACTTGGAAGTGGTGCCCACCAATAGACACATTGGGGCAGTCTAACCCTCTTCCGCTTCGCGGAGCTTGGCGATGACGGTGAAATCTTCGAGAGTGGTGACGTCGCCCTTGATTTCGCCGTGCGTGGCGAGATCACGCAGCAGGCGCCGCATGATTTTTCCGCTGCGGGTTTTCGGCAACGCCTCGGTGAAGCGGATATCGTCGGGGCGAGCCAATGCGCCGATTTCCTTGGTGACCCACTTACGCAGCTCGTCTTTGAGCGCGTCGGTGGGCTGGTTGCCGGACTCGAGCGTGACGAAGGCTGCGATGGCCTGACCTTTTAAATCGTCCGGCCGACCGACTACGGCGGCTTCGGCAACTTTGGGATGCGCGACAAGCGCGGACTCGACTTCCATGGTGCCGAGGCGATGGCCGCTCACGTTAATAACATCGTCGACGCGGCCCATGAGCCAGAAATAGCCGTCGGCGTCCTGGCGCGCGCCGTCGCCGGTGAAGTAGCAGCCGGGAACGTCGGACCAGTAGGTCTTCTGGAAGCGCTCGGGATCGCCATAGATGGTGCGGGCCATCGAGGGCCAGGGCTTGCGGATGACAAGCAGGCCGCCGTGGCCGGCGGGGACAGATTCGAAGTGGCCATTGGCGTCGGGGCGCGTGACGACTTCAGGCTGGATACCGAAGAAGGGGCGCGTGGCCGAGCCGGGCTTGGTGGGGACTGCGCCGGGGATGGGCGCGATGAGGATGGCGCCGGTTTCGGTTTGCCACCAGGTGTCGACGATGGGGCAGCGGTTGTGGCCGATCTTCTCGCGGTACCACATCCACGCTTCAGGGTTGATGGGCTCGCCGACAGTGCCGAGAAGGCGGAGCGAGTCGAGCTTGAATTTGTCGACAAATTCATTGCCCCACTTGATGAAGGCGCGGATGGCGGTGGGCGCTGTGTAGAAGATGGTGACGCGATGGTCATCGACGATTTTCCAAAATCTCGAGAAGTCGGGAAAGTTCGGAGCACCCTCGTACATGAGGACGGTTGCGCCGTTCTGCAGCGGCCCGTACACGACATAGGAGTGGCCGGTGACCCAGCCAATGTCGGCCGTGCACCAGTAAATGTCGTCGTCGCGGAGATCGAAGACGTAGCGCGACGTGAGATAGGTTTGCACGGCGTAGCCGCCGGTAGAGTGGAGCAAGCCCTTGGGTTTGCCCGTTGAGCCCGACGTGTAAAGGATGTAGAGCGGATCTTCAGAATCCATATGTTCGGCGGGGCAGGTAGGCTCGGCCTTGGCGACAAGCTCGTGCCACCAGTGATCGCGGCCCTCGACCATCTGGACCGGCGAGCCGGTGCGCCGATAGACGACGACGTGCTTCACGGTGGGGCAGGCGGGCATAGCCTCGTCGACTGTCGCCTTGAGCTTGATTTCGTTGCCGCGGCGGTAGCTGGTGTCCTGTGTGAGGATGGCGACGCAGCCGGAGTCAGCGACGCGGTCGGCGATGGCGTTGGCGGCGAATCCGCCGAAGATGACCGAGTGAACGGCGCCGATGCGCGCGCAGGCAAGCAACGCGATGGCGAGCTCGGGCGTCATGCCCATGTAGACGGCGACGCGATCGCCCTTCTTGATGCCGAGCGACTTGAGCGCGCTGGCAAATTTTTGGACCTCGGCGTGGAGCTCGGCGTAGGTGAGGCGGCGAATCTCGCCGGGTTCGCCCTCCCAGATGAGCGCGGTCTTCTGGGCGCGCTCGCCGAGGGCATGGCGATCGACACAGTTGTAGCTGAGGTTGAGTTTGCCGCCGACGAACCACTTGGCCCAGGGCAGATTCCACTCAAGGACTTTATCCCAGGGCTTGAACCAGTGCAGTTCCTTCGCCACGCCGGCCCAAAACTTTTCGGGGTCGTCGATGGATTGCTTGTAGAGAGCTTCATACTCGGCGAGCGAGCCGATGCGGGCCTTGGCGCTGAACTCCGGCGGAGGGGGAAAGACGCGGTTCTCGCGCAGCGTGGAGTCGATATCCCGGTTGCCGACGGATACAGGCGTGGAAGGCATGAAACGTCCTTTAGGGAAACGTATGGAAGTGACTCGCGTCTTATCCCTGGTCTCAAAATCGAGACCTGGGGCACCCATGCTGCGGCGCTTAAGCGGAAGATGCCTCGGCTGAAACTTTATCGGGTAAGGCGCAGGAAGAGCAAGTGATGGCGCGCAGCGACGGGTTCGCGGCGTTCTGCTAGGATGTTGCGCTCAAGAGGGAGACAATGATGAAAGGACGCATGATTCGTAATTTGGCTCTGCTCGCAGGCCTGGTTTCGATGCTGGCTCCCACGTGCCGGGCACAGGCACAACTGGCCGGAGACTGGCAGGGAACGCTGAGCGCCGGGAGCGTCCAACTCCGGCTCATTCTGCACGTGACAGCGGCCAAAGATGGAAGCCTGACTGCGACCCTGGACAGCGTGGACCAGAGCGCCTACGGGATCCCCGTGACCACAGTGACGCTCAAGGATTCCAAGTTCAACTTCGCCGTGGATGCGGTGTATGGGACTTATGAGGGCACGGTCAACAAGGATGCAAGCGAAATTGACGGCACCTGGTCGCAAGGCCAACCGCTTGAGCTGAAATTCAAGCGCGTGGCTGCCACGCCGCCACCGGCAGCTGCAATACCGGCAGCGCCATCGGACATCGACGGCGCCTGGACTGGCACCCTAAACCCCGGCACGACCGTACTCCATGTGATCTTCAAGATCGTGAATACGCAGGATGGTTTGACGGCCCAAATGCAAAGTCCCGACCAAAGCCCGATCTGGGTTGGGGCATCCTCGGTTACCCGCGTCAACGGCACGCTGATCATTACCATGAAGGGGATTGCAGCCACATTCGAGGGCACGATCAGCGGAGATCTTGGATCGATTGATGGGTCCTTCACGCAAGGCAACGTCAAGCTTCCGCTGCTGCTGAAGCGGGCCAACAATTAAATTGAACGAACCGGGAGGTTGAAGAAAGAAAGACAAAGTCAAGAGAGCTGTGACCACAAAAAGCCCCGCTCGGGAGCGGGGCTTTTTGATTGAATCGATAGGATCAACCTATTTGCCCGTCCAGAAATGCTGCCGGCGTGAGGATGCGTATGCCGTGAAAAGGATCGAGCGTCAACAGATCGAGGTCGCCGGTAATGATTGCATCGGCGCGGCCGTGTACGGCAGCTTCGAGGAACTTATCGTCGCGCGGGTCGCGGCAAACGCGGATGGGCGCCGGAATCGCGACCTCAACCGTTGCGATGACGAACTGGGCTGCTAGTTTCTGGCGGATTTCGAGCGAGTAATATCGATCGAATCGTTTTCGCGCCAGAACTGAGAGCAGGTCGAGCCGTATGGCTTCGGAGGCGAGAACGATTCCCATTTGCGCCTTCAAAAGGGCCTTGGCTGGAACCGAGCCGGGAAAGAGCAGTCCGCTGACCACTACGTTCGTGTCCAGAACCACTCTTGTGTTTTGGCTCATCTCTCAGCCAGAATTTCGGCGAGAATCTCCTCGGTGAGCCCGTTGGCCTTGGCCTGCTCGGCAGCAATCGCTGCCAGCCGGTTGAATTCGGCCCAGCGGTCCCTGTGAAGCCGGTCATACTCTTCGGCTGACAACACCACCGCCAGGTCTCGGTTATGCCTGCGGATACGGATAGGCTCACGCTGGGCTGAATCGATGATCTCCGCAAAGTTCTGCTTGGCTTGGGTAGCCGAGACGGTTCTCATGGGCTCATTTTATACAAAATAGATAAAATGTACAAATCGTACAATATTTTGGGCCCGCAACGAAAAGCCCCACTTGGAAGCGGAGCTTTGCGTTTGAAGCGTATCGAGCGATCCAGATCAGTGCGCTTTGGTCACTTCGGCGGCCGAGGCCATCTTGGCTTCGGCTTCGGAGATGACGTGGAGAGCCTCAGTGTAGGCGTCTTCGCTTTCGCCGGCTTCCTTCCACATCTTCTGGCCGCGGTCGAGTTGCTGCTGGGCGCGCTGGACGTCGATCTCCTCGGGCTTGAGCGCATCGGAGGCGAGGATCGTGACGCGGCCGGGCAGAACTTCAACGAATCCCCAACTGACGTTGTAGCGGGATTCGCCCTCGGGACCGCATTTATCCACGTCCGAACCGCTCTCCGGCGCGCAGTGCACGATGACGTCGCCCGCGCCCAGCTCGGCCATCAGCGGAGCATGGCCAACAAGCACTTCCATGCAGCCGTTCTTCGCGGGCAGCTCGACCGCCGTCGCCGCATGCTCGAAGAGAGTGCGCTCGGGAGTGACGAGCCTTACACGGAGTTGATTGCTTTCTTCGGCCATGGGCTCCTTTCAGTCGCCAGGGGTCAGGGGTCAGAAAAATCTTGCTGTAGCAATGCCAAACTGGCTGAACCCTGAAACCTGATCCCTGAAACCTGTTCTTACACCGTTGCCTTCAGCTTCTCGGCGGTTTCGAGAACTTCCTCGATGCCGCCCTTCATGTAAAACGCCTGCTCGGGAACGTCGTCGTGCTTGCCCTCGATGATCTCCTTGAAAGCGCGGACCGTGTCGGCGATCTTGACATAGGCGCCGGGGATTCCGGTGAATTGCTCGGCCACGTGGAAGGGCTGCGACAGGAATTTTTGCACCTTGCGCGCGCGGGCCACGGTGAGCTTGTCGTCTTCAGAGAGCTCGTCGATGCCAAGAATGGCGATGATGTCCTGGAGATCCTTGTAGCGTTGCAGAATGCGCTTGACGCCCTGCGCCACATCGTAGTGCTCATCGCCTACGACGCGCGCGGTGAGAATGCGCGAGGTTGAGGCCAGCGGATCGACGGCCGGGTAGATGCCAAGCTCCGACAGCGGACGGCTGAGCACGGTGGTGGCGTCGAGGTGAGCGAAGGTGGTGGCCGGCGCGGGATCGGTAAGGTCGTCGGCGGGAACGTAGACGGCCTGGACGCTGGTGACCGAGCCTTTGCTCGTCGACGTGATGCGCTCCTGCAGCTCGCCCATTTCGGTGGCGAGGTTGGGCTGGTAGCCGACGGCCGATGGCATGCGGCCGAGAAGCGTGGAGACCTCAGAACCGGCCTGGGTGAAGCGGAAGATGTTGTCGATGAACAGAAGCGTGTCGGCGCCTTCGACGTCGCGGAAGTACTCGGCGACGGTTAGCGCGCTCAACGCGACGCGGAGGCGGGCTCCAGGCGGCTCGGTCATCTGGCCATAGACGAGGGCGCACTTCGAGTCCTGCCACTTGCCCGGCGAGATGACGCCGGACTCGGTCATTTCGAGCCAGAGGTCGTTTCCCTCGCGGGTGCGCTCGCCCACGCCGCCGAAGACGGAGAATCCGCCGTGGTTCTTGGCGACGTTGTTGATGAGTTCCATGATGACGACGGTTTTGCCCACGCCGGCGCCGCCGAAGAGGCCGATTTTTCCGCCCTTCAGGAAGGGCTGAATGAGATCGATGACCTTGATGCCGGTCTCGAACATCTCTTCGCTGGTGGACTGCTCGTCGAAGAGCGGCGCGGGGCGATGGATGGGCATGCGCGTCTTTTCGCCGATGGGGCCGAGGTTGTCGACCGGCTCGCCGATGACGTTGAGCACGCGGCCCAGCGTCTCCTTGCCCACGGGCATGCGGATGGGACCGCCGAGGTCGATCGCGTTCATGCCGCGAACCATTCCGTCGGTGGCTTCCATGGCCACGGTGCGCACGCGGCCCTCGCCGAGGTGTTGCTGCACTTCGAGAATGACGTTGATGGGCGTGGGGACCGTGAAGCCGTCGCTGACAACGCGCAGCGCCTGATAGATGGGCGGCATGGTGGCTTCTTCGAATTGAACGTCTACGGCGGGGCCGGAGACCTGGACGACTTTGCCGATGTTGTCTGCCATTGTTTGCCTTTTCGAATCCTGAATCCGTTTCATCCTCAAGCGGTGATACCGCAAACCTGCGCTTCTATGTCCCTGAATCTGAAAGCAAGCGATCAACTACATCTTTTATTGTCGCCAAATGCTTGAACTTCGTTTTGGGAACAACGCGATGCCCTGGACGCTGCGCCTTTTTACCCGTCGAATCAGCTTTCGTGTGTTTCGCGATTTTGAAATTGTCGAAAAAATTCTGACGCGATCCAAACTCAAACCACCTGAAAGACTTGAACTCAAGCTCCTTGTCCACAACAATCCAAATAACGCACGGGTTAGGCTTCTCCGCGAGCCTCAAGCTCACGTTAACGCTATCCCGACTACCACCGTCGTTAGAAGATTTAAGCTGCACATGCCTGACAATCGGTTGGCCACCCTTTTGCATGGCGCTCAAATCAATTGCTAAGTCATAGCCCGCGCTATCCACCTGCGATTTGAGAACCTCAACCTCGAAACAGTCTCTCTTCCAAAGTTCTTGCAGAATCTTGCCTACGAAAAGCTGCTCAATGATCGACTCTCTGAGAGAAGAGTGCGTGTAGTCCTTCGCGTTCTGATCAAGTCTTTCGCCGGACACGTTTCAGCTCCCTGAAATCAGCCGCAAACTGATCCCCAACCCCTGCCTCATAGCGCCGCGGCCCCACTTACGATTTCGATAATCTCCTTGGTAATGGCGGCCTGGCGCACGCGGTTCATGTGCAGCGTGAGGGCGTCGATCATGTCGGAGGCGTTGTTGGTTGCCGAATCCATCGCCGTCATGCGGGCCGCGTGTTCGGCGGCGACCGACTCGGTCATGGCGTGGAAGAGCACGGAAAAAATGTACTGCGGGAGCAGGCCGGCGAAGAGCTCCTCGGCGGGCTGCTCGTAGATGTAGTCGACGTTGGCGGTGGCGAACTTTCTAGCTTCTTCGTCGGCCTCGGTGGTGTCGGCAGCCTCAATGTCGATGCCCGCGGAGAGAGCAGCCTCGGCCTGGCGCTCCTTCTCTTCGGCGGAGGGCTCGACAACGCCGGTAATCTGCGGGTTCTCAAGATCGAGGAGCGGGAGCAGGCGCTCGACGACGAGGCGCTGCGCGATCACCGACTTGAACTCGTTGTAGACGATGTAGGCGGCATCGATCTCCTCGTGGACGTAGCGGGAGATGATGTTGTGCGCGAGATCGAGGACGCGTGAAGGCTCAAGCTTGACCAGCAGGCCGGGGTGGTCGCCGGTGAGCTCGACTTTTCCCTGGCGCGGGGACCGGACCTGATGCTTCTGGCCGTTCTCGTCGGTCTGATCGGTATAGGCAGCGGTGGGATAGCGGCGGCGCAACTGGTCGCGGCCCTTGCGGCCGACGGCCTCGATGTCGATTTCCTTGTCGGGGTTGCCGTTGATGAACTGATAAGCGGTCTTGAGGATGTTGGCGTTGAATGCGCCGGCGAAGCCTTTGTCGCCGCTGATGACGATGAGCAGGACGCGCTTTTCGGGCCGGGTGAGGAAGAGCTGGCTGGAAATATTCCCGGACTTCTCGTCATAGAGATCGGCGCGGCGGCGGAGCGACTCAAGGACGCTGACGATCATGCGGGCGTAGGGCCGGGCGGCGAGGGCACGCTCCTGGGCGCGGCGCAGCTTGGCCGCGGAGACCATCTTCATGGCCTTGGTGATCTGCCGCGTGTTTTTGACGCTGCGGATGCGACGCCTTAGGTCCAGCACATTTGCCATGTTCGTTGTCAGCCGCAAGCTATTAGCTCTTAGCCGTTAGCCTTTAGCTCTTTCCTTGCGAATTCCACTTTCTGTTACCAATCGAGGTTAATGTCATGCTTTTAGCTAATGGCTAAAAGCTAAAAGCTTTCTACGCCTTGGCCGCGGCCGCTGGAGCAGTTTCCTTCGTGGCCGGCGCTTGAGCGGTCGCCGCCGCCGGTTCCTGCGCAGCTAACTCCGCCTTGAAGTTTGCCGAGTATTCCTTGAGGGCCGCGTGCAGCCGGTTGCGCAGGTCGTCGTCGAGCGCCTTCTTTTCGGTGATGTCGGCGACAAGCGCCTTCTGCGAGTCGTCGAAGTACTTGTAGAGGCCAACCTCGAAGGCGCGAATGTCGCGGACCTCGAAATCGTCGAGATAGCCCTGCGTGCCGGCGAACAGAACCACCATCTGCTGCTGCCAAGTGAGCGGGTGGAACTGCGGCTGTTTAAGCAATTCCGTCAGGCGAACGCCGCGGGCCAACTGTTTTTGCGTGAGCGGATCGAGGTCGGAGCCGAACTGCGCGAAGGCGGCGAGCTCGCGATACTGCGCCAGGTCCAGCTTCAGTGTGGAACCTACCTGCTTGACGGCCTTGATTGCAGCCGAGAAGCCGACGCGCGAAACCGAAAGGCCGACGTTGACCGCGGGACGGACGCCTGAGTTGAACAGATCGGTCTCCAAAAAGATCTGGCCGTCGGTGATGGAGATGACGTTGGTCGGAATGTATGCGGATACGTCGCCGGCCTGAGTCTCGATGACGGGCAGCGCCGTGAGCGAACCACCGCCGCGCTCCTTGCTCATCTTCGACGAGCGTTCGAGCAGGCGCGAGTGGAGATAGAAGACGTCGCCGGGATAGGCTTCGCGGCCGGGTGGGCGGCGCAGCAGCAGCGAGATCTCGCGGTAGGCCATGGCGTGCTTGGAGAGATCGTCGTACATGACCAGCGCGTGCTTACCGCTGTCGCGGAAGTACTCGCCCATGGCGGTTGCGGCGTAGGGCGCGAGATAAAGCAGCGGCGCGGGCTCGGAAGCAGAAGCGGCGACGACGATGGTGTGGCCCATGGCGCCATGTTCGGTAAGCGTCTGCACCACCTGCGCAATGGAGGAGCGTTTCTGGCCGATGGCGCAGTAGATGCAAATGAGGTCGTTTTTCTCGTTATTGATGATGGTGTCGAGCAGGACTGCGGTCTTGCCGGTTTGCCTGTCTCCAATGATCAGCTCGCGCTGGCCCCGGCCGATGGGAATCATGGCGTCGATGGCTTTGAGGCCGGTGGCCATGGGCTCGCGTACGGGCTGGCGGTCGATGATGCCGGGGGCCAGGCGCTCGATGGGAAGCGATTCGCTGGAGGCGATGGGGCCCTTGTCGTCGATGGGCGCGCCAAGCGCGTTGACCACGCGGCCGATCAAGGCCGGGCCGACGGGGACGGAGAGAATCTTGCCGGTGCGCTTGACCTCTTCGCCTTCCATCAGCTCGGTGTAATCGCCGAGGACGACCGAGCCCACCTGGTCCTCTTCAAGCGAGAGGGCGAGGCCGGCGATGTCGTGCGGAAAGCTGAGCAGCTCGCCGGCCATGACCTTGTCGAGGCCATGGATGCGGGCAATGCCGTCACCAAGCGAGGTGATGGTGCCGACCTCGTCGACCTGGACCTTGGAGTCGTAGTTCGCGATCTGCGCGCGAAGAAGTTGCGTGATTTCGTCTGCCTTGATTTGAGCCATTGTGCTTTCCTGTCCGTATCGCTTAGTTCACAATCGCTAGCCTCTAGCTTCTAGCTCCTAGCTTCTAGCTGGTCCGTTCTCCTGCGCGGTTGCTTCAGCCGGGCCAAACAGGCTAGCGGCTAGAAGCTAGCAGCTAGGAGCTGGTTAAAGCTTCTTTCAGGCGGTCGAGGCGGCCGCGTACGCTGCCGTCGTAAACCGTGGAACCGATGCGCACCACGGCGCCGCCAAGAATGGATGAGTCGAGCTTGAAACTTGGGTCGAGTTTAGCGCCGGCAAGTTTGGCCAGCTCAGCGACCAGCTCGCCGCGTTCATCGGCGCTCAACGCGCGCGCGGTGACGATTTCCGCGGGACGAATGCCCGACTGTTGCTGCAAAATGCGGCGATAGGCTGCGGCCACCTCGACGACGTGGCCGATGCGGTTGTTGGAGATGAGCACGGCCAGCAGGTTGCGCAGCTCCTTCTGCATGCCCAGTTTGGCGTTCAGCTTATCGAGGATTTCAACCTTTTGTACCGCGGGTGCGGCCGGATTCACGAAGAAAGTGCGCAGTTCGGCGCTGCCCTCCCACGAGGCGAGAAAATCGGAGAACTGGCGGTCGATGGCGGCCGCGTCGAGCCGGGCATCGGTTACGACATCGGCAAAGGCGCTGGCGTAGCGGGCGACAAAGGCGGGCATTTAGTTCTGACCTCCTTTGCCTGCGGCGTCCGCGGCCACGCCGGCAACAAACTCGGCAATCAGAGCGCGGTCGGTCTCCGGCGTCATCGCCAGTTCCCTTGAGGCCTGATCGATCGCGAGATCGGCGGCGAAATCGCGCAGGCCGCGCCGGACCTGGGCGGCGGCCACGCTGATTTCCTGCTCGGCTGCGGCTACAATGCGGGCGCTTTCCTCGCCGAGGGCGGCCTTGATGCGCTTTTCATCTTCGAGGCTGTCCTGCTCGATCTGGGCGCGGAACTTCTCCATCTCCTCGCCGAGCCCGGCAAGCTTGGCCTCAACAGCGCTGAGGCGGGATTCGGCGTCGCGAGTGGCTTCGCGCGCGGTCTGGAGATCTTTGCTCAGGGTCTCGGAGCGCTTGCGAATGAGCTTGGGCATGAAGCGGCCGAGCGGGATGACGATGGCCAAAAAAATGATGGCGAAGTTAATCCCCAGCAGAAGGAAGATCGTTGTATCGAGACTGAGATGCAGGACGCGGGCCAGCGATTGCACGATGGGCGAATGCAGGAAGGCTTGCTCCTGCTCTTCCTGCGACGGGGGCTGAGACTGAGGAGCGTTCGAATCAGCCGAACCTGAGGACTGGGCGCTGGAATTTGAAGCGCTCGGAATGGACGCCGTCGATTGGGCAGCGGCGCGTAACGGCGCGAGCGCGAGTAAAGAAAAAACCGTCGCGACCAGCAAGGTTCTCAACAAGTTGGAAGGACGGAACATGGCGGGGAGGGTGAATTTCAACGGGAACCCCCGGCAGCGGCGGGCAGGACGGCGCGGACAGCCAGGCCAGCCAGATCGGCGGTTGCGGATTGGATCACCTTGCGGGCCGCGACGGCATCGGCCTCGATTTCTGCCTTGGCCTGGCGCACTTTGTCGCCGGCTGCCTTGCGGGCAGCGTCGAGTGCGGTGTCGCGCTCAGCGCTCCACTGCTTGACGCGCTGCTCGCGAAGCTTGTAGACGTCGGCCCGGGCCAGGCGGAGGCGCTCGGCATAATCGGCGGCCTTCGATTCCGCCTCGGCGATCGCGTTGCGGGCGTCTTCCATGGCCCCTTCAGTGAGCGCGCGGCGCTTGGCAAGAACTGCCGTCAGCGGGCCCTGTACCAGGATTTGATAGGCGAAGACCAGCACGAGGAAGAGCAGAGCCGTTGGCACAGCGCTCAGAAGGAGGTCTCCGAGTTGTTGAAGGATGTCTTGCATGGGGGTACTGAAGCTCTACAACCGAACCCAGGAAAGATTTCGTAAGTGGAACCCTCATTTTTATCAGGGGCAGCGACTCAAGTCAACGCGAGGAGGGGCTTAAGGACCGCGATCTGTGACCCGAGTCACGAATCGGGAAATTCACATAAAAAGGGCTTGCTATTGCCCGAAACAGTCCTACACTGGAATTACCACCTAGACCCGGACCAGGGTCCAGCGGGCAGCCGGTTTCGGGATATCCTTCCACTCCCGAGGCCGGAGGCCCGCTTCTAATTTTCAGCCCTTAACTATTAGCCTTTAGCTCTTCGCCGTCAGTGTGCCGAGTTGCGCCTCGAAGCTACACGAGGGCCGGTACGACGAGGTACCGCGAAGCCCATTCTGCACTGCTCAGGCTAGAGCAGTTTCGGAATTAACGCAGACTTTTTGAGAGCATTAAAAGGTGTCATTTTCTTGATGAAAATGACACTTTGCAGTGTGCTTTCGGTCTACACCAATTCCGAAACTGCTGTAACGCCTAGGAGCTAATGGCTGACGCCCGTCATTTACGGCTTGTCCCCCATCGCCGACTTGTCCACGGTGAGCAATCCCTGGGCACGTAGCCAACTCTCCAGCAGGCCCGGCCATTGGTCGAGCGCGGGATCGCCTTTGCCCAGGCCGCTGCCGTGCTTGCCGTCGGCGAAAATGTGCATCTCCGACGGAACGCCGGCCTTGACCAGCGCCTCATAGAACTCGATGCTCGGCTCGACCGCGGCTGTCTTGTCATTGAAGGTGTGATAGATGAAGGTGGGCGGCGTGTCTTTGGTCACGAAGAGGACGGGATCGTATTGGGCGCGCAGTGCATCGCACTGATCGATCACGTTGAAGATTTTGCAGTAGCTAAGGTACGTGGTGTCCTTTGTGATGGCGTCGAGCCAGGGATAGCCGAGGACGATGTAGTCGGGGCGGCTGGAGCCGCGGTCAATTGGGTCATCGGCATCGGGGTTGCCGGCGACAAACTGGGTTCCGGCCAGGGCGGCGAGGTGGCCGCCCGCGGAGAAGCCAATGACGACAATGCGATTGGGGCTGATGTGATAGTCCGTTGCGCGGGCGCGGACGGTCTGAATGGCGCGGCGAGCGTCGAGAAGCGGAACCGGCAGCAGGTAGCCGTTCGAGCCAAGCCGGTAGCTGAGGACGAAGGCGTGAAAGCCGCGAGCGGTGAACCAGTCGGCGACTTCGCGGCCCTCGAGGTCGCCGGCGAGATTGACGTATGCGCCGCCGGGAAAGATGACGACGGCCGAGCCGTTTCCGGTGCCCTGCCGCGGCGAGAAAACAGTGAGCGCCGGAATGTCGTTACAGCTGTCGCCTTTGGCCTGCGGAGGGGTTCCCGGCCAGAGGCGGATGGTCTGGATTCCAAGGAAGGCATTGTCGGCGCCGGGCGTAGCGCACTTGGCGGTTTGCGCGTGTGCGGCGGAGATGGCCGCCAACGCCACGATGGGTGCCGCGATGAGGAGTGCAAAGAACTGTTTCATGGGAGCCTCGTTCGGATTCGCGAGGATTATACGACCGGGAGTCAGGTGTTGGGGACTACAGCCAGAGGGCGCTGTGGCCGGGACAGAGGCTGGCGGCCTGCTCGCATAGAGTCTCGGCCAGCTCCAGGCCGTATCGGGCGAAGTGGTAAGCCCCGCCCTGGATGCGCTCCTGGAGAACGCCGTCGGGATAGAGCGCGTTGAAGAGCGAGTTGGCGTGGCGCGTAAGGGTGGTCTCGCGCTGGAGCTGGAAGTTGGCGGCGAGGGTGCGCAGGCGGTTCATCTGGTAGCGTATTTTTCCGGCGGCGGTGTCGGCTGATTGGCCCAGGCCCTTGTCTTGCGATTGTAGCCAGTCAACGAGAGTGGTGAGCTCGGCATCGAGAGCGTTGCCGGCGGCGGCCAGTTTGTGTTTTGTCTCAATGGGCATGGAGCGGGCGGCGAGGCGTAGAGCAAGCGTGGAGGCGTTTTCGTCCGCGAAAACCTGCTCGAGGGTCAGCTCGTGCTTGCGCAACAGCTCCGCAATCGACGGCTCGATGAGCGTGGCGGAGAAGCGCGCGATGGGAGGCGTTTGGCGGCCCCTTTGCGGGCCGAGGATGCGCTCGAAGAGAACCGTGGACTGCGCCAGGTAGGCGATCTCGGCGGGACCTCCGACCTGCGCTGTGGTCGAAAACAGAAAGTCCTGAAAGACCGGGCGAAGAAGCGCCGAGGGAGAGATGCGCTCGGGCTCGGCGTCGAGGATTCCAACGAGATCGGCGGTGGAGTAAGTCTGGTGGTCGGCATGCCAGAGGCCATTCGGCTCGGCGGACGTGGGCGCGATGCGGCGAAGCGCGTTGCGAGCGCCCGTTTTTTCGTCGATGAGGAATAGCAGGCTGGATTGCGGAGCGACGGCGACCTGAGCGTGATAGCCGGCGGCTTCGAGAGCCTGGCCGCGCTCGGTGAGTGCGGCGTGGAACTCGTCGGCGCGCTCGATGGCAGAGCGGAGGACTGGCGCGCCAAGGCGATGGAAGTCGTGGCCCGCGGCATCGACGATGAGAAGGCCTTGGGCGGCGAAGATTTTCGAGTAGAAATCGCCAAAGGCTTGCGCGAAGGTGCGGCCGGGCTTGTAGGCGGCGACTAGGGCATCTGTCGCTTCGGACGGGCCGAGGAGCTCGGCGGCGCGCTCGACGAGCGGGGTGATCGAGTCATCGAAGACGATGCGGCCGGCGGGCAGTGCGGATTCGGGAGCCTTTTCGTAAGCAAGCTGTGCCAACTCGCGGCCGGCGGGAAACGTTGTGTGATCGATCTCGGCGAAATCGTGGTCCTCGCTGGCAAGCCAGAAAACGGCGGCCTGGGGATGGCCGGAGGCCGTCGCCTTTCGCGCTCGGGCGATCGCGGTGGCGGCTTTGAAGGGGGAATAAAGAGGGCCGCCGAAGAGACCCACTTGCTGGCCCGTGAGAACGGCTCCGGCGCCTTGGGCGAGTGCTGCCACCGAATCTTCCGCGGTTGGGGAACGGTTTTGTTCGGCCAAGAGGTGGACAAGCTCTGCCCAATGCGCGGGGCGCGGCGGCGGTGTTTGCGAGATCTCGTCCAAAGGCAAAAAGGCACGAAGTGCCCCGGCACAAAAGTCGAGAAAGAGCCGGCTCTGACCCGGCATTACGGTTACGGGATAACAATCGGCTTTCAAGGATTCGTTCACTCTTGGCTCGTTGGTTTGGGCAGGAGGTGGATACGCTGGCATGGATTCGAAAATTATCGCTTGGTTAAGGATGCCACGGCGGCCCGGGGCGATGCAGGAATGGAGACAATCGAGCGGGATTGGCAAGGGCGAAACAGGGCAGTGCGTATACTCGTGATGAATTGAGTGCGATTAGCGCTGTTGACAAAGAGAGGATGAAATGCCGAAGAAAAAGACTGTGAAGGCGAAAAAGATCAAGAAGGGAAAGGCGGGAAAGTCTGCTGCGACGACTGAACGCGCCACGATCATCAGTTCGGAGGTCGTGTTTCAGTGTTCTCAGTTTAAGGTGCTGCACGACAAGCTGATTGAGCCGGGAGGACGGCGGAACGAGCGCGACGTGATCCGCCACAACGGGAGCGTGGTAATTCTGGCGCTCGACACCTCGAAGAGCAAGAAGGATCCATGGATCGTGATGGAGCGCCAATATAGGCATGCGGCGCAGCAGTACCTGTGGGAGCTGCCGGCGGGCAAGATTGAACCGGGCGAGGATCCGCTGGAAGGAGCCAAACGGGAGCTGGCCGAGGAGACTGGGTACCGGGCGAAGAAGTGGCGGCCGCTGGTTGAGTACTATGCCAGCCCCGGCTTTCTGGGCGAATCGATGAAAGTTTTCCTGGCTGAAGGGCTTGAGCCGGGCGAGGCGCAGCCGGAGGCAGACGAGCAGATCGAGCTGAGGCTGGTCAAGCTTTCGGAACTGCTGAAGAGGATCGAAAAAGGCGCGATTCTGGACGGCAAAACGCTGACCAGCGTGCTTTTATACGCGCGAATCAAAGCTGGCCGGCGCAAGAAATAGGGCACCAACAGAGGCATTTTTCCACAGGCAACCATGCGGTCGATGCGAGCGTGGCGCAGGTTTCATGTTGTGGAAAAGAACGGAAAATCAATCAACCATTCCGGTCTTTTTGGCGTCTTATAAAGTATCGGTGGGACTTCCCCTGAATGCTCACCGCATCCAAAAGACAGGTAAGAGAACAAGCACGTGAAAGGAAGGCAGGAACCTGTGGCTCAATACAAAGGAAAGGTCAAGTGGTTCAACAACGCCAAGGGCTACGGATTCATCGGACGCGAGGACGGGCCGGATGTATTCGTTCACTACTCAGCGATTCAATTGGACGGATACAAAACGCTCAAAGAAGGCGACGAAGTCGAGTTCGATATCGTTGAAGGTCAGAAGGGCCCGCAGGCGGATGGAGTCATCCGCAATCGGGATAGCGCCAGCGCCGCCCACACCGCGGCCTAGTAGCGGGTAGGGATCCAGGCGTTCGCTAGAAGACCGCCGCCTGGCGGTCAAGGTGAGTTGCGCCCGCCAGTCACTCAATCATCACATTTCCAAAGCAAGCTCCATGCAGGGAGTTTCCCTGTCCGTGCCGCTCTCATAGCGCCTGGTGAATTCGCTCGCGCCGATTGACCTGGACCGCCGCTGATGAAAGATACTGCGGACGGGGGGCTACGCTATGGACAACAAGACGATGGCGCGCCTGCTCGAGGAGACGGCCGACCTGATGGAGATTGACGGAGCCGACAGCTTCCGCATCAGGAGCTATCGACGCGCGGCCGAGGCTGCCGAGCAGACGACCGTTGATCTGGTGGACGCGGCAAGCGACACGGCGCGGTTGCTCGCGATCGACGGAATCGGCAAGGGCATGGCTGCCAAGCTGCAGTCCATTGCCGCGACGGGATCGTTGCCGCAGCGCGACGAGTTGCTGGCCAAATACGGGGCGGGGGTGTTGGAGCTGCTGAAGCTGCCGGGTATGGGGCCCAAGACGGTGGCGCTGCTTTGGGATGCAGGCGTCATCGGCAGCGCCAACATCGACAGCGCCAACATCGACAGCCCCAACGTCAGTAGCCCCAACATCGACAGTGTGGGGCAGCTCGCCCAGGCGATTGAGGCGGGGCGGCTGAAGGGCTTGCCGCGAATGGGCGACAAACAAATCGAAAAGCTGCGCAAGGGAATCGAGGACTACCGGCGAAGCGCGGGACGGTTCCGGATCGACGTGGCCGAAGAGGAAGCGGAGCGGATTGCGGCCTATCTGCTTAAATTTAAAGGGATTGAGAGGGTGACCCCGGCAGGCTCACTGCGTCGGGGACGCGAGACCATCGGCGACCTGGACCTTTTGGCAACTGGACCAGCTTGCCTGCCGGAGAAAACCGGACCTGCAGTTGAGTACGTTTCGGCGTACCCCGGCATCCACGACATGATTGCCAAGGGCGAGAACAAGGTGAGCTTTCATGTGGGGCAGGGGTTGCAGGTGGATGTTCGGCTGCTGCCGGAAGCCAGCTACGGCGCCGCGTTGCAGTATTTCACAGGCTCGAAGGCACACAATGTGACGCTGCGGCAGAGGGCGCTGAAGATGGGCTACACGCTGAGTGAGTGGGCCTTGGCGCGTCTGGACGACGGATCGACCGTGGCGGCAGCGACCGAGGTGGAGATTTACGCCGCGCTGGGAATGGACTGGATGCCGCCGGAGATGCGCGAAAACCTGGGCGAGATCGACGCGGCTGCCGAGCACGATCTGCCCCATGTGGTCTCGCTCGGCGACATTCGAGGCGACGTGCACATGCACACGACCGCCAGCGATGGCCGCAACTCGATCGGCGAGATGGTGGAGGCGGCGCGGACCTGCGGATATGGGTATATCGCGATCACCGACCACTCGAAAAACCTGGCCATGACGAACGGACTCGATGAGAAGCGGGCGCTCGAGCAGATCAAGCAGGTGCGCGCGGTGGACAAGCAGATGGAGGGAAAGATTCGCGTGTTCACCGGGATCGAAGTGGACATTTTGGCCGATGGAGCGCTCGATCTCGCCGACGAGGTGCTGGCGCAGATGGATGTCGTGATTGCCAGCGTGCACACGCGCTTTGACCAGAGCCGCGAGGAGATGACAGAGCGCGTGCTGAAGGCCATCGAGAATCCAAATGTGCGGATCCTGGGACACCCGACGGGCCGGCTGTTGCTGCGCCGGGAGCCGTTCGAACTGGATTTGGCCGTGGTGCTGAAGCGCGCGGCGGAGCTGGGCGTGGCCATGGAACATAATGCCGCTCCGGAACGGCTGGACCTGAACGACCGCGACCTGCGGCTAGCCAAAGAGCTGGGCT
>CAZANC010000026.1:0-21303 GCA_964486495.1 uncultured Occallatibacter sp.
AATTCACAGTCGTCACCGCCGCCGACATTCCCGGCGAGAATTGCATCCAGCTCATAGTCGCCGATCAGCCTTGCCTCGCCGACGGTAAGGTGAACCATTGCGAAGAAGCCATCCTGCTCCTCGCGCATCCTGACAAGCACAAGCTACGAGAAGCCGCAGGCGCCGTGCGGATCGAATACGAACCGCTGCCGCCCATCTTCACCATTGAAGAGAGCGAGCGACAGGAGATTGTCGTCTGGGGTGCGGACAATCTGCTCAAGAGTTTTCTTCTCGAAAAGGGCGACGTGGATTCCGCGTGGGCCCGTGCTGCGCGCATTATCGAAGGCGAATACCGCACCGGCGCGCAGGAACATCTCTACATTGAAAATCAGGGCGTCATCGCCGAATACAGCGCGGAAGGCGGCGTTACGGTGTGGGGCTCGCTGCAGTGCCCCTTCTACGTCTTCAAAGCTCTGCGCGCGGTCTTTGATCTCCCCGAAGAAAAAGTCCGCGTCATTCAGACTGAAACCGGCGGTGCGTTCGGCGGCAAAGAAGACTATCCCTCCACGCTCGCCTGCCACGCGGCTCTGCTGGCCATGAAGAGCGGCCACGCTGTGAAGATGGTCTACGACCGCATGGAAGATCTGGCCGCGACCACCAAGCGCCATCCTTCGCGCGTCCGCCACCGCACTGCGGTCGACCGCGATGGAAAGTTGCTGGCGATGGAGATCGACCTCGCAACCGACGGCGGCGCCTACGCCACGCTCTCGTCCACCGTGCTCTCCCGCGCCACGCTTCACGCGACGGGACCCTATCTCTGCCCAAATATTCGCCTGCATGCACGCTCCTGGGCAACCAATTACGTTCCGTACGGCGCATTTCGCGGCTTCGGCGCGCCGCAAGCGATCTTTGCCATGGAGCGCCACATGGACGAAATCGCCGCTGCCATCGGGGTCGATCCAGTGGAGCTTCGGCGCAGAAATTTTCTGCACGTCGGCGACACCAACGCCACCGAACAGGAGATGCGCGAGCCCGTCATTCTCGATCAACTGCTCGAGCGCGCCCTCAAGGAGAGCGATTACCACTCCAAACGCGCGCAGTTTGCCCGCGAGAATCCGGCGAGCCCCGTCAAGCGCGGCATGGGAATCGCCACCTTCTACCACGGCTCGGGCTTCACCGGCTCGGGCGAGGTCTACCTCAACTCGCTAGGCGGAATCGACGTCACGCCCGATCGCCAAGTCCGCGTGCTTGTCTCCAACACGGAATTCGGCCAGGGCACGAACACCATCCTGACGCAAATTGCCGCGGAGGCGCTCAGCATCGACTACGCTGACGTTACGATGGCTGCGCCCGACACCGGCGTGGTTCCGAACAGTGGGCCCACGGTTGCCTCGCGCACATCGATGGTCATCGGCCGCATCATCGAGCGCGCCTGCTCGCAACTTCTCGCGCTGCTCCGCGAACGTGCCGGTCTTGGCCCGAGCTTCACTTCTGAAGAGTTTTTCGCCGCCTGCGAACGCTATCGCGCCGCGCACGGCGAAGTTATGTCTTTGTGCCGCTACGAAGCGCCGCCCGGAATCGTCTGGGATGATCAGAGGTACCACGGCGAAGCGTACGGCGCGTATGCGTGGGCGGTTTATGTGGCGCAAGTCGCGGTCGACACCGTCACCTACTCCGCCGAGGTTGAAGATTTCTGGGCCGTGCAGGAGGTAGGCCGCGTGCTTCACCCGGTGCTGGCCGCTGGGCAGATCGAGGGCGGGATTGCGCAAGGCATCGGCTACGCGCTCTACGAAAAAGTTGTCTGGCAGGATGGCCGCATGGCCAACAATCAGATGACCAACTACATTATGCCCACTGCGGAAGACGTTCCGCCGATTCACGTATTTTTCGAGGAAATTCCTTTTCGATTTGGAGGATTTGGCGCCAAAGGCCTCGGCGAATTGCCTCACGACGGTCCCGCACCAGCGATTCTGAACGCCATCCGCGATGCGACGGGGGGTGCATTCAATTCCATTCCACTTCTCCCTGAGGATCTCTATCTTGGCCTCGCCGCAGTTCAACCGGCGGAGGAGACGGCTGGGCGATGAACACGAACGAAGGCGCAACGTCGAACCAACACTGGCCCACGATTCGCTTCAATGTGAACGGAGCCGCACGAATCGTAAGAGTTCCCCCAATGAAGCGTCTTCTCGACGTCCTGCGCGAAGATCTGCATCTGACCGGAACCAAGGAGGGATGTGGCGAAGGCGAATGCGGTTCGTGCTCCGTCCGCATGAATGGAGAGCTCGTGAATAGTTGCCTGGTTCCAGTGCTGCAGGCCGAAGGCGCCGATATTCAGACCGTGGAAGGCCTGGCTCTCGGCGGCGAACTGCATCCGCTGCAGGAAGCGTTTCTTTGTCACGGCGGCGCGCAGTGCGGAATTTGCACGCCGGGAATGTTGATGGCTGCCGCGCAACTCCTCGAGCGCAGTCCACATCCCGCGATGCCCGAGATACGCGAAGCGCTTGCCGGGAATCTCTGCCGCTGCACGGGATTCATACGTATCTTTGAGTCGGTTGCCGCAGCCGTTGGCGCGCAGAGCGCCGGCTCGGCAACAAAGCTGACCACGGAGCAGGTGCACCATGCGCGGTAATCCGGCCATGCACGATCTTGTCGCGCCCGGCAATCTGGGCGCGGTGCTTGATTTGCTTGCCTCTGAGCCTGGCGCTTGGACGCCGATTGCAGGCGGAACGGAGTTGATGGTTGCGTTTGCCGCGGGCCGCCTCGCCGCTCCCAAACTCGTTAACCTCTGGGGCATTCCCGATCTGCGCGCGATTGAGGTTTCGGCGCAGAGCATCGTCATCGGAGCCGCCGCCACGTTTCTTGATCTGCGCAGGCACACCGTCATCGCGGCCGAATTTCCCTTGCTCGCCAAAGCTGCAGGCTGGGTCGGCTCCATTGCCAACCAGGGCCGCGCAACGCTCGGAGGCAATTTGGTCAACGGCTCGCCTGCTGCGGACTCCTCACCCGCCCTGCTGGCTTATGACGCCGAGATCGAGTTCATCTCCGCGCGCGGTCGCCGCCGCGTTCCTTACTCTGCATTCCACACCGGCTACAAGCGCAACGTTCTCGCAGTCGACGAGCTTCTCTATGCGGTTCACCTGCCGCGCCGTTTCGCGCATCACAGACAATACCTGCGCAAGGTTGGAACGCGCCGCGCCATGGCCATCGCCAAAGTTGCCCTGGGAGCCACCGCTCTGCTTGAGAACGGTGTGATCCGCGAGATTCGTCTCGGCGCGTCGAGCCTCGCGCCGTTTCCCACGCGCCTCCTCGAGACTGAAGCTGCGCTGCTCGGCCGGACGATCACGCGCGAAACCGTGCAATCCGCGCACAGCGCGCTTCTTTTCGAAGTAAAACCGATCAGCGACATTCGTTCTACAGCCGAGTACCGGAGCCGCGTGGCCGCCAATCTGCTCGACGAGTTTCTGTTTCAACTTCGCAAGGAGGTTTCGTCATGAATGCCACGCTTGCTGCCTGGAACGCTGGCCCCGAATCCTCGGCCCTGGAAGCAATGATCGCCTGCTGCGGGTCGAAGCGATGGGCTGCGGCCATGGTGGCGTTGCGTCCAATCGCAAGCGTTGAAGCTCTGAGCCAAGCGGCCGACCGCGTGTGGAGCACGATGCTGGAGTCGGATTGGCTGGAAGCATTCGCTTGTCATCCGCGCATTGGAGACGGCAGGCCTGCCGAGGCCGTGGCGCAGGCGCCCTCTCGATCGGAGGCGTGGTCGCGCCAGGAGCAATCTTCGGCCAGCGTCGCAAATGAACTGGTGCTGACCGAACTCGCAGAGGACAATCAACTCTACGAGCAGCGCTTCGGGTTCACATACATCGTTTGTGCCACCGGCAAAAGCGCCGTCGAAGTGCTTACAATTCTCAAGCGGCGGCTGGCCAGCAATCGCGAAGCCGAGTTGCGCGAGGCGGCGGAGCAGCAGCGTCAAATCATGCAAATCCGTTTAGGAAAGTGGTTGGTGGAATGAGCATCATCTCAACTCACGTATTGGATAATGCGCTGGGCAAGCCGGCAGGCGGAATCTCTATCCGGCTCGAGCGGTTTGAAGGCGGTGGATGGATCGAAGTTCCCGCGAACGGCGAAGCGGAAGAGCGCGCGCACGAAGCACCTGGCGATTGGATTGAAGTCGCCGCCGGCGTCACCGATGCAGACGGCCGTTGCCGCGAACTGGCGCGCGACGCCTCGCCTGGCGCTTACCGGCTCACCTTCGACACCGGCGCTTATTTTGCGCGCCTCGGCCGGGCCAGCATCTACCCTGAGATTGCCATTCACTTCAATTGCGATGGCAATGCGCACTACCATCTGCCGTTACTCTTGAGCGACAACGGCTACACAACGTACAGAGGAAGCTGACGAATGGCCACACTGGGTGAAAACCGCTACGGAAAATCGCGCGTCCGTCTCTCGCGCATCACGCGCGTCAAGGATCCGATCCATGGGGACCGGCACGAATTCGACGAGTGGACCGTCCACGTGATGTTGCAGGGAGACTTCGAGACCAGCTTCACCATGGCCGACAACAGCAAGGTTCTGCCCACCGACACGATGAAGAACACCGTGTACTTCGTGGCGCGCAACTCAAAAGCGGCGACGATCGAGGAGTTCGCCCGCGAGTACGGCGATTATCTGCTCGATAATCACGCGCAGATTACCAAAGTGAGCGTTGAAGTCGAGGCCAAAGGGTGGCAACGCATGATCGTCGACGGATCGCCCGAAGCAACAACCTTCAAAATGGAAGGGCCCGAGCTTCAGACTGTGCATGCAACGCGCGAACGCGGCGGCGCGTGGGCTCTGACCTCCGGCGTCGAGGGGTTAACGATTCTCAAAACCACAAAGTCAGCCTTCACCGGTTACGTCGTTGATAAGCTGACCACCCTCAAGCCCGCAACCGACCGAATCCTTGGCACGCGCGCAACCATCACCTGGGACTACGCGGCCGCCGCTCCGGACTATGCGCAGGTTCGCGCGCGCATCGTGGCCGCACTGCTCAAAACATTTGCCGCGCACAACAGCATGAGCGTGCAGCACACGCTCTTCGACATGGGCAAGGCCGCGCTCGACGCCGCGCCGGAGATTGCGCGCATTCATCTCTCCATGCCCAACCTGCATCATCTGCTCGCCGATCTCATGCCCTTCGGCCAGGACAATCCCAACCACATCTTCGTGCCCATCGACGAGCCGCATGGTACGATCGAGGCCACCGTCGAGCGCTAACGAAGCATTTCACTACCAAAAGGCAGAGCCGTGACCGGGACCACGACCACAGAGCGCAATGTGTCTGCCCACGACAGCGGCACTGAAAGCTACGGCCTGCGCAAGGGTGTCCTCGGCCCCATCGAAACGCTCGCTCAGTCCGTCTCCGCCATGGCGCCCAGTACGTCCGCGTCGCTTACCATTCCTTTGGTGTTCGCCTACGCCGGCAGCGCTACCTGGTTCGTCTATCTTCTCGCCACGGTTTCCATGTTGCTGGTCGGTTTCTGCATCAGCCGATTCGCGCGCCTCAGCGCGTCGCCAGGGTCGCTCTACACTTACACTGCAAACACGCTTCCCCCGGCCTTCGGCGTCGCCGCCGCCTGGGGATTGCTGCTCGCCTACCTCGCTACGGGCGCATCGGTAGCAGGTGGAGCGCTCTATTACGCCACCGTCCTCTCCGGGCAGTTCTTCCACTGGGCGCCGCCCGCCATTCCCACGCTCGCGGTAGTCTGCGCCGTTGCCGGACTGATTGCCTACCGCGACGTCAAGCTCTCCGCTGAAATCATGCTTTGGATTGAAGCTGTCTCAGTCGGCCTCATCGTGATCGTACTCGTCCTCTTGCCGGTCCACATCGGCCTTCAACTCGATACCAGCCAATTTCAGCTCAAGGGAATTTCGTTCCGCTCGCTCGGGCCTGCATTGGTGCTCTCCATCTTCAGTTTCGTCGGCTTTGAGGGCGCAACCACGCTGGGCGGCGAAGTACGCGATCCCTTGCGCACCATTCCCCGCGCAGTTCTGCAGTGCGCGCTGCTCGCCGGCGGCTTTTTCATGCTCTGCGCTTACTCTGAGGTGCTCGGTTTCCGCGGCCAGTCAGCGGCGCTCTCGAGTTCCACCAGTCCCCTGCATATGCTCGCCGCCAAGGCTCACGTCTCACCCCTCGGCGTGGCCATTGATTGCGGCGCATTCATCAGCATGTTCGCCTGCGTGCTGGCCTGCGCCACTGCCGCCGCGCGTGTATTGCTTCGCATGGCGCACGATGGGCTGCTTCCCTCAGTGCTTCAGCGTACCAATGCGCGCCATGGCACTCCGGGAGCAGCCGTGGCGCTTTCCATCGCGCTCATGTTCGCCGCCACTGTGGCCATGGCTTTCCGCGGCGACACGGGGTCCACGATGTACGACCTTCTGGGTTCGCTCTCCGTCTTTGGTTTTCTCACCGCGTACGCGCTGGTCGCGCTCGCCCTTCCTTTCGCGCGCCGCGCGCTGGGCCAGCATTCTCATGTTCTTGCCGCTGTCAGCGTCCTCACGGTCGCCGTCATCCTCGTGATCGCGATCTTCGACCTCAACTCTGCCGAGGACATCGTCCACGCGCGAATTCCCTATCTCTATCTCGGCTACATCGCTGCGGGGCTGGCCTGGTACGCATTGCGGCGAAGAAAAGCCCAACCTCTGTGATTCCATGTGGAAAACCCGTCTCTTTGACGGCTTTCGCGCCCCAAATTCCTTAGATGAACTTTATGCCGCGGCAATTAACATGTGCTTAACCTGCAGCGCGAGCGGGGGCAGCCTTTCAAGAATCGCAGGTCGCGTGAGCAACTTCTTTCCTGCGTGAAAGTTCAACGCTCAAAAAACTCGATATCTCAAAATCAATCAAGTGGTAATTTGAATTCCCCAGGTTTCAGGGGGAAATTTCTATTTCGAGGTCAGTCCTCTATGTGTTTCGTGCCCTTGATGCGTGTCATGCGTGTGTTTTCAGCTTTCATTCCCGGGCTGCTGGCAATTGTGGTAGCCGCTGCGCTGTGTACCAGCTCTCTTCAAGCCCAGCAAACGCTCGGTGGCATCACTGGCGAAGTCACAGACGCCTCGGGCGGCGTGATTCCCAATGCGACCGTCTCCCTTATTCACGAACAAACTTCCGTTGCTCGCACCACCAAGAGCAACGACCTGGGCGCCTACTCGTTTGTGAACCTGCCCATCGGCACTTATACGCTCACCTACACTGCGGATGGCTATGAGGCGCAGAAGACGCCGCACATCACGGTCCAGGCCGACCGCACGGCGACTCTAAACGTGTCGCTCAAAGTGGGACAGGCCAGCACCACTGTCGAAGTTGAAGCTGCGCCTCTCATGAACGCCGTCGACACCACCAACGGCTACGTGATGGAAACCCAGCAAATCGACAACGTACCGTTGCCCACCGGAAGCTTCACCGGGCTGGCCATCCTTTCGCCCGGCGTTGACGCCGAGTTGTCCGGTGGCACCGGCGCGAACTCCGGCCTGGGCAACGCTCCCATCTGGGCCAACGGCCAGCGCGACACCTCCAATGCCCTCCTGCTGAACGGCGTCGACGGCAGCAATCTGTTCAACGGCAAAACCACCAGCCAGGTCGACTCATTCCGCGTCTCCAACAACACCGGACAGGCCAACAACGCAGCAGGAGGCGTGGTGCCCAGTGCTTCCTCAATCTATCTGGCCATCGGCAACGCCATCCCTACGCCAGCGCCGGAGACCCTCGCGGAAGTCCGCGTGAACGCCTCGATGTACGATGCGCAGCAGGGTTCTTCCAGCGGCGCGCACATCGACATGAGCACCAAGTCAGGAACCAACCAGTTGCACGGCGGAGCTTATATACATCGCGGCACCAACTGGATCAATGCCGCGCCCTTCTTCTTCAAGAAAGACCAGAACATTCCAGCCAGCGACAAGAATCCTCAGTTGCATCGCTTCTCGGCCGGCGGCGATCTCGGTGGTCCGCTTATCAAGGACAAGCTCTTCGGATTTGTCAGCTATCAGCACCTGCACATCTCCGACCAGGAAACAGGCGACGAGCTTCTCGATGTGCCGCCGGGACTGAACTCCGGCCCGGCCGGTGGCCCCAATGCCCGCAGCGCGGCAAACATCGTCCAGGTCATCGAAAACAACTGGACCTCGAATATTGGCTTTGCAGAGAATGTCCAGGGCTTTGATCCTACGCCCTATGACTTCAGCAAAGCGACAAATCCGGTCGGCTACGCACTGTTCACAGCGCCGGCGCTGCCCGGCGAGCCGGGAAACTACCTGATCCCCAGCGCGCTTCCCAACGCCGATCCGAATGTCTTTTCGCCCTACAATGCATTCCTTCCCGGCACATCCCGCTTCACCTCCGACCAGGCCGTCGCCGATCTCGATTGGAACATCACCAGCAAGGACGTTCTGGCGGCGAAGTACTATTATCAGCACGATCCCAGCAGCGCGCCCTACGCTTACTCCAACGTGCCCGGATTCACTGCGCACATGGACACAGGATCGCAGGTCGGCTCGCTCAACAACGTCCAGACCATCGGCACCAACCTCAGCATCTCTGAGACCATCGGCATTCTCCGCGAGAAGGCCTACGCTACAAACGATCAGGCCTTCGGGCCTACGTCCGTCGGAATGTCGGGCGCATTCGGGAGTTATTTTCCCGGCATCACCATCAACGATGCCATCGGCGATGCGTACGATTCTTCCACCGGACCTCTCTACGGTCTCACCGCGCCCTCGCTCGCCATCGGCCCCAATGCCGAATATCAGGCAGCGAATACCGGCGTCTTCCAGAACCGCATCATGCCCTCAGGCACGGCGATCTGGGCCAAGGGACGCCACTCGGTCAGCTTCGGTGGCAGTTGGTCCTACACCCAGTTGAATACCATCGACCATCGCACCGGCACGGGCAATGTCGCCACGCCTGACTTTGTCACTTTCGCCAACAACTGGGTCACGCCGTACTCCACGCAGAACTTCACCGCGACGACATTTCTCCAGGGCAACGCCAGTCGTTACTATCGCGCGAACGAAACCGGACTCTTCGCTCAGGACAAATTCCAGGTCACGCCGACCTTGAGCGTCACCCTCGGCGTGCGCTATGACTGGGACGGTGGACTCACCGAGAAATATGGGAACATCTTCAACTTTGATCCCAAGCAATACAGCTACAACGTCGCGTCCGACACCATCGCGAGTTCCGGATTCCTCATTGCCGGCAACAACGCGAACGGAACTAAAGGCGTAAGCAATACCACGCTCACTGGCCGCCAGTGGGGCATCGCGCCGCGCCTCGGACTCGCATGGCAGCCCTCCATGTTCCACTCAAAAATCGTTGTTCGCGGAGGCGGCGGTTTCTACTACGATCGCGGCGAGCTCTTTACCTACCTCTCGCCCGGTTACGCGGCCGGAGAGGTCGATGGCGGTCCCTTCGGGTCATCCCAGACCGAGCCCTTTGTCAACCAGCAGCACTGTCCCTATAGCTCCTCATACAATGCCGCCGACCCGACCTATCTGTACCTCAACTACATTCCCATCTGCGGCGGAGACGATTTCACTGCTCCCGGATATATGTCGGACTACACCCTGGCCACGCCATGGGGCCCGGCCCGCTCGGCACCGCCATCCAATCCCAAAGCTTCCGACATCGCCAACTACCTTCCCAACGCTGCTGCGCTTATCGACGGCACAGTTGGCGCCAACAACGCCGGCCAACCCTATACGCTTGGCGTTTACAACCCAACCAACAAGCTGCCGTACAGCATGAACTTCACGCTCAACATCCAGTACCAGCCGCGCAACGACCTCATGTTCGAAATCGGTTACGTGGGCAATCTCGGCCGCCATCAGGTCATCCCCGTGCCCTTTAACCAGGCCCAGATCGCGACCTTGGGCAGTCCCACTCATCCCGGCGGCCTGGCAACGCAGAGCTTCAGCTATGGCTACACTGTGTTCGATCCCAACTTCCCCGGTGCACCCTTCGGCTCACCTGAGTGCGTGAACGATCCCACCGAGGTCAACTGCAGTTACGGCACAATGCTCAACAACTACGAAGGCGGCAACGTCGACCTGCGCGTACCCTACATCGGCTATTCGTCAGAGTCGGAGTCCTATACAGCCGCCGGCATCGCGATGTACAACGCCCTCGAGTCTCACCTGGAAAAGCGCTTCAGTCATGGCTTCCAGGCCGGAGTCTCCTACACCTACTCCCACGCAACCGATGAGCAGAGCGGCCTGGGCCTGTTCTACAACGGCAATAACCCGACCAAGCTGCGCAGCGGCTATGGCTCAGCCGACTTCGATCGCACGCACGTGCTCAACTTCACTTATGGAGTGACTTCGCCAAAGGTCTTCGCCACCGACACATTGGCCGGCAAGGCGCTCGACAGTTGGTCGATTCACGGCTCCGCCGTTATCCAGAGCGGCCAGCCTTACAGCGTTATCGACTACTCCGGAGCCGTCGGCAGCATTTTCTACAGTACTTTCAACGGCATCGAAAATCCCGTCCTCGCCCTGGCTCCTGGATGCTCAAAGAAGAGCGCGGTAACCGGTAAGAGTGGCGCGTTCTACAACACGACCACCGGCGCGAATGCAGCACTCAAGGCTACTTGCTTCCAGATTCCTCTTATTCCGGTTGGCACGATGGGTGTTCCCAACGGCGATCCCTACGAAACTAACTTCACTTCCGGCGAGCGGAACATCTTCCGCCAGTCGTGGCAACGGAGCGCCGACGCCTCGCTCGAGAAAGAACTGCCAATCCACGACCAATGGAGCTTGCGCTATACCTTCGACGTCTACAACATCACAAATACCACCAGCTTCGATATTCCGCAGAACAACGTGAATCAGAACGTGCTCTTCAACAATGTGCCTACTGCCGGCACCACGCCGTTACCTACCAACGACTGCGCAGCCAATCCTCACGGGGCGAACGATGGTTTCTACAACTGCCCAGTAGGTCTCGGCGTCACCAGGCACGCCATCGGCAGTCCTCGTCAGATTCAAATGTCGCTGCATCTGGACTTCTGATCTGCGTTTGTTTCTATTCCCGGGGGCGGTCCCGCAAGGGGCCGCCCTTCTGCTTTCCGCGTGCGCAGCCTTTTTCGAGCAAGCGAGGCACGTCTGCCAGCCGCTTCTAGAATGGCCTTATGACCGCTCCCTCCCGGACCGTTCAAGCGTGGACCGTTCGTGCTCTTCGCGCTGCGCTCGCCGCTGGAACCACAAGCCCATCCCAACTGGCCGAATCCGCGCTCGCAAACAGCAACCGGAACGCCAGCCGCAACACCTACATTTGGCAAGACCCGGCCTGGACACGCGCTGAAGCAGTTCGTGCCGAAGCCATGACGCCGGCAATCCCCCAAAACGCCGGTCCCTTCAATGATGGCCGCTCCGCACTCTGGGGTCTGCCGATATCCGTGAAAGACCTTTTCGATCTCGCCGGCTCGCCTACAAGTTGCGGCGTCAGCTTCTACCGCGATCTCAACGGCAGTGCCTCGCGCGATTCCTGGCTTGTGGAGCAACTGCGCGCAGCCGGAGCGGTGATCGTCGGCAAGACTCACCTCCATCCGCTGGCCTACGGGATCACGGGCGAAAATGCCGAATTCGGCGACTGCGTGCAGCCTCAAGACTCCGGCGCGCTCACTGGCGGTTCTTCAAGCGGCGCTGCGGCCAGCGTGCAGGAGGGTTCCGCGGTAGCCGCCATCGGCACTGACACCGGCGGCTCCATCCGCGCACCTGCCGCGCTTTGCGGGCTTGCCGGCCACCGCGCCTCTATCGGTCGCGGCAATTGGCGCGGCGCCGCTCACCTCGCCGAATCCTTCGACACCATGGCCTGGCTCTTCCGCGACCTCCAGGACGCACCGTTTCTTGCGGCGCCGTTTCTCGCCGCGCCGCTTCTGGCCACCCCCGTCGCGCCAGCCCAAACGTCACCGGCCCGCGGCTTCACGCGCTTCGCCTTTGTCGACGACAGCTTTCTTCACGATTGCGAGCCCGAGGTCGTCGCCGGTTTCCGCGGCGTCATTCGCAACCTTCAGGATCTTGGACTGGAAGCTCGACGCATCGAGACCGATTGGTGGGCTGATGCCGTCGAAATTTATGCGCCCCTGCAAGCCGTTGAAGCCGCCAAAATTCACGCCGGCAACTTCGATCAATTCGCGCCGGCCATACGGGATCGCCTCTTGTGGGGCGCCGGCCTCACTCAGGCCGAAGTCTCCGCCTTGCGACGGCGTCACGAATCGTTCCGCGCGCGCATGGACGAACTCTTCGCCGCCCATCAGCTCGTCTTGCTGCCCTCGATCCCCGTTGCGCGCCTCGCCGCCGGCGCTGATCACACCCAGACACGCATGCGCTTGCTGCGCTACACGGCGCCCTTCAGCCTCGCAGGCACTCCCACGGTCGCCATTCCATGCGCGCGCGGTGGCATGCAACTGGCCGCAGCCCGTGGCAACGACGAGGCCCTTCTGGCGCTTGCCGCGCAAATCGGCGCGCACAGAAAAACATCTTTGTCTGTCTGAAAGTTGATTAAGGAAAGAGCCTTGCGCAGCCGCCCCAGCAGTGCGCGCGGCCCCGGAGCTACTTGTCCGTCAGGAACGGCTCCGGCTTCACCGTACCATCGCGCTGCTTCACCAGCATCTGCACTTTGCCTTCCGCGGCATCCAGCTCCTGTTTGCAAGCGGCGGAAAGCCCCACGCCCTCCTCGAAGAGTTTCAGTGAGTCTTCGAGTGCCAGATCGCCTTTCTCCAATTGCTCGACGATCGTTTCCAGCTTCTTGAGCGATTCTTCAAACGACGGCATAGGCTTTCACCTTTTCCGCCTTCAGAATACAGGATTCGGCGAAGTGAGTTCCCGACTCACCGCCCTCGCAAGCTTAACGCGTCACGCCTACCTAGCGACTCGACCGGATCATCACGAAGACCAGGATGTTGATCGCTACAAAAATCGCGAGAATGGTCGCAACGATGATTCCGATCCATTTAACCGTGCTTCGCGCCTTGCGGAACTCGGCGTCATCGGTCACGATCCCGCGATACTTCAACAGCCAACGCAACGACCAAAGCGGAATTGCGATGAGCAAGACCCAGAAACCGATCCCACCCATTGCAGAAATGAATGGAACAAAGCGAAGGATGAAAAAGACAGGCAGCGTGAGGGCTGTGCTCTTCATATAGCTCGAGTCGCTGCAGGCTTGATTCACCTTCGCCATC
Organism: uncultured Occallatibacter sp.; assembly: GCA_964486495.1. Lineage (GTDB taxonomy): Bacteria > Acidobacteriota > Terriglobia > Terriglobales > Acidobacteriaceae > Telmatobacter. Next base: position 13,203 of record CAZANC010000026.1, read on the forward strand.
AGCGCGGCCGCCTTGCGCGCCGCTTCGCGGTCCACCACGGCCCCGCAAAAGCGGCAGGTTTCGGCCGTTGCGTCGATCGTCTCCTTGCAGTTCGGGCATTCGAAGATGGTCGGCTCGCCCATGGCTGCGCCGATCGTAAATCCGCCTGGCATGGTGGTGCTCTCCTTCCAGCGACCAGTAGTATATGGCTCTATTTTTCCGTCTCTTTGGAGTCGTCCAGAAGTGTACGCGAACCAGGAAAGTCGCCGCAACAAAACTCGCAGGAAAAGCGCCGGTTACTTAACCGCCGGCAGCGCGCTGGCGATCACCTCGGCCGCGGTCTCGTAATCTCCGAATGGCGCGCTCACCTGCACGCCCTGCACCAGCGGCCTCACCAATTCCAGCATTTCCCGTGCGATCTTGATTCCCTCAGCTCGCGCGGCTTCTGGAGTTTCTGCCTGCGCCATGCGCAGCATGATCTCCTCAGGCATCGCAACGCGCAGATCGTTTTTCATATACTCTGCGTTGCGCAGGCTGGTCAGCGGCCAGATGCCCGCGATCGCCGGAATGCGGTGCTCCTTGATGCGATCGAGGAACTCCTCCAGCAGGCGCAAGTCGAAAACCGCCTGCGTGATCACGTATTCGGCGCCCGCCTCCACTTTGTAGGCAAACCTCCGCAGCTCGTTTTCCAGGTCCGGCACGCCCGGATTGGCCGCCACGCCGATAGTGAAGTTGGTGCTCGCGCCGATGGAGTTCGATCCGATATCGAGTCCGTGATTCAACCGCCGCGCAATGTTTACCAATCCGATGGAATCAACGTCAAAGACAGAAGACGCGTCAGGATAATTTCCTTGCTTGGGCGGGTCGCCGGTCACGCAAAGAATATTGCGCAGCCCGATCGACGAAGAGCCCAGCAAGTCCGACTGGATCGAAAGCAGGTTGCGATCGCGGCAGGTGTAATGCAGAATCGTCTCCATCCCCGTGTGCTGCTGAATCTGGATGCACAGGCTCTGCCCACTCATTCGCGCCGATGCCTGCGCCGCATCGTAGACATCGATCGCGTCCACGCCCAGTCGCGCCATCAGCGCCGCGCCTTCGATCTCCTTTGCGCAATCGATGCCTCGCGGCGGCACAAACTCAACCATCGTGATGAACTTGCCTTCCGCAATCAGCGAGCCAAGGCGCGAACGTTGCGCCAACGGCGCGGGCGGCGTCTCCTTTCCGATGGCAGGCGCTGCGTCTTTCCCCGCAACATGCGCCTGTTCATCGATCGCCCTTACGGCCTGCCGCATGGCTCGAATGTGATTCGGCGTAGTGCCGCAGCAGCCGCCTACAATCTGCACTCCTGCCGCGATCGCTTTGCGCGCAAAGCTGGCCATATACTCGGGCGAGCACAGGTAGATGTTCCGTCCTTCCACCGCGCGTGGCATGCCGGCGTTGGGCATGGCGGCCAGCGGCAGCGCCGTCGCCATGCGCATCTGTTCAATCGCCGTCAGCACCGTGGCCGGTCCGGTCGAGCAGTTCACTCCCACGGCCCCTGCGCCCCACTCGGTCAACCACGCTGCCGCCTGCGCTGCCGAGGTTCCGTCCAGGCACTCGCTCTCATCGTCTACCGTCACCATCACCAGCACCGGAAGCTCCGGAGCCACCGCCTTCGCCGCTTCCAGCGCCTCGCGCGCCTCATTCAGGGCGGGCATGGTCTCCACAATCAGCATGTCCACGCCGCTCTTCGCCAACACGCCAATCTGTTCCGCGAAGGCCGCCCGCGCCTCGTCCAGGCCGGTCTTGCCCAGCGGTTCCAGCCGCACCCCCAGTGGCCCCACCGCGCCCGCCACCCAGGCTTCGCCGGCTTGCCGTTCCTTCAGGCGCTCCACCGCCTGCCGCGCCAGCCGCACGCCGGCCGCGTTAATCTCCTCCACCTTTGCGCCCAACCCGTGACGCGTCAAGCGGAAACGGTTCGCGCCGAATGTATTGGTTTCAAGAATCTCTGCTCCCGCCTGCAGATATTCCTCGTGTACACCAAGGATCAGGCTCGGCTCCGACAGGTTCAGCTCGTCGTAGCAGCGATTGATGACCATGCCGCGCGCGTTCAGCACCGTGCCCATGGCGCCGTCAGCGAGCACCGGGCGGTCGGCAAAGATTTCAGCAAACCGGATCATTCTGTTGTCATGCTATCGCATCGCCTGCGCGATTGTATTCACCGGCTGCGCAGCCTGAAAGGCAATCGCACCTCCGCCCAGCGCCGCCGCCGGGCGTTTCTCGCAAGTGCCTTCTTCTCTTCTGGCTCTGCCTGCCAAAGGTCGGGGCCGCTTTGTTATACTTCGGGAGTCATCGCCTGCGTGGAAACCGGTTCGGGCCAACGCGTTTTTGTGCCTCTCCGTGTGCCAATAATGCCATACATTCGTCGACGTTGCGGATTGATCCGCGCGATCAACCGAGGGTTGGAAATTTGAAGAGCAGAAGTCTTATCCTGAGCGTCGGCATAGCCTTGGCGGCAGCCGCCGTGCTGGCCGGTTGCGGCAAAACGTACTACTTTGACGGCCGCGTGCTGCCCCCAAGCAAGCTCGTCAACCGCGTCGCCATCGCCATCCAGAACCCCGGCGTCCTGAACAAGGGCCTCATCGAAATCGTCGACGCTTTCTACGACACGCGCGGCGGCTTTAACGGCACGCCGTCCTCTTTCTCGATCGCCGGTTATGGTGGCGCATTGCCGATCACCATCCAGAACATGCCTGAGGAACAGCTCGGCGCCGTGTACGGAGCCGGCGACGGCAGCTTTGACCTGATCAGCTACCAGCTTGAAAAGGCTTCCGGTTCCGTCAGCGGTCTCAACGGCACTTCCTCCAGCGTCTTCATTACCCGCAACGAGTACTACGCCTTTGCTGCCAGCCAGGCCTCAAACGTTCTCACCGTCGTGAATCAAAGCCTCGGCTCGTCGACACCCCTGAGCCTTCCCGGCGTATACCGGGTCAGCGTAAACCTCGGAGGGTCTGTGGCGCTTGCATTCGTCCAGAACTCCAACTATGCATACTACCCGCGGCAGCTTTCAGCCGCGCAGACCATCTCTTTCTCCGGAGGGCCCTCCACCTGGCCCAAAGCCGCCGTTGACTGCGAGCCGCAGAACGCCCCCTCGTGGTGCCTCTTCCAGATGCAGAGCCCCGACCACACCGACGCGACAGGCAACTACTATGGCGCTCCCCTCACCTTTGACCACCCCATCAAAGCTGTATTCTCCTCCGATGGAAGCACCGCCTATGTCTTGAGCTGCGGGCCTGAGTGCGGCGGAAAAACCGCCGGTTACACGCCGGTACCCATTGCGCCAATGATCTTCCTTCTGGGCCAGTGGTCCGGGCTTCTACCAACAACGACCGCTCTCGCCGGCGCCACCGTCCCCATCCCCGGCGGCGCAAGCAACGCATTGGTCGATCAGTCAACAATGTATGTCGTCGGCCAGCAGCCGCAGCTGATTCAGGGACAGACTCTATTCGCCGGCAATCTCACCGTGGTCAACCTGGCCAACAACACCGCCGGCAGCCCCGTTGCCATCAGCGATGGCCAGCCCGGCGCAACCAGCCGCATAATCGAGGCTGACGACAATACCCTGTGGATCGCGATGACCGGATGCACCACCGGCGTTCGCTACGCCACCAACCCCACCAGCGGCTATGGCTGCATGACGATGTACAACACCTCTACGCACAAGGTTGTGCTCCTCGAGCCATACATCGGCGACGCGACGGGCATCGCTGCCGTCACCGGCCTGCACAAGATTTACGCGGCAGAGGGTGGGCAGGTTTACATCTACTCCACCACCGACGGTTCGTCGATCGACAACCAATACGTGACGGTGACCGGCACGGCCTACGACGTCGCGTATATGGATGCGATCAGCGACAGCGACAATACCGTCTACTGACTCCGATGCCCACTGAGGCACTCGAATTCCGAGCAGACATCCTCGCCATCGCCGCCCATCGCGACGACGTGGAACAGACCTGCGGAGGAACGCTCCCGCGCATGGCTGCGCGCGGACTGCGCACGGCAATTCTCGATTTGACCCAGGGCGAAGCCGGCACGCGCGGCACCGCCGACGATCGCGCCCGCGAGGCTGACCAAGCCGCCCGCATCCTCGGGGTTGGCTGGCGTCAGGCGCTCGACTTCCCTGACGGCGCACTCGCCAACACTCTTGAGAATCGCATCGCAATCGTGCGCATTCTCCGGCAACTCCGTCCCCGCGTCGTGATTCTGCCTTACTGGCAGGCGCGCCACCCCGACCACGCCATCACCGCGATGCTCGGCTACGAAGCCTGCTTCCTCTCCGGCCTGAAAAAAATCGAAACGGACTCAGATCCGCACCGTCCCTTCAAGATCGTCTACGCCAGCCTCTATGCGGATGTCCGTCCCAGTTTCATCGTCGACATCACACCTTTCATCGAGCAGCGCCATCAGGCCCTCATGGCCTACCGCTCGCAATACGCGAACCAGTCCGCGGGCACGGGCCTCTTCGTTCCTGAAGAGGAGATTCGCGAGCGCACTTTTGCTGAAGCGCGCCATTACGGCCTCCTCGCCGGCGTGCGCTACGGCGAGCCCTTCGTCCAGAAAGAAGTCGGCCTCGTCGACGACCTCAGCCTCTTGCCCGTGCAGTCCATCTAGACTCGTTCTGTCCATCTAGACCCGTTCTGTCCATCTAGAATGGATAGCGGCATTGTTCCAGAGAGGATCCACACCCGAATCATGATTACGATACTTAGCCGCCGCGAATTTATTGCTGCCTCCGCCTTGTCACTCGCCGCAACGCGCCTTCGCGCGCAGGACCGAAAACAGATTGAGGTCAATCTCGTCATTCCGGGCGAGGCGACCGGCCCGCACATGCCCGCTGACTTTGTCGGCCTCTCCTATGAGATCGAGCAGCTTGCGGATCCGGCTTTCTTCTCCGGTCGGAACGCCGGGCTGATTCACGCATTCAAGGCTCTTTCTCCCAGCGGCGCACTGCGCCTGGGCGGCAACACCGGCGAGTTCGCCTGGTGGAAAGCCACGCCCGATTCTCCCGAGCCCGAGCATCCGAAGACTCGTGAAGTGGTTGGCGAGCCCAAGGCAAGCTACTACGCCGTAACTTCTGAGGCGGTCCGCAATCTGGCCGCTTTCCTCGAAGCAACCGGCTGGACCTGCATCTACGGCATCAATATGGGAACCAACACTCCTGCCCGCGCCGCGGAGGAAGCCGAATTCGCCGCCAGGACCCTCGGCTCGCGATTGCAGTATTTCCAGATCGGCAATGAAGTTGACTTGTTTGACCGCCACTTGCGCGATCCCCAAACCTGGTCCGCCACAACGTACCTGACAGAGTGGCTCACACTTGCGCGCGCCATCTCCGCTCGCGTGCCAGGGGCCGGCTTTGGAATGCCCGACATCGCCAACCATATGCCCTGGCTCACTCAGATCGCAGACGCGTGGAGCGCGATCCCGGATCAACCGCGTGTCTCAACCCTTTCGCATCATTACTATTTCGGCGGCCCGGCCACCAATCCCGAAGTCATCATCCCCAACCTGCTCAAGCCGGCCACCATGGTCAAGGTTCAGGGCATGGCGGATACCGCCGCCTCTGCCGCGGCTAAAATGGGCATCCGCCATCGTATGACCGAGGGAAACACCTGCTATCGCGGCGGCAAGCCTGGCCTCTCCGACGTCTTTGCGGCTGCTCTCTGGGCCGCCGACTATTCGCTTCTTCTCGCCGCCAACAACTACTCCGGCATCAATCTGCATGGCGGCACCGGCATGTCCGTAGCCAATGGTCTTGGCGGCTTCCTGCCCGGCGACGTCATGCTCAAGGAGCAGGGAGCCACCCCGGAGCAAATCGCCACGCACCCGCACCCGTTCTACACGCCCATCGGAACCTTCGGCTCGGACTATGTCCTGGAACCGGTTGCTTATGGCCTCCGGTTTGCTGGTTCATTCAGTGGCGGCTCATTCATCCAGGCCGATCTCACCTCGCAGCTTCAGGCCGCAGGCATCAACGCCACCGCCTACGCCGCAAAGCTCGCGCGCGGGCAATCATCTGTTATTGTCTTGAATAAAGACTTGGAAATCGATCTCACTCTTCGCCTTGATTTTGGCGCCGAAAGATCAGCCGCGGTGCAGATCGAGACGTTGCATGCGCCGTCCGTCGAGAGCCGTGAAGCTTACATCACGCGGGCGGCGAATTCCGGTCGACTCAAGAACGGAAAGGTCACAGTTGCTGTTCCTCATGCCTCCGCTCTTCGCGTCACCGTGATTTGATAAATTAGAAGATCAGCCCTGGCCGCCTTGACCAACTTGAGGTTTCGCCCGGACTTGCATTGCTTTCTTTGCAGCATTCCCTATCAGGCGTTGTCGCCGCTGATCACGCCGCATCTGTACGTGCTCGAGGTTTGAACGGCAGAAGAGCATCTTCGGGCTCGCGCATGCCGTCCACGCTTTCAGAAAACGCCGCTGATTGGGAGATAGTCGATGCCGCAGACCTGGAATCCTGAATCCTACGGCCGAGATGGCGCATTCGTTCGTGAGTTGGGAGCGGGCGTGCTCGAATGGCTCGCCGCCCAACCTGGCGAGCGCATCCTCGACCTTGGTTGCGGCGACGGCCAACTGACGAAACGGATTGCCGATGCCGGATCGAGCGTCGTCGGCATCGACGCTTCGCCGGAGATGGTCGCTGCGGCGCGAGCGCGGGGAATAAAGGCCGACAAAGGACCTGCCGAAAAACTACCCTATCCCGACCGCACCTTCGAGGCTGTCTTTTCCAATGCTGTACTGCACTGGGTCCGCGGCCAGGATGAAATGCTCTCTCAGGTCCGCCGCGTGCTTCGGCCCGGTGGCCGTTTTGTTGCCGAGATGGGCGGGCACGGCAACATCGCTGCCATCCGCGTCGCCTTCGCGGCTGTCGTCGCGCACCACGGCTTTAACTCGCTTGGCGATCGCGGCAACTACTACCCCACTGCGGAAGCCTACAGTCATCGCCTGGAGCGTCACGGCTTCGCAGTTAAGAAGATCATTCTCTTCCCTCGCCCCACTCCGCTGAATGACGCGGGCATGACCGGCTGGTTGAACACTTTCTACCGCGGCGCTCTCGACTCCCTTCCTGAGCAACTCCGCGAAACCGCTGTCAAAGAAACCGTGGCATTACTCTCTCCAGTTCTGCTTGATCACGATGGCCGCTGGACCGCGGACTATGTGCGCCTCCGCTTTATCGCAACCGTTTGAAACTCATCGATAGAGCGCAAACTGGCAGCGGTCCGAATAAGTCATCGCGTAAGTTACGACTTAACCGCCCGCGTCGGCGCGCCGGGCGTCTGATCGCGTCGCGCTGACGCATTTCTCCTTCTGCTGTAGACCGAAGCCGATACACCGGAGTGGCGATTTCCTCAAGAAATCGCCGCCCAGCACGAAAATCGAAATGGCTATATCCGAAGGAGAAATGCCTTCGACGATCAACGCCAAAACACTTCAGGGAGCAGCCGAAACGAGGCCGCTCCCCGAAATCTTTCTGTGGCCCCAGTTCAGTTCGCCGCCAGCAATTTCGTCCTGAAGAACAATCCCGCAGCAATCCCGCCCAAGCTGGGAAACACCAGGAACAGCCACAACTGCTTCATTGCCTGTCCGCCCGCAAAAATAGCCGGCCCAAGGCTCCGCGCCGGATTCACGCTGACGCCGGTGATATGAATCCCGAAAAGGTGAATCGCCAACAGCGTAAGGCCGATAGCCAGGCCGGCGAATCCCGCTGGCGCGCTCTTCTGCGTTGATCCCAGGATCACGATCACGAAGATCATGGTTGCGAAGAACTCAAACAGGATTGCAGAAGGTTCGTTGTATCCGCCCTGGTAACCTGGCCCCCAGCCATCCTGGCCAAGCCCGTTCACCGCAAGGCTGTAACTCGTAGTGCCCACGGCAATCATCAGCAGCAGCCATGCCGCCAGAATCGCTCCCACAAACTGCCCTACCCAGTAGCCGATCATCTCGCCGAAGCTCATCCGCCCGGCAACCCACACGCCAAGGCTCACCGCCGGATTCACGTGGCTGCCCGAGATGGGTCCGATCCCATAGATCGTTGCGACCTGCGCCAGGCCGAAGGCAAGGGCGATTCCAACAA
>CAZANC010000027.1:0-20964 GCA_964486495.1 uncultured Occallatibacter sp.
AGCTAAGAGCTAAGAGCTAAGAGCTAAGAGCTAAGAGCTAAGAGCTAAGAGCTAAGAGCTAAGAGCTAAGAGCTAACCGGGTATTGAAAGCGAAGAGCTACAAATTACGGGCTGAGAGTTAGAAACGAGCGGTTGGGAGCGATGACGAGCCAACACCAGCGGCGCAGGTGCGAGTTTCAACTGCTTCGGTATGTGCCGGACGCGGTGCGGAACGAGTGCGTGCACATCGGCGTGATCCTGCGCGAGCAAGCCGCGGCGGATGACTCTGGAAAGGTTGAGCCCGGGAGGGTCGAAGTGCGCTTCACGCGCGACTGGCGGCGGGTGAGGTGCCTCGATCCGGACGCCGATACGGCGCTTCTGGAAGGGATGGAGAGTGAGCTGCGGCGGCGGCTGCAGGAGGGAAGGGGCCTCGAGGCGGCGGGTGGCCGGCTGATGCGGATCCTCGAGGAATCGCTGTCGCTGAACGTGCAGATGACCGAGCCCAAGGCCTACCTGGCCGAAAGTGTTCCCGCGGGAATGGAAGAGCTGATGCGGGTCTACGTGGAGCCTCCGCCGCGGGAGCGTAGCCCAAGGCTGAGCGGACGCGCGGCGATCCAGTCGCGCATGCGGTCGGAGTTCGAACATGCCGGAGTATGGGATCTGCTGAGAAAAAAGATCGCCGCCTCGGACTATACGCGGCCGGGCGATCCGCTGCGTATCGATGTGGGTTACCGGCCCAATGGAGTGGTGCGGATGTTCCAGGCGGTGAGCCTCGATCCGGGCCTGGAGACGGCCAAGGTGCTGGCCTTTTCGGCGGCCGCGCTGCGCGCCGGCGTGGAGCGCGTGGAGAAGGCGGAGCTCGAATTGACGGCGGTGATCGAGCCGGCGGCGCGCGTGGGAGCGACCGAGGAGGAGCCGGAGCGGCTGGAGCTCTACCGCTTCGGCGTGGAGACGATGGAGGAGCACCGGATACGCGTGCTGACCACCTCGGACATGGGGCGCGTGGCCGAGACGGCGCGACGCGAGCTGCGCGTGTAAAGCGACAGAAACAGGTTTCAGGTTTCAAGGGTCAGGTGTCAGCTTCCAGCTTCCAGCGGTTCACTCCTTCACACGTTTACTTCTTCACTTGCTCTCTGCTTCACTCACGGCGGCCGGCCGTTCTCTGCAACGAGTCAAGGGTTGGCGAGAGGCGCGGAGGCGGAAAGCGGGGGAACGAAGAACGCGTAGCGGGTGTCGATCTTCCATGTTTTGTTGGGCGTACGCGCCTCCTTCTAACTCGCAAAAATACTTGAAATATTTTTCCTGAAGTTTGCCGATAATTTCCGGGCTTCGCGGTAGGATCAATCCTGTTGATGGATTTCAGGTGAATCGCGGCCGTTGCCGGGAGCGATTGAGTCAGGATTGGCTCAGGATTTGTTCCAGGCGGACGGCTGGCGAATCACAGAATCCTCGAAAAAGGCACGGCCATGGGCCGTGCCTTTCTGTTTTTCGAGCGATTCCACAATTCACGTGCCTATTCCGCCGCTCTCGAAGGCGGCTTTTTCTTGAGGAAAAAGCCGCTTGGCGATTACGGCTTTGGGTAGAGCAATTGTGGAATCGCTGTGAAAGAAGGTGCGCGTGAAGGTAGGCGAGCAATTACGGGAGATGTGGAGGCAGGCCCGCCAAGGCAGGCAGGCCGGAGACAGTAGGCATTCCCGGCAGGTAGAGCTAGAGGCGGGGGCGGAGGCGGAGCGGAAGACGCTGGCTCTTCCGGCGATTCTGAGCCCGGTGCAATTCCCGGGCAAGCATCTGCCCAAGCCGACGCCGATGAACCTGCGCCGGTTTGCGGAGACACCGGTGGTGCGGCGGGCGATCAACGTGATCAAGGACCGCATCGCGGCAATGGACTGGCAGGTCCGGGTACGGCGCGGCGTCATGCCGGAGGATGTGGCCTTTGCGGCGCGCAAGCTGCGAGCGCTGCGGCGCGCGCTCGAAGAGCCTAACCCGGCCGACAGCTTCCGCACGCTGGTGGAGCAGGCGATCGAAGATGCGCTGACGGGAGGCTTTGGAGCGATCGAGATGGAGCCGACGGGCGATCCGGAGCGGCCTGCGATGTTATGGCCTGTGGACGGAGCGTCGATCCGCATCAACGCTGGCTGGGACGGCGACGAGGATACGCCGCGCTATGCGCAGGCTGTGCCGGGACAACTGGAGTCGGGCGCGGTGGAACTGCTGGACCGGCAGTTGATGTACATCCGGATGAATCCGCGCAGCTTTACTCCCTTCGGGCTGGGGCCGCTGGAGGTGGCGTTCGAGACGGTGAACCAATTTCTGAGTGCGAATCGGTTCGCCGGCAAACTGGCGGCGAATTCGGTGGCGCAATATGCGCTGTGGCTGAATGAAGCCACGCCCGCACAGCACGACCGGCTGATTCGCTGGTGGCAGGACGAGATCGAGGGCACGGGGCGCGTGCCGCTGATCTCGACCGAACAGAAGCCGGAGGTGCTGCGCTTCGCACAGGGAACGGACGCGGACCTGAGGCTGGCATGGCAGGAGTTTTTGATCCGGATGGTGGCGAACGCCTTTGGGCTGCCGCCGCTGATGCTGGGCCTGGAAGTGGACGTGAACCAATCGACGGCGTCGGAGATGGCCGACGAGGCCTTCCGCGGAGCGATCTCGCCGCTGGCCATGCTGGTAGCCGGGCACATCACGCGCGACCTCTTCGCCAAGTGCATCGGCTGGCGGGAGTTCGAGTTTGTCTTCAACGAGCTGAGCGCGCGGGACGAGGAGACGGAACTGCAGGTACAGGTGCAGTTGCTGCAGGCGGGCGTGCTCACGATCGACGAAGTGCGGGCGATGAGGGGACTGGCTCCGCGGGGACAGAACCAGGCGGCGTTGCTGTCGGGAGAACCTGAGGGCAGGCACTGAGGGACTAAGGGACTACGGGACATAGGGACATAAGGACATAGGGACTGGGATTGAGTCCCTGGCGGAGCGGAGCGAGCATGCGACTGGAAGCGATGGCGGTAAGGATACCTCATGTGGACAAGCATCCCAACCGGGTGCCCTTTGAGGGTGTGTTGACAGTGGTGAACGCGGCCAGCGACAGGGCGCCGGCGGGAGCGCGCGGGCACCGCGTGATGCTGACGCGCGAGGCAGCAGAGAAGGCGCTGGCCTCGCTGGTGGGCATGGCGGTGGATTACAGGCCGGGATGGGACGGACACGATGCGCGGCGCAAGATCGGCCTGCTGACCGAGGCCGATGTAATTGGGCCGCGGCTGGTGGTGCGCGGGTACCTGTATGCGCGCGATTTTCCCGAGGTGGCGGAGGCGATCACGGCGCACGCCCCGGAATCGCTGGGCATGAGCTACGAACTGGCCGATGCGCGCGTGGAGGATATGCGGGCCGAGATATGGAAGCTGACCCGGGTGACCTTTACCGGTGCGGCGATTCTGCTGCGGGACAAGGCAGCTTACCGGGCGACAAGCTTCCGCATGGCGAGTTAGTGGAGCCGGCGGAGTTAGTCAATGGGGTAGGGCAGGGAGTAAATGGGTAAGTTATCGAGTTAATCAATCAGCGAGTAAGAAACCGATCAAGGAGGCTCCGTTCGCGGAGCCTTTTTCTTTGTCAGTGAACCGCCGCAATGAGCAATTCGAGGAAACAGGAAAGGATGGACATGGAACAAGGAGATAAGAACATCGTGGAGCGGCTGGAAGCCGCAACCGCCGCGCTGGAAAAAACGCTCAGTTTGCTGGAAGAACGGCAGGGTGAGCTTTCCGGCGAGGTGGAGAGGATCTCGGCGACCGTGGAACAGAGCCGCCGCGAATCCGAGCTGGCGGAGAAGCTTGCCGCCGTGGAGCGGGAGCTGGCCGAAGTGAAAGCGGCGTCGACGCAGAACGCACTGAACCCGCTGCGCCGCACCATGCCCGCAGCCACGGCCGAGATGCTGGCCAAGCATGGCATCGGCGATGGGCCGGTGGATGTGCGCTCGCTGGATGCGGCTTTGTCCGGGCTGAGCCTGGAGCAGCGCATTGCAGTCAAGACGCAACTGCTGCGGGCCGGCGCGATCGCGTAGAAGCAGGGATCAGGTTTCAGGGGTCAGGGATCAGAAATGCCGATCCTTTCCTAAGCAATGACCACTGAGTCCTGACACCTTACACCTGAAACCTGAAACCTGAGAAATGGCCCCATGGAGGGGGTGGAGAGAATCTATGAACGCAACCTTTGCAGACATTCATGCGGCAGCGGACTACATCGGGCCGGGCGCAATCGAAGTTCCGCTGTATCAGACGGAGATCTTCGACATTTGCCGGAGGTCAAGTCCATTTGGACAGCGCATCAAGCAGGTTCCGGCGACCGGGCATCCGTCGCGCTTCTTTGAGGAGACGGCGATTCCGAATCCAGGGACAGCGGGCTTTGTGAATCCGCGCAGCATCAATCCCGCGGTGGTGAGCCCGACGCGCGTCGAGCTGAGCGTGCCGCTGAAAGCGGTGGTAGCGCAGATCAACTACAACCTCTTCGATATCGAGCTGGGCGACCAGCAGAAGCAGTTCGCTTATATGCAGGCCAAAGACCTGGTGGATACGGTGAGCGGCGTGATGGTGGCGCACGACGTGGCCTTGTGGAACGGCAACGACACCAGCCTGAGCGCGCCCACGACCACGCAGTACATGGGATGCGCGGCGCAGATTGCGGCAGGAGGCAACTCTGTGACCGTGACCACTTCAATGAAGATTGTGGACACGATCAAGACCACGGTGGCGCAGATGGTGGCCAACAACGGCTACCACGTACGGCCGACGGCGGTCTATGCCAACCCGGTGCTGCTGGACCTGATCGACCAGGAGATGAAGTCCGAGTACAACGTGGTTCTCAACACCGACCAGATCACGGGCGGCTTCCGCGTGAAGATGCTTTCGACGCAGGCCGGGGACATACCCTTGATTCCGGATTGGAGCCTGAGTTACACGGGCACGCCGGGAAGCGGCAATGCAGTGCTTCCGGCCTATATCGTGACCGAGGATCTGATCGAGTATCACTGGCTGGGCGATCCCACGCCGCGCGTCTTCCAACTTGGGCTGCCGAACTCTCTGACTCACCAATATGTGGCGGTCAAGTTCGGCGCTCCGGTGGTGAAGGGCGCGAACTTCGCCCACTATCAGGTGCTGGTCGACCGGTAGAAAACAACAGTTCATAGTTCGCAGTTCATAGTTTGTAGTTCACGGCCGCCCAAAAAGAACACCGGCGGCCGTGAGACGCGGGCTGAGGGCTGCGAACTGCGATCTTTGAACGACGAACTGGAAATGGAAGGATGCGCGATGGCATATCTGGAGCCAGCGGACTACACGAATTATGGATTGCCGGCCGGGACCACGGCGGACTGGATCACGGCCGCGACGGCCTTGATCAACAGTTATTGCAGGAGGCCCGATCTGAACGTGATTCAGTACACGGAGCGCCTTCGTGTAACGGCGGGGGCGCAGACTGTGCGTCTGAGCTATCTGCCGCTGGCGCCGCTGGCGCCGGCGACGACGCCGATGGTGAGCCTGGAGGGACGGTACGCAAGGCCAAGGCGCGGGGAGATTCCGCAGGAGCCGCTCATCGAGATCGCATGGGCGTTTGCGCTGCCCGGGCAATGGACGTCGATCGATGCCACGCTTGTGGACTTCGACCCCAACACCGGGGAGCTGACTTTGCCATGGAATGTTCTGGGGCTGCCGTTCAACGAAGTGCAGGCGACGTACACGGCAGGCCTGGCGACGATCGGCGACGACGTGAAATCAGCGTGCGCGCAGATTGTGCGCAATGCGCAGGCGACGCCGGCGCTGAACGCGAGCATGAGCAGAATCGACACGATGCAAATCAAGTATTTCTCAAGTTCGCTGATCGACGAGACGGTGCAGGCGTGGCTGAATCCGTACGTTGCGAACAGGCTGGGGTGAGCGATGAGCGATACGGCGCCGCGTAACCCGAGGGGTGCGCCGCAGATGCTGGCCGACGCGCTGCTGCGCAGCGCATCGGGAACGACGGCCCTTCTGCGCGTGACAGGCACAAATACGGACACGAGCATGTCGGAGGTGGGTCTGGTGGCGACCACGTTCGCCGACGTTCCGGTAAGCCCGGTGCTGATGCGCAAGCTGCGGCCGACCTGGCAGGAAAACGGCGAATCGAAGTGGGAACTGCTGGTGTCGGCCACGAGTGTGGAGCAGCAGATCAACACGCTCGATTTGCCGTCGGCACAATCTCTGTTCGCCATGACGTTGGCGGTTACCGTGGCCGGGCAAGACTATCTGATTGAGTCGATCGCTTCCAACGAGGCGTTTGGCCAGGTGTATCTCTACCGGCTGCTTTTACGCGAGGCGCGGCAGCAGGCGGTGTAACCGCGTGAGGAGCATCCATGCAGAATGCGAAAGATTCTTTTTATATGGCGTTGCGCACACGGCTGACCGAGATTAATCCGCAGCGGACGATCCTGGTGCGTGGCGCCGTAAGGCCGGGAATCCTGGTGGAGGAAGCAGAGGCTCCGTTCAGCCAGTTTCCCAGCGACGTGTTTGTACTGCGCTGGCTGTGCTTGGCTGTCGATATGAATCTTGATTCGACGATGACCGGCGAACAATGCGAAATCGTCTACCAGACTTGCGGCACACAGAGTTTTGGCGGACTGGATCGCGGCCGAGCTTTAAGCGCGATGGACGAGGAATTGATGGCGATGATTCAACCTTTCTACACACCGAAGCTGAATTACGCCGCCACACCGCCAGCCGCCATGCTGACGCAGGTTTTCTGGGATGAGCCGGTGTTCTCGCCCAGCGTTGCCCAGCGCGACCTGCTGAGCCGCAGCGCGACAGTGTTGGTTTACAGCTACCAGGAGCAGGGGGAGTAAATGACCGCAACTTGGTTTTCCGCTCCGGCGCCGGTGGCGCGAAGGGTGCGTGCATTCTTTGCGCCGGTGAATCGCGTTGCGCAGACGCCCGTTCTTTTCGATCCGTCGGAACAGGGCCGGTTTAGTCTCGATGCTCCACCGGCACCGTGGATCAGCCTGGGATGGGTGCAGGATTTTGTGCGCAAGACGTCGAGTAAGTCGGTGCCGCTGATGACGGGAATTCCAGCAGCGCCTCTCGAACAGGTGCGCGAGACGCTCGAAGCGCAAGTAAGTCTTCAATTCCTAAGTTGGACGAAGTTGACGATGGGTCTGGCTACCGGCTCGCAACATATGAACATTCTTGCGCCGGCGATTGGCGCGGCTCCTGCAGCAGATGGAGCGCAAGCATTGCCCGCAGTCACGCCGCAAAGTGGTTCGACGAGCACATCGATTATGCTGGCGCTTACGGACGCGGCTAAATTCACACCTGGCGCGATCGTTGCTGTCGATGTGGATTACACCGGGCAAACCGGCTACGTGGGCACGCCGGTGGCGGGCGCGTACGTACGGCAGGCGCTCACGGATGTGGACTACGTGCGGCGCGTAACGTTTAATGTCGCGCTCGTGTCGCAAGTGACTGCGACCGGGCTGACTCTGGCCGAGCCATTGCCGGGCGGCGCCCCTGCAACGGGCGCAAAGGTGCAGACAGTGGCCGGATTTGTCGATCGAGAAGGCGGAAGCTTCTACCAGGAGTGGTCGGGACTCTTTGTGCTGGAAGGGAGCCAGGGGGAACGAATCTTCTTCCACTATCCAAGACTGCAAGCTATGACCGGAGCTGAGGAGGCCAATTCACCGCTCAGCCAAAAGAATCAAGCTGGGCATTCGCGGGTACTGCTCAAGGGACAGTTCCTGGCGCTGCCGATTACAGATCCATTGGATGGTGAACGGGTGGTATGTTACCGAAGCTTTCTACCCGCGGCAAACGCGCTTGTGTAACACGCACTAAAGAATCCGAGTTACCAGACAGAGAGTGGCGATGAAAATAAGAATCCAAGGGCAGGATTACTCGGCTGCATTCGACTCCGTGCGTCCATTGACTATCGAACGCAAGCTGAATGCACCGTCGGTTTGCGAGTTATGGTTGAGCCTACCAGTCATCGGCAGTCTTGCGGCGCCAGCGCGGTTTCAATCTGTTTCGGTGACTGGCGATGACGGGACAACTTACTTCACAGGCTATATCGCTGTAACTCCCTTGCCGGAGTACGCGGGCGTAGGCCTTGATGGGCCACGCTACCGGCTGGCAATTCAAGCCGTGAGCGATGAGATTCTGCTGGATCAGGTGCTAATGCCGCCCAGCCCCGGATTGACCGAAGAGGATGCGGGGACGTTGCTCGCTGCCCTTGTGGCTCACACGGGATCGACATCCCTTTCAGCTCGGACGGTCTCGCTGAACACACTTGTGGGGAACTTTACTCCAGAGCCGGGAGCAAATTGGAGCAAAAGCGCCGGAGAGGCGGCCGGCATGGCCCGCGCGGCATATCGCGCACTGAGCGGCGCAATCACGCTGTCTGCAGTACAGACAGCCGTGCACCCTCTGAACGAGACCGATGGCAGCCTGAACTTTGGGAACCTGGCTTTCACGGCAAGCGTCAAGCGCGCATTAGCCAACGATGTTACCGTTTGCGGCGAGAATGAACCGGCAGCCTATGTTACGGAGTACTTTCTCGGCGACGGAGCAACAACTCAGTTTAATCTGGCAGCCGACCCATACTTTCCCGCGACTTCAAAATCTACAATCATCAGCGAGCTTTTTAACGAGCCACAAATCAACGAGACGGTGTGGGAGTTTTCCGAGGGAACGGGATACCTTACGATTGCCCCGGGCGGCCTGGCTATGAACGGTGGCAACGGGATCGATGGGCAGACGCTGCTGATGTGGATCGATCCCATAGAAATGTGTGGAACTCTGCTGCTTGAAGCTGTGGGAGTGCAACTGTCTCCGGGCAGCACGGGCATCGTGGCGGGTTTTTTTACCAGCCTGCTGACAGCTGCGAATTGCACCGCAGGTTTTCAGGCTACGGCGCAACAAGGCACCGGGGCCGTGACGCTGCAGCCAATCGTGGAGGGCACTCCCGCGGGAATCACGTTTGCGTTGAACCCAGCCAACCAATACACGCTCCGAGTCCGCGTACACTGTCCGGAGTGTAATCGCGCGCAAGCGATGTATTACTCCTTTGGAGATCAGGGGCTCATCGCCGCCGGAGGTGAATGGGCCATCGCCTCTGGAAAAATCCAGATGGAGATACAAGAGTTTGTTAATGGCGTCGGCGCAACTCCCGTCACACTGTATGACGGGGCCGTTGCTTACCTGCCTGGCTCGTGCCAACTAGTGCCGGCCAGCAGTATCAATTTAATCGGAACGATTCGTGCCGTAAACCTGACGAACTTAGGGTCAGGCTGGGTGGTAAGTACGCCGCCGACCGGCGGATCGTATACGCGAAGGGTTGGCACAACCGCCGAAGCCGCGGAGTGCCATCTGGAGCGGGCTGGCAGGATCACCTTTTACACCGGGTGCACTCCGGTTGCAGGTGAACAGATTGCAGTAAGTTACCGCACGGTCGGGCGGGCGGTAGGCCGCGCGGTGAACTCCCCCAGCCAACAGGCGCTTGCGCAGGCCGGCTCGCCATCAGTGGCCGCCTGGATCGGCTCAGTCACTCGTCCCCCTGCGCGCAGCTCCGCGGATTGCCGCAACGCGGCGCTGGTGATGGAGCAGGCGGCAGCCAGCGTGAGCGCGCTTTGGAGTGGAACGTATAAGGGGAACCGGACGAGCTTTGCAGCGGATGTTTGGCCAGGCGACGCGCTGCTGCTTAGCGCGCCTTCAACAAATCTGAATGCGGAAGTCGTGGTGCGCACAGTCAAAGTAACTTACAGCGCCAGTTACCCGGACTTGGTGGCGTACGAGATCGCCTTTGCCAATGACTGGGCAGATGATTTGGCCATCAAGACGAGCGCCGCCGTGCCGGCCGACGCATGGTTGCCAGCCCCGATTGCTCCAACAGTGCTGGCCAATCTTTACGGCGTTACGGTCGCAGCGATGAACGGGAGCACGGTGACAGTCAACACGGGAGTGACTCCGCCAAGCGGCGGCGGGTTCGAAATTCGGTTGCGGGATTTTGCTTTCATGCCCGGCGAGGATCCGACGCTGGTGTTGCGCGGCTCGCAGCCGAGTCTTACGTTTTCACGCATTTCGGCGAGCGACCGGTTCTACATTCGGATGTACGACGGTTCCACGCCGCCAAATTACTCGGAGTTCTCGACTGCGCTGTTCATCAATCTGCCGTTGAGCAGTGGACAGTGAGCAGTGGACGGTGGATAGTGGACAAGTGAAAGAGTGATCAAGGATCAGATGTGAATCGTCTATAGATCGATTAAGTCGAACGACAACTCTTCACCGACCACTTGGAGCAGGGATGCGCATGATGAATGAATTCGAGGCCCAGGTGCTGAGCGATCTAAGCGTGCTGAAATCGCAGATGACCGGACTGATGGGCGACGGGAACGGCGGGCGGCTGGCGGAGCTGGAGCGGCGCATGGACCGCCATGAGCAGAACTGGCAGCGTGCCAAGGGATTTCTTGCTGCTGTGAGCGTTGTCTTCGCTGCGGTCGAAGTGGCCGTTGAGGCGTGGCATCGGCACTAGGAGCGTCACCACGGATCGACCTTCGTATAATGACCCCATGAGCGAGCAACCTCTGGTGGGCGTTGTAATGGGCAGCAAGAGCGACTACGAAGTGCTCTCGGCGGCCGTAGAAATTCTGCGCGTGCTCAAGATTCCGCATGAAGCGCGGATCGTAAGCGCGCACCGCACGCCGGACTGGCTTTTCAAGTACGCAGAGACGGCTCGCGAACGCGGCCTGCGCACGATTATCGCCGGAGCCGGCGGCGCGGCGCATCTGCCCGGCATGCTGGCCGCGAAAACGCTCGTCCCCGTGCTCGGAGTTCCCGTCCCCGCCACGCAGCTCAACGGCCTCGATGCGCTGCTTTCTATCGTGCAGATGCCCAAGGGTGTGCCCGTCGGGACACTGGCCATCGGCAAAGCCGGCGCGGCCAACGCCGCGCTGCTCGCCGCGGAGATTCTGGCCGCGACAGATGCGGCTCTCTATGAGCGCCTCTCCGCGTGGCGCGCTGCGCGCACCGAGGAAGTGCTCGACCAGAAGATAGGCGAGGACCAGGCCGGGTGAGCTCCGCTTTCGATTCAACAACAGAGCAGATCCTTCCCGGTAGCTTGCTGGCGATTCTCGGCGGCGGTCAATTGGGACGCATGACTGCGATGGCCGCGCGCACCATGGGCTATTGCGTGCGCGTAATGGATCCCGAGGCGAAGTGCCCGGCGAGCTTTGTGGCGGATGAAACCATCGTCGGCCGCTGGGACGACGTGGATGCTGCGCGGCGACTTGCTGCGGGCGCGGACGCAGTGACGCTGGAGATCGAACAGATTGGTGTGGATGCGTTGCGTGAAGTTGCGAGCCTTGCGCCGTTGCGGCCCGGCGTGGAACCGATCCGTATTATTCAGGACAAAACGCTGCAAAAAACGTGGCTCGCAGACAATGGATTTCCCGTGGGGCCATTTCGTGTCGTCCACAGCGAGGCAGAGCTGCATGAAGCAGTGGCTGCGCTCGGCGGGCAGGTGTACCTGAAGATCGGCTACGGGGGCTACGATGGCCGTGGACAGGCGCGGATCGGCACTTCGTCTGGTTCTGGTCTTGGAGAAGCTTGGAGTCAACTTGGAGAGCGGCCTGCCGTGGCCGAGCAAGCCCTCGATCTCGAATGCGAGATCAGCGTGATGGCTGCGCGAAGCCCGTCGGGAGAGGTGTGTGTGTATCCCGCCGCGCGCAATCACCACGAGAATCAGATTCTGGCTTGGAGCGTGCTGCCTGCGGGCGTGCCGGCCGCGCTTGAATCCCGCGCCGAAGCACTGGTCGCGGGCCTCGTGGCGAAGCTCGGAATCGAGGGCCTGCTTTGCGCGGAGATTTTCATCACGCGTAATGGCGAGCTCTACCTCAACGAGCTTGCGCCGCGGCCGCACAACAGCTACCACCAAAGCGAGCGCGGGTGCGTGACCAGCCAATTCGAGCAGCTTGTGCGAGCGGTTTGTAATCTTCCACTGGGCTCGACAGAGCTGATTACGCCGGCGGCGATCGTGAACCTGCTCGGCGATGTGTGGCTGAAGGGCGAGCCGAATTTTGCGGCGGCGCTCGCAGTTCCCGGTGTGCGATTGCACCTCTACGAGAAGCACATACCAAGGGCCGGACGCAAGATGGGGCACTTGTCGGCGGTGGGAGTGAGCGCGGAAGAGGCGCTGGAGCGGGTGCTGGAAGCGAAGCGGAGGCTGTGAGTTGCGACAGCTGAATTCTACCCGGCCTTCACGAATTCGATCCTTCCCTCGACGGGAATCGACCAAGACGGCTGGTGTGGGCTCACAATCACCGGGAATTCGGATCCGCCGGGATGACGGCGTAGGTAGGCCTCGGCGTAGTTACGGTTAGCGAAAGGTTGTCTGTAAGTGCTCTCGTATCTCTCGCCCGCATTGCGATATTTATAGTGAATGATGACGACAAGGCACCCCGTAAAGCTTGTCTCCAACCTTGAATAAATTACGATCGAGTTATAGACCGGCCAATCGCCGGTGCCGATCCTGCGCGCGAACTTGATCGCTAGGCGCAAGAAAAACTCGATCAGTCGTCCCAAGCCGAAGCCCATCATCGAGTAAAGATTACACCGGACAAGACGTCTGCACCCAATCGCAATACGCCGTTAGTGGCTGATGCGATAGAGCACGTGGCGGCGGAGCGGGTGACCTTCCGGCAAGAGTGGGCGGTCGAAGTCGTCGCGAGGATCGTGCGTCATGCCGATCTTTTCCATCACGCGCCGGGAGCGCAGGTTTCCGGGAACCGTGAATGATACGACGCTGCCGAGGCCCAGCTCCTCGAATCCGTAGCGGACCACAGCGCGTGCGCCTTCGGTTGCCAATCCCCGACCCCAGCAATCAAACGCGAGCCGCCAACCGACCTCGACCGCGGGCATGAAGGGCGCGTCGAAGGCCGGGATTGACAGCCCGATGAAGCCGGCGAACGTCAATTTATCCAGCAACTGGACGGCAAAGGGGCCGAAGCCGTGGCGTTCGAAATGTCGCTCAGCGCGAACGATGAGTGCGTCCGAATCCTCGGGTGAAAGCCGGGCAGGCATGAATTCCATGACGCGCTGATCGGCGTTCATGGCTTGGAAGGGCAGGCGGTCGGAGTCGCGCCAGCGGCGAAGCAGAAGACGTTCTGTTCTGATCGTGTCGCGCATGAGCAGTCAGACTTCTTGCCGTCCGAGCATTGTTCAGATTGACGCGGCCTGCTCGGCTTTTTCCCAGCGTTTGGGGCGGCGGTTTTGCTGCAAGATCCTTTTCCGCAAGCGCAACGACTTGGGCGTGACCTCGACGAACTCATCGTCGGCGACGAACTCGATTGCCTGCTCGAGGTTCAGTGTCTTGTAAGGCACGAGGCGGATGGCGTCATCGGCGGTGGAGGCGCGCATGTTGGTCATCTTCTTTTCGCGGACCACGTTCACGTCGAGGTCGTTATCGCGCGAGTGTTCGCCGACAATCATGCCTTCGTAAACTTCCACGCCCGCCCCGACAAAAAGAATTCCGCGCTCCTGCAGGCCATTGAGCGCATAGGTCGTGGTCGGTCCCAGGCGGTCGGCGATGAGCGCGCCGGTGGGCCGCTGCGGAATCTCGCCCTGGTATGGAATGTAGCCATCGAAGAGCGTGTTCATGACGATGGTTCCGCGCGTCTCAGTGAGCATTTCCGAACGCAGGCCGATGAGCCCGCGGCTAGGCACGCGAAACTCCAGGCGCACGCGGCCCGAACCATGATTGTGCATCTTGGTCATCTCGCCCTTGCGCGGGCCGAGCTTTTCAATCACCGTGCCAGTGAACTGCTCGGGCACGTCGATGGTGAGGTGCTCGACCGGCTCCATGCGCACGCCGTCTACCATTTTCGTTACGATTTCGGGACGGCCGGCCATCAACTCGAAGCCCTCGCGGCGCATCATTTCAATCAAAATCGCGAGCTGCAGTTCGCCACGGCCCAGCACCTTGAAGCTGTCAGGTGAGCCGGTCTCTTCCACGCGAATCGACACATTGGTGAGCAACTCTTTTTCCAGGCGCTCGCGGAGGTTGCGGCTGGTGACGTACTGGCCTTCGCGCCCGGCGAAGGGGGATGTATTCACGCTGAATTGGATCGCAATCGTCGGCTCATCAATGACGATGAGCGGGAGCGGCGACGGATTGTCGACGCTGGTGATGGTCTCGCCGATAGTGATGCCTTCAATGCCGGCAACGGCCACGATGTCGCCCATCGTGGTCTCTTCGATTTCGGTGCGCTTGAGCCCCGAAAAGGTAAACAGCTTGGTGATGCGCGTTTTGTAGAGCGAACCGTCACGGCGCGAGATGTTTGCTTCGTCGCCTGCGTGCAACGTTCCCTGAAAGACGCGGCAGATGGCGATGCGGCCGAGGTAATCGGAGTAATCGAGGTTCGCAACCAGAATTTGCAACGCGCCGCCGGGATCACCCGTCGCTTCCGGGATCGTTTCCACGATGGCGCGGAAGAGCGGCTGCAAATCGACGCCGGGCTTGGTTGGATCGGTCGTCGCTGTGCCGGCCTTGGCGACGGCGTACAAGACCGGAAAGTCCAATTGGGATTCGTCCGCGTCGAGGTCGATGAACAGATCGTAGATTTCGTTCAGCACTTCCTGCGGGCGCGCATCGGGCCGATCGACTTTGTTAATGACCACGATGGGCGGCAGCTTGGCCTCGAGCGCTTTTGAAAGCACGTAGCGCGTCTGTGGAAGCGGGCCCTCGGCCGCGTCGACCAGCAGCATCACTCCGTCGACCATTTTGAGCGCGCGCTCCACCTCGCCGCCAAAATCGGCGTGGCCGGGTGTATCCACGATGTTGATTTTTCCACCGTCGAAATTGATCGCAGTGTTCTTGGCGAGAATCGTGATGCCGCGCTCGCGCTCCAGCTCGTTCGAGTCCATTACGCGCTCGGCCACCTGCTCATTGGCGCGGAAAGTCCCGGCCTGGCGCAGCATGCCATCCACCAGCGTTGTCTTGCCGTGGTCCACATGGGCGATGATGGCGATATTGCGTATCGTCTGGCTCACGGTTGCAGTTTTTCCTTCTCTCGGGTTCGGCCGCGCGGGCCCTCAGGACGGTTAGGGGAGTGAAAGTCGGAGAATGTGCCGCACAGCGCGGCAGATTTCATTTTATCAGCCGCGGGCTCATGGCCGGCTGGCGCGGCTTGCGGAGGCACGCGACACCGAAGTTGACCATCATTCAACGGGTGTTCACAATTGCAGCACGACGAGCCGCTACGATGCCTGAAGGTGATTCCGCCTGACGCGCCGACGCGCCAGGCGACAATTGACTTGGGGCGGCCGGGCGAAGCATGACTTTATTTCAGATATGCATGCACAAGGTCGATGAGATCCTCGGCCAGCTCGGGCGCAATTTGTTCTTTGGCGCCGTCCACGAGATGGAAGCGAATGTGTGTTTCGAGCACATCGGCCATGAGGCTGTTGACGCCGCCGCGCACCGCGGCGAGCTGCATCAGTTGACCGCCGCAATCATCACCAGCGTTGAGCGAACGTTCCACCGCGTCCAGTTGGCCGCGGAGTTTTTTCAACCGCTGCATAAGCTTAAGTTTCTCCCGTTCCTGATGCGACATGTTCCGGCTCCTTGGCTTGACAATACCTACCCGGGGTATAGTATGAACCCATGGAGGGTATAGTCACCCTGTATCCATATTATGCCTCTCCGGAGCCCCAACCCGCCTTTTTATGCGTCGCCGATTGTCTCGGCCGTCTTTCTGTTTGTCGCGGCCTTTGCCGGCGCACAGGTGAACGGCGATTTACCTTCCGCGCCGCAGCCGCAGATCGCAACTGAGGGCGACGGGTCGAGACAGGCCGATCTTTTGGTCGCGTTCTCGCATCAAACAACAGCTCCCTCCACATCAGCCAGCGACACTCCTTCAGCCGGCTCAGGGGGCCAGGAGGCGGACCAACCGTCGACGACGCTCACCATGGCGCCGCACTCTGAGAATGCGCGCTATTGGATTTCCGGGCAGGTTAACAGCATCTTCCAGATGCACGGGCATTTCCACTCGCCTTACGAGGGCCCCAACAGCCTCATCGACGACTTCGAGACGAAAGCCTCGGAGGTCGCGACACTCTATCTTGGCTATCAACTGTTCACGAGCTTGCGCTACAACACAGACCTTATCGTCAACCTTGAGAATGCCGGCGGTCGCGGGATTTCTGAGGAACTGGGCCTGGCGGGCGAAACCAACGTTGACGTTGTTCGCGACCCTACTCTTGGTCTTGCACCTTATCTCGCTCGCGGCGAGATTCACGAGATCGTGGGTCTGACCGATGAGACGACGGACCAGGACCGCGGTCCCTTCGCGCTGGCGAGCAAGGTTCCTGTGAGGCGGTTCGAAATCCGCGTGGGAAAGATGAGCCTCGCCGACGTCTTCGACGTAAACTCCGTTGGCTCCGACAGCCATCTGCAATTCGCGAATTGGACCATCGTCAACAACGGTGCATGGGACTACGCGGCTGATACGCGCGGCTACACCTTCGCCGGAATTCTGGAGTACGACGACCGCATTTGGTCGGCGCGCTACGCCATCGCGGCGATGCCAACCGCTGCGAACGGCGCCGACCTCGATTGGGCACTCAGACGCGCCAGCGCGCAGAACTGGGAGTTCGAAATGCGCAAGGGGCTGTTCGCCGAGTGGCTTAATCCGAAGCGCGAGGGCGCCGTGCGCGCACTCAGCTATGTGAACCACGCGCACATGGGCGACTTCCGGGAATCGGTGGACCAGTACCTCAACGGCCAAGTAACGACGCCCGACATTACCGGTTCCAGGAGATTTGGCGCGGTGAAGTACGGCTTTGGCCTGAATACCGAGCAGGAAGTGACGGAAAGCCTGCGGCTCTTCGCACGTTTCGGCTGGAATGAGGATCAGCACGAATCGTTCGTCTATACCGAGGTCGGCCAGACGATCCTTTTCGGCGGAGACTATAACGGACACAGTTGGCACCGGCTCAACGACAAAGTGGGCGTGGCGTTTGTGTCCAACGCCATCAAGCGCGACCATCAGAATTATCTGCACTACGGCGGGTTGGGGTTCCTGCTGGGCGACGGCAATCTGCGCTACGGGCGCGAGGACATCATGGAGTGGTATTACAACGCGCATGTCTGGCGAGGATTGTTTGGTACATTCGGCGGCACGCAGATTGCGCATCCCGGCTACAACACCGACCGCGGGCCGGTGTATGTAACGACGGTGCGAGCGCATATCGACTTTTGAAAGCAGGGACCCTTCGACTTCGCTCAGGGCAGGCTTCGGGACCAAGGGAACAAGGGACCGAGGGTGGTGACGGAGTGAAGAAGCGAAGGAGTGAACGGAGGAAAACCGCCGGCGACAAGCCTCGGGCTACTGGCTCACTTGGCCGGCGGCGTTTGTGGCTGCGACTGCGGCTGGTCGGGTAGAGCGACGATGACTTCGCCGGGCTTGGCATAGTGCAGCTTCTCGCGAGCCTCGCGCTCAATCGCGTCGGGATCCGAGTTCAGGTGCTCGATCCGCTGCCGCATTTGAGCATTTTCCCGCCGCAGGTCCTTGATCTCCTGCTGCAGGGCGCGGTCCTCGGCACGTTTCTGCTGCCAAACCGACACGCCGTGCTTGCCGTAGACGACGTGCCATGTGACCAGGAGCGCCAGGATAACGGCGACTCCGGTGCCCGCCGGCCGCCAAAGGCGCCGCATCCATCCGAGCGCCCAAGTGCGGACCGAAGCAGGCTTCTTGCCTCCCACCGCCGTCTTGAAGTGCACCTTCTCTTCCGTCATCGATTCCCAATTCGTACTTGCGGTCTGCGATCGGATTTTAGCTCAGCACAAACTTCTCGGCCGCCGACCGCAACGCCTGCATATCGCGCTCGCTGCGCGCTTCGGTATAGGCTCGCACTACCGGTTCTGTCCCTGACAGGCGGTAGCAAACCCACGAGCCACCGTCCAGAATCAGCTTGAGCCCGTCGGTCCTGACAACAGCGACGACCTTGCGCCCGCTCAATTCCTTCGGATCAGCCTTCAACTTCTCAGTGAACGCGGCTTTCTGCTCCGCGGTCAAGTGGAAGTTCTCGCGAACCGGGAAATAGGAACCAACCTTGGCAAAAAGCGCCTTCAATTGTGCGCCGAGGCTCGTGCCGCGCGTGGCCACCATCTCCGCCACGAGCAGGCCGGCAATCACGCCGTCTTTTTCCGGCACGTGGCCGCGGATGGTGAGGCCCGCGGACTCCTCGCCGCCGATGGCGATCTTATCCTGATCGATCAGCGCGCCGATGTACTTGAAGCCCACAGGTGTTTCGTAGATGGGAACTTTGTGGTATTCGGCCAGTGCATTGACCAGGTTGGTGGTCGCCACGCTCTTGGCCACGCCGTTCTTCCAGCCGCGCGTCTCCACCAGATAGTCGAAGAGCAGCGCGATGACGTAATTCGGCTGAATGAATGTGCCATCACCGTCCACGATGCCGAATCGGTCCGCGTCGCCGTCGGTGGCGATCACGAGGGCCGCGCCGATCTCTGTCATTTTTTTCTTCGCAGCACCCAGCAATTCGTCGGATGGCTCGGGCGCGTGTCCGCCGAAGAGCACGTCGCGGTAGTCGTGCACGGTTTCGACGGTGACGCCGGACTGGCGGAGCAGGTGGCAGGGATAGCCACGGCCCGCGCCCCAGAGCGGATCGTAGACCACTTTGATGCCGGATTTGGCAATTGCTCTCAGGTCGACGAGCTCGGCGAGGCGATTGAGAAACGCAGGCTTCACGTCCGCGGTTTCGAATTGGTCCGTCGTCGCGAGCGGGCTGGGAACGTCGTGGCCTCCTCCTCCGGCAATTCTGTCGATCGCGGCTTCAATCTGTTTGGTGGCTTCGGGCAGAGCCGGCGCGCCGTCAGGCGTGGAGTACTTGATGCCGTTGTACTCGGGCGGATTGTGCGAGGCGGTGAAGTTGATGGACCCCGAGGTCTTGAGCGTGCGCACGGCGTAGGCGATGGCCGGCGTGGGAGCGGCCTCGGGAATCACGATGGGCGTGACGCCCGCGCCTGCCAACACACGCGCCGCCTCGGCCACAAAGCTCTCGCCCAGAAAGCGCGGATCGCGCCCCACGAGCACGCGATGCGGCGCAGGAAGCGTCTTCACATAAGCGGCGATTCCCGCTACCGCCAGGCGAATATTGGCCACCGTAAACTCTTCGGCCACAATCGCCCGCCATCCCGAAGTACCAAATCTGATCGCTGTGGTCATCCTCTTCTCCACACTTGCGGCCTCGCGAGCCGCAAAGTTCATACTGCAACACCGAGCCCGGATCGGCAAGCTGCAGTGCGATTTTTAACAAGAAGTTGGCCAAGGAGGTAAGACTCGCTGCGCCTGGAATTCCACATGAGGAGGTTCTTTTCTGCAGCCGAACAGGGAAATTGTCGAGCGGAATTCTCGGCATGGCGTCTGTGTGCATAGAAGATGTCCTGGTCACAATCGGGAAGCACACTACGGGGTTCTTCCGAACCACCTTGAGGAGGAGACTATGCAGTTGAATAAAACCGCAGCAAGTACGCACGGGTTAGCCCCGGCCGCTGTCGCGCTGGCTCTAATATTGTTGTCGCCAGGCGCAGGCGCACAAACCAAACCGGAAGACGTACAACCAAGCGAAACCAAGCCCGCGGTGCAACCCTCCCCGGAAACGGTTCAGACGTTCTTTCTGACTAATGCCTCTGAACAAAACGACCTGAACGATATTCAAAACGACTTGCGGAACGCGCTGCCGGGGGCGAACATTTTTATCGACCAGGCGCAGGACGCCATCACTGTGCGAGGCACCGCCGAGGACCTGGAGGCCGCGCAAAAGCTCGTCGCGGATCTCGACCAGCCGCGGAAGCTCTATCGCCTGACCTACACGATCACCGACATCGACGGCGGCAAGCGCGGCGCGCCGCAGAAATTCACAATGCTTGTTGTTTCGGGGGAGAAGTCGCTTTTTAAGCAAAGGAGCCGCGTGCCCATTGTGACCGGGACAATCGATGGCCAGACAGAGAGCACACAGGTGCAGTACCAGGACATCGGATTGAACATCAATGCACAAGTGAACGGGTCGCCGGACGCGCTCAATCTGCACACAAAGATCGAGCAATCGAGCCTCGCGGAAGAGAAACCCGTAACCTCTGCCCAGGATCCGGTGGTTCGGCAAACTGTTTTCGATGAATCGTCGAAACTGGCCCAGAGCAAGCCGATGGTTCTTGGTTCACTCGATCTTCCGGGCACCACGCGGAGCCAGGAGATCGAAGTGGTTGCAGAGCTTGTCCGCTAACCTTCGACGACGCTGTTTCGCCGCACCGGGGCGGAGCCGGGGTCGTTCCCCGCGTTCCGTCTTGGCGAGGCTCTTCCGCGATTGAGAATTCGACTGCCATTTTTCAATGATTGACTGCTCCGCCGGGCAGATTCCGGCGTAGAGTGTTGGCAGAATCGTTTTTATTGTGGAGGGGCCGAATGCTCGAATCAACTTCGTCCGCCCGGATCGTGATGACCACCGTGATGAGCCCCGAAGAAGGCACGCGCCTGGGGCGCACGCTCGTGGAGGAGCGACTGGCTGCATGCGCCACACTGCTTCCGCCTGTTCACTCAATCTACCGCTGGCAGGGCAAGATCGAGTCGTCATCCGAGACCCTGCTTCTGCTCAAGACCGCGAGCGAACAATTGCCCGCTCTGGAAGTCCGACTGCAGGAGCTGCACAGTTACCAAACTCCTGAATTCCTGGTGCTTGGGATCGAGGCCGGAAGTCACTCTTACCTGAGATGGCTGCGCGCCAGCCTGGATGCGCCGCAAGGTACCAAAATATAAACGAACGTCATAGCCAACAAAAGACCCTCTGGTATCCTTGTTGGAGTCTGTCTTCATGCGTTGGCTCCTCATCGTTCTTCTTGTATCGCTCGGGGCGCTGCTGGTTGCGGCCGCGGGAGCTGCCCGTCACATTTGGCGGCAGCGTACCA
>CAZANC010000028.1:0-20949 GCA_964486495.1 uncultured Occallatibacter sp.
CGCCAGTTCCTCGCCCTGGACGCCTATGTATTGCCATCAGATTAAAAGAGTTATGCTTCCAAGCCCTTCCGCTGTAAAATGAGCTTACCGGTCGGAGTGACCAAAAGGTACCCGATCGTTGCATCCGCCTGTAATCTGTCAGCAGTATGATTTGTCTTGCTAACCGTCCCCCTGCTGGGCCAATCTGGAGGCAAGCGATTGTACCTCACATTGTGTCGAATTCGGCGCAAGAAGCAACGCGCAGACTGTTACGCGCCCCTAAATAAAGCAGATCGCGACACACATCTTGGTTTCATTGAACTCAATTCCTTAAAAAGCGCTCGCGCGCTCATTCCGGGCCTGACATTGAAGCCAATGTTTCCTCGGACCATCTTCTCGTCGTGTCGGCTTGCCGCCAGCAAGCGTGGCGGGTTCGCCTTCCCGGTCACCGGCCGGAACTCCATTAGTTCCACCGTGTCGGCCGATCCTGGATCCAGCCCCGAGTCTCTGAGCTGGAAGCCGCTCGCACAAGATGGTGCTCTACTCGAACCTTGCTTCTCTTGCGTTGCATATCAACCCCACCAGCCCGCAGTTCAGGCCGTTCAGGAAGTTTGAGGTCTGCGTAGAACTTATGGCGAGTTCAGATTTCTGGCAAAAGCTGTCATCGTCCCTGGCAGAGTGGGACGCCGGAGTCAAAGGCAACTCCTCGAGAGGTTCACGGGGTACGGCCAAGATGTGGATGGTGATGGATGCGCTCACCGTCTTCCTGGCAGCCATGGGGGCTACTCTCTACAAGTTCCACACCACTCCCGTGGAGGGCGCGCGGGACTTTTTCCACGGCACCTTGTTCCACGGCCTGTCGATTTGGATTCTGCTGGCGCTCTTATGCGGATTCACCTGCGCGCTCATTGTCACCAGCAGGCGCCTGCATCTCTACGTGCCCATGCACATGACTAACTTCCTCCACGAGCAGAGGATGAGCGCCCAGGCCTGCCTTACCTCCGGCCTCTTGCTCACCGGCGCGCTCTACCTGGTCAGAGCAGTCGTTATTCCCCGCGGCATTGTGCTTGAAACCATCGGCCTCGTCACCATCGGGCTGGCTCTCCGCCGCTTCATCTATCGCATTCTGCTTTATCGCCGGTTCGATCGCGGGCTCGACACGCGCAACGTGCTTATCGTCGGCACCGGCCTTGAGGCACAAGCGCTCCGCCAGCACCTCGAGAAAATCCGCCATCTGGGCTACACGTTCAAGGGGTTTATTGAGTTGCCTGGCTGCACCTCTCACGAGACGGTGACTTCAGACGTCGTCGGTAACCTCGAGACTCTCTTTACGCACACCCGCAAACAGTTCATCGACGAGATCTTCTTCACTACCCCATGCGAGCGCGGCATCGTCCAGAACGTGCTGGAGCAGGCCCGCGCATATGGAGTCGATCTTCGCGTCATCCCCGACCTCTATGACGGACTGGCCTGGAACAGTCCCATCGAATACGTCGGCCAGTTTCCCACCATCCCCCTGCACCGCGGCGCGGTGCCCGAAATCGGACTGATCTTCAAGCGCATCTTCGACACAATCTTTTCCACATTAGTCCTTGTTCTCTTCTCGCCCGTCCTGCTGGCCATCGCCATTGCCATCAAGTTCGATTCCCCTGGTGCGGTCTTCTATAGCTCGGAGCGCATCGGCAAGAAGGGCGTCGTGTTCCACTGCATGAAGTTCCGCACCATGGTTCGCGATGCCGACACGCGCCGCGCCGAGATCATGCACATGAACGAGCGCGACGACGTGCTCTTCAAGGTCTCAAACGACCCCCGCATCACCCGGCTGGGCCGTTTCCTGCGCAAATATTCGTTGGATGAGTTACCCCAGTTCATCAATGTTTTGCGCGGCGAAATGAGCATCGTCGGCCCGCGTCCGCCGCTGGCCGGCGAAGTGCGCAAGTACGATCTCGACCACTTGCGCCGCCTTGACGTCACCCCTGGCATCACTGGCCTGTGGCAGGTCCAGGGCCGCCAGGATCCCTCATTCGCCAGCTATGTCTCGTTGGACGTCACCTACATCGACAGCTGGAGCATCTGGCTCGATTTCAAGATCATCATGCGCACCATCGCCGTCGTCTTTTCAGGCACCGGCACGTAGCGTACCCGCAAACGTCGAACCACCCTCTAACCGGTCTCATCAATTTCACGGCTGCATCATGAGCGCGTATGGGTCCCAGCAACAAGGCGGGTCCCACGATTCAGGCAAGTTGATAGAGATGGTTTATGAAACAGGCACTACAGCGCTCTAGACCAGGCCGGTGCTCCGCTTGATCTCAACGTCCTGGTATTCATGAATTGATTCTGGCGGCTTCCTCAATTGGGGCGGCGCTGATGGTAAGCCTGTTTGTTGCGAGCGTTCCGTTCGTGGGTCGGTGTTTCTCCTCACCCTCAAATTGTTCACCGCATACTCCACGTAAGGCGATTTCAGCTCCGGATCCTTGCCCAGGAAACGGCAAGTCGCCGTCACCTGTTCAACAATGAATGTTGGTTGGAATCCGGCAAGGTCCAGTTCCTTTTCCTTCGTGATCATGTACACGATGAAATTGAAGACTTCATCTCTGAGGGTCAGCTTATGCCGCGCGCACTCCATTTGGAAGATGCGGCGGAATTGGTCCAGGCTCGGCGAACCCACTTCGATCTTGTAGGGTAGACGGCGAAGAAATGCCGGATCCATCAGGTCTTCCGGATTCAGGTTGGTGGCAAAGATCACGATCTCTTCAAACGGAATGCAGAAGCTCGCTCCGGAGCGCAGCTTCATATAATCGACCCGGCTCTCCATGGGCACAATCCACCGGTTCAGCAGGTCTCTCGGGCTGACAAACTGCCGCCCGAAGTCGTCGATGAGGAAGCAGCCGCCCAGCGCCTTCATGTGCAGCGGCGCTTCGTAGTAATGCCCCTTCTCGTCGTAGCGCAGATCCAGCATGTCCAGGGTCAATTCGCCGCCGGCCACAACGAAAGGCCTCCGGCAAGTTACCCAGCGCCTGTCGTGCGTCTCGCGCATGAAGCCCGCAAGCTCGGGGCCGTCCTCTTTATCCGCGTTGGGACTGGCCTGGATGTGAATCCTCGGGTCGTAGAATCGGATGATCTGGCCCTGAATGGTAATCGCGTAAGGGACATGGATAAAATCCTGAAAGACGCTGGCGAAACTAAGGGCCACTGAGGTCTTGCCGTTTCCCGGCGATCCGTAAAGCAAAATCGCGCGGCCGGAGTTCAACGCCGGCCCCGCCTGCTCCACGATGGACTCGTCGATTGTCAATTCCTTGATGGCCTCGTGTATTTGGTCCAACGTCACGCGCTCGTTGGTCGGCTTCTGCATGTTCACCCGGTCGATGAATTCCTCGAGCGTCACCGGCGCGGGGCCAATGTATCCCGATCTCTGCAGCGCCTCGAGGGTCCACCGCTTGCCCTCGTCGGTCATCGCATAGCGCATGTCCAGCACGCTGTCCGAGCTCATCGCCCCCAGCGTATAGAGCAATTGCCTCTCAATCGCCATCTTCGCCAGGTCCATCACGACATGCTGGGGAAGTTTAATGGCGTCCGATATCTGCCCGATCTTTTCCAGGCGCCCGGAAAAAACCAGCTTCATGAACAGCGCCAGCAAATCGGTGTCGTCGATGCCCGTTGCTTCAATGTCGGCAGGTTCCTGCGGAACGCGATGGATGAACCGCTCGATCGTTCGCGCGTCGGTCGCGCCAATCGCAACCAGATTTTCGCCCAGGTGTCCGCCATGCGACACTTTGCGCTCAAGGGCCGCAGTGACGTCCTTCTCCGTGACAATCCTGGCACGGACAAGCAACTCGCCCAATCTCATTTGCGGTTCGATGGTGTTCCCCCGAATCGAGCGATTCCGCGGTGACGGAAGCGCTCAATGAATCCGAACTCTGCAGATTTCCTCGACTGCCCCAGGCCGATCTTTAGAGATGGCTCATTTAGTTACGACTCTGATTTTAGGCAGTGACTTTGGTGCAAATAAATCCCCCGTTTGGGGGCCTGTTTCATAAAGCCTTAATAATTGAACAACTTAGCCATCGCGGTTTTCTTCTTCCTTAAGGTGCTGTCGTGCCTTCCTGCGCTCTGCTAGCGCCGCCCGCTCCGCTGGCTCGACGAACCCCGCCCGCGCCTCCCCTCCATTTAAACTGGTTCTGTGAAGATCGCTCTCGCCCAGATCGATCCTACGGTCGGGGATTTTACCGGCAATCTCGAGAAAATTCTGGCCGCCAGCCGTCGCGCCGCCGATTCAGGCGCGCGGCTTACCGTCTTCTCCGAGCTCGCCATCTGCGGCTATCCGCCCGCAGATTTCGTTGAAAAACCCAGCTTCCTCGCTCGCTGCCGCACCGCGGTTGAAGACCTCGCCGCCGCCACGCGTGATTTGCCTACCGCCGTCCTTGCCGGCGTCGCACTGCCCGCTGGACGCGATGACGTCAAACCCGCCTTTAACGCCGCCGTCCTTGTCGATCGAGGCCAACTACTCCTCGAGCAACACAAGCGTCTCCTGCCCTTCTATGACGTCTTCGACGAGCAGCGCTACTTCTCGCCATCCGGGCCCCAGAAGGTCGTCGACTTCGAAGGCCTTCGCCTTGCTGTTTCCATCTGCGAAGACGCCTGGAACGACAAGAATTTCTGGCGGCGCCGCCTCTATAGCATCGATCCCATGGAAGAGCTCATGCGCCAGAGCCCTTCGCTGCACATCAACCTCTCTTCCTCGCCCTTCTGGCACAATAAGCGCGCCGTTCGCCGCGAAATGCTCGCCGCCATCGCCCGGCGCGACGCCATTCCCGTACTCATGTGCAACCAGGTCGGCGGCGACGACAGCCTCATCTTCGACGGTTCCTCGTTGGCCTTCAACGCACGTGGAGAGCTGATCGCGCAGGCCGCCTCGTTTCAGGAGGACCTGGTCGTCGTCGACCCCTTTAACGCATCACCTGTTCCGCTTCCCGAAGACGACGAGACCGAGGCCGCATACCGCGCTCTTGTGCTCGGCACGCGTGACTACGTCCGCAAGTGCGGTTTTCGCAAAGTCATCGTCGGCCTTAGCGGCGGCATCGACTCTGCCCTGGTTGCGGCCATTGCCACTGAAGCTCTCGGCCAGGAAAACGTGATCGGCATCGGCATGCCCAGCCCATATTCCTCTTCAGGCTCCGTTGACGACAGCCGCCAGTTGGCCTCGAACCTCGGCATTCGCTTCGAGGCGATCTCAATCAGCGAGCTCTTTGCCGATTTCAATCACGCATTGGCCCCGCTCTTCATCGGATTGCCGCCCGACATCACCGAAGAAAACCTCCAGCCTCGCATTCGCGGCACGATCCTCATGGCCCTCTCCAATAAGCTCGGCGCCCTGGTGCTCACAACCGGCAACAAATCCGAGATGGCGGTCGGCTACTGCACCCTTTATGGCGACATGGTGGGAGCTCTCGCCGTCATCGGCGACCTGGTGAAGACACGCGTGTATGCAATCTGCTACTGGCTCAACCGGGACCAGGAAAAAATCCCCGCTGCCATCCTCTCCAAGCCTCCCTCCGCCGAGCTGCGCCCCGGACAGATGGACACCGACTCACTGCCGCCCTACGAGGTGCTCGATCCCATCGTCGAAGCCTACGTCGAGCGATATGAGACGCCGGAATGTATTGCTCAGGAGCGCGGTTTTCCCCTCGATCTCGTCCAACAGGTGGTGCGTCTCATTGAGCGCTCCGAGTACAAGCGCCAGCAGGCCGCTCCGGTCCTGAAGGTGACCTCCAAGTCCTTTGGCATGGGCCGCAGGTTTCCCATCGCCGTCAAAGTCCAGAGCTGATCAACGCCACGTTAACAGGGAACCTGACCAGCGCCCCGTTATAAGCTAGAGAAAGGGAATTTTCCCGCGATTGAAGGAGAATAGCTTGATCCGTCTGTCCTGCCGTTCGATCGGCGCTGCCGCGCTGATTGCATTATTCGTTCCTGCACTTCGAGCCGCCGCCCAGCAACATGTTCCGCCAGCGCCTGACACCACAAGCTCCGAGCCCTCGGCGCCCGCACAGCAACCGGATGCCGCCGCGTCCGCACCCGCGACAGGATCAGACCAGCAGCCTTCCGCGCCGGCTCCGTCGGGTCCTCCCGTCTTTCCCAAGCCCGATCCGGCCAACTTCACGGCCGCCGCCCCGACAAAGGAAGTCGTCAACGGCTTTCTTCAGGCCACTTGGGGTTACGACGCGGACCGAATGTGGCAGGTGCAGGCCATTCTCAAAACGCCTGCTGACGGCGTCAGCAAGGTCATCGTTCTGGTCGGCGATAAGACGGGCAAGCAAAAACCGCAGGTTCTCTCCTTTTTCGCTCTTCCTGACGGCAAGCACATCGTCACCGGTGACGACATCATCGACTTCGGCGTGAATCCCTTCGCCGATGCCCGCAAGCAGTTGCAACAGCGCGCCAACGGCCCCTATCGTGGAGTTGCATCGAAAGATCTGGAGTTGGTCGAGTTCGCCGATTTCCAATGCCCGCACTGCAAAGAAGCACAAGCGAACATGGACAAGCTGGTCGCCGATTATCCTAACGCGCGCATCGTCTTTCAGAACTTTCCCATAGCGTCCATCCATCCGCAGGCTACAAATGCGGCGGAATACGGCGTCTGCGTGACCAAGTTGGGCGGCAGCCTGGCCTTCTTCCAGTTTGCAGCCGCGGTCTTTGACGGTCAGGATGGTCTGGCCAGTGCTGATGGCGCCACGCTCACCCTCAACAGCGCCACCACCAAAGCCGGCCTCGATCCTGCCAAGGTGGCAGCCTGCGCCGCCACGCCCGAGGTCAAAGCCGACGTCGACGGCTCCGTTCAGTTGGCCAAGGATCTGGACGTCAACGAGGTGCCTACACTCATGATTAACGGTCGCGCTGTTCCTGCCACCGCTCCCTATGACGTGCTGAAAAAAATCATCGACTATCAGGTCAAGGCCGACGGCATAACCGGCCAATAGCCAACCTCGGTGCAAGGGATGGGCAGAGCGAGCACTACTTGATGTCTTTCTCCACTCGAATCATCGCCGTATGCCCCGCCGCCTGCGGCCCGCGGATCACGTGCGGAGTCATCACGATCACCAGCGTCGCGTAGTTTTGCTGCGAATCCTTGCTGGTCACATTGTTCAGCCCCGGAATCTCGCTGATTCCCGGCGTTCCGCTGATCGCCTGGCTCTGCGTCTTGTCCAATTCCGTCGCTACCACCGCTGCCTCGCCCTCCTTCAACGTGACCATGCCGGAATACGCGCGGTTGTCCAGCACAGGATTCCCGTCGATCAACGTCCCCGACAGCGCATCGAGCTTCAGATCGATGGTGAGCGCCACGTCGCCGTCGCGCAGAACCTTGGAGTTTACCTTCAAGGTCAGGCCCAGGTCCTGGTACTGAATGATGGGGATAGCCGGCGCTGCCGAGCCCAGCGACGACAGCAGCGACGACAGGCTGCTCGAACTCCCCGCACCCGTCAGTCCTGGAATGTTCGGGATCTTCGGGCTCGCCACGGAGGAGGTCTGAATGGGATACCTTTCGCCCTCCTTGATCGTTTCATCCTGGCCGTCCTCCATGCGCAGCTCAATCTGGTCGAGCTCCCGCGAGTCGGACGTGTTCAGGGCCAGGTTGAACGTCGTTGCGCCAGGTACCAGTGCCGATTCCGTCAGCCCGCCGCCGAAAAGGGCGAATCCGCTCGAGAGCAATGGGCTGGAAATCTGGCCGGACGCGATGAGAATTCCGAGGATGGCCAGCGGGTCGTTGCTCGCGGCCAGCCCCGACGAGATGATCTGTTGCACCAGGCTCGCATTCTGGCTCAACAGCGACTGCTCCTCGGCAAACACATTGAACGCCGAAAAGGTCGGCGGCAACTGCGCTCCGGTGTTTAGCTGACTCGTGTGCGCTACCTGAATCATCTTCACATCGACCAACACCTGGCTCTTTCCGCCGAGCAGGCTCCTCATCGTGGCGTTGAATGCGTCCAGCGTAGATGCCGGTGCGCGAAGTGTGAGCGTGTGCTCCGACTGCGAAACTTGAGCCTGCTGCGTCTCAAACACGTTCTTGGCCAGCGATTCAACCTCATTCATGTCGTCGGCACTCAGTCCGGACAGGTAAACCGTCTCTGTCTCCTCCGGCGTCAACCGCGCCCGGTTCTCGCGCGTATCGTCGGCCACCAATGCATGATGCGCATCCAGGGGCACGTAAAACGTGTGCGTCGCCAATTCCAGGACGCGCACCGCATCCGCGAACCTCACCTCGTCCAGATCGAGCCGGACCTGAATCGGACGCACGCTGTCGTCGAGCATCGCCTTCACTCCGTATGCATTGAAGACCTGGTCGAGCGCCTGGCGCCGATCGGTGCGCAGGTGGAAGCTCTGCGGCGCCGACCCAACCAGGAGCGTTTCAGGATTGGCAATCTCGCTCGAAGCCTGCCCGTATAGTGGCCTGGGCTGGGCCCGCGCCGATTCATCCGCCAACTCGTCCAGATGCTGGCTGGCCTCAAAATTCGTTGGATCGAGCGCAAGCGCGCGCGCGAGGGCTGCGCGTGCGGCCGCCTCATCGCCCAGCATCCGATCCTTCGCCGCCTCCTGGATCAGCGCCGTTACCGCGTGGCTGCGCGCCATCTGTGCCGCCAGCCGGTAGTTCGTATTCGTGGCATCAAACGCGGCGGCGCGCTCAAATCCGTACATCGCCTCTTCAAACTGGCTGTCCAGGAACAGCTTGCTCGATTCCAGATAAAGCTTCGCCGCACGCCTCTGATCGCTCGTGCGCGGCCCTTTCGCCGGTTTGCCGGGCTCCGGGATCTCGCTCACCGCCGGCGCTGCCTGCCCCGCCGCCGCGCCCGCTGCATCGGGAGAGCTTGTACCGCCGGGCTCCTGTCCGGCTGCCTTCGGGGTCTCCTGGCCCGCACTGCCTGCGCCCGCATTCGCGTTCGTGGCCTGCGCCATCAGGCCGTAAGGAATCGCCGCCAGAAGCAGCCCCGCGCCGCACCGCTTCAACACCGCGCCCACGCGCCCGCTCCGCGTCCCTGGGCGCTTCCTAATTAGCGTCCCGGTCCGCTGCCACATCACGGTCTTTGCCGCATGCGTTCTCATCGAGTGCTCGGAGCCATGGCGATCAAATCCTTGAGCGACGACACGCAAGCCTCGGGCTGGCACTCGAGCAACTCGTCGAAACTGTACTTTCCCGTGGCCACCGCAATCACGGAAAGAAAATTGGCCCGCGCCGCCTCAATATCGCGCGGCGTATCGCCCACTACGCAGATCTGAACTCCGTTTGGCCCTCCCGGCGAAGCCAGCTCCCGCGCCTTTCGCGCTGCGTGCCCGATAAGCTCCGGCCGCACCGGGAAGTGATCGCTGAATCCGCCAAAGCGGAACCACTCGCGCAGCCCGGCCTTCTCAATCTTGATCCAGCCGATGGCCTCCAGGTTTCCCGACGCCACGCCCAGAAGCGCGCCCTTCTGGGCCAGGTGTCCCAAAACCTCCTCGACCCCCGGCATCAGCTCCGGGTCCAATTCGTGCCGCCGCTCGGCAACGCTATTCCGCATCGCTTCAAGAATGGCGTCGTAATGCTCTTCCAGTACCTTGTCGGGAATCCCTGCCTGCCGGCACGCCTCGCGCAAAATCGCCGTGTCCGTGCTTCCGTGGATCAAAACCCCGGCCAGCGTAATCTCGAATCCCGTGATCCGCTGCACGCTCGCCGCCACCGAGTCGTAATGCACCCGGTCCCGGCTGCGCATCAGCGTTCCGTCAATGTCGAACAGATAAGCGTCCTGCGCGTCCCACACGAAATCGGGCTCGATCTCAACGCGGGCTTCGTTCTTCAGTTGTATTTTCTGCATGATTCAGGCACGCGTGATCAGCCCTGGCGGTAGCCCTGCCGATACGCGCTGTATACAGGACGTTCGCTCCGCGGCGGACGCTTGAGCTCCGCGCGCACTTCCGCCAGGTCCAGCCCCAGCTCTGCCATCGCGCGGCTCAGCGTGTTGCGATGCATGCCCAGCTCTTCCGCGGCCTTGCACTGGTTCCCCCGGTGTGCCACCAGCACTTCCCGCAAATACTGCTTCTTGAACTCGCGCACCGCCACTTCGTAGCGGCAGCCGCTCGAGTGCATTTGCGTCACCAGGCTCTCCAATTCTCGTTTCACGCGTCCCTCTTGCCAATTATGAACAATCAGTCTAACCCGTCCCAGGGCTTTCGTGCAGCACAATTTCTCAGCCGGTTTTTCTTAAGTCGTCCCGTGGGGCTTCAACCACCCCGGCGATTCGTGTTCCAGCAGCAACAAGCCTTTCCGCAGGCGGTCGCCCAGCTCGCCTGGGGTCACATTCTCGCTCACGTGGAGCGTCCCGAAGAATAGCTTCGGCAGCCTGGCCTCGATCAACCAATCCTGGCCCGGGAAAAAGGCTACGGTCACCATGATGCCAATCGCCACCAGCACCACCCCCTGAATAAACCCCAGAATTGCTCCCGCCAGGCCATCGA
Organism: uncultured Occallatibacter sp.; assembly: GCA_964486495.1. GTDB lineage: Bacteria > Acidobacteriota > Terriglobia > Terriglobales > Acidobacteriaceae > Telmatobacter. Next base: position 10,462 of record CAZANC010000028.1, read on the forward strand.
GGCAACCCAATCCCAACTTATCTGCCACCTTCCCAATCGCGCCCCCAATCAGGTTCGCGAGTCCCATCACCAGGAGCGCGATCAGCAGGAACGCCACCGTGTCGGCCACCGCCTCGACCCTGAAGATCGGCATGAACACAATGCCCACCCGATGGTAGTTCCACGCCGCCAGCGTCAGCCCCAGGATCAACCCCGCGAGTGAGGCGGCCGTGCGGAAGAACCCCTGCGCAAGCCCCCCCAACGTCGCCGCCGCAAGCACGGCCAGGATGACCCAATCTGCCCAATTCATAGTTCGCTCCGCGTCCGCTTCAGGGCCCGTCAACAAAACCTACGACGCCATCTCCCGTCCGGTCAAGCGCCGGAAGGCTTCAAGATACTTGGCCCGTGTGCGCTCCACAACTTCCTCCGGCAAACCCGGAGCTGGAGCCTGTTTATTCCAGCGAATCTCTTCCAGGTAGTCACGCACAAACTGCTTGTCAAAGGATGGCTGCGCGCCCCCGGGCTTCCACAACTTTCCGTCCCAGAAACGCGATGAATCCGGTGTCAGGACCTCATCGGCAAGGATAACCCCTTCGGCGGTTTTGCCAAACTCAAATTTTGTGTCGGCCAGGATCAGCCCGCGCGATTCGGCGTGCGCGGCGGCCTTCCGGTAAATCGCGAGCGTCAGCCTTCGCAGATCGGCAGCCTCGTTCGAGCCCAACTGCTTCTCCACGGCCGCATAAGAAATATTTTCGTCGTGCGCGCCGTCCTGGCTCTTCGTCGCCGGGGTAAAGATGTGCTCCGGCAGCCGCGATCCATCCTCCAAGCCGGCCGGAAGCACGATCCCGCACACCGCTCCCGATGCCCGATACTCCTTCCACCCCGATCCCGCCAGGTATCCCCGCGCCACGCACTCCACCGGAAACATCTCGGCCCGCTTCACCAGCATCGAGCGCCCTTCAAGCTGATCGTTATACGGCCGGAGTGCCTGCGGGTACTCCTCCACATTCGCGGTGATCACGTGATTGGGGACGAGATTTTTCAGAAGATCGAACCAGAACAGCGAAATCTGCGTCAGGATCTTGCCTTTGTCCGGAATTCCCGAGCCCAGCACGTGGTCGAAGGCTGAGATGCGGTCCGTCGCCACCAGCAGCAACGCGCCGTCCACCGCATACAGGTCGCGCACCTTGCCGCGGCCCAGCAAGGGCACGTCGCCAAGGTTGGTCGTCAACAATGCTGCCATAAAGATTCTTCCTCGGGGGGGCTGAATGTCCGATTTTCGAGCGGCAGGCGCGCTTTGTCAATCGCCCATGCTTTTGCGCCCAATGCGAAGCCCAATGCGAAGCCCAATGCGAAGGTTGATCTGCATGCAATTTTCTTGTTTCCTGCCGCGGCCGTCGTGCCCCTTTGGTCCCTTTTCAGGCCAGATTCAGCCACCAAACCTGCCCTTCCTCCTTAACACAACCTGGTGTGACGGCCGTCACGGACCCCTGACTCCGCATGGGAGACACTGCAACTGTCAACAAGGTTCGGAGGGCGTGTAAGAAAAGCTCTCTTTGAGCCGGGCGACACGAGGCAGCAGTGGAAAGGGGAAGCCGCGGCTAGCTTCGTTTAATACAGGGATCGCCAGTAGCCGCGTACTACCGACCTCCAGTGCCGGCTACTGGTCCCCGTCTTTATCTTGTGTAATTAGCTCTACAAGCGCCTCCGATGCGAAGTTTTCCATCGGGGGCGAATTTTTGTCTGTAAATCGCCTCCCATACGCTTGCACGCGCCCAACCCGCACTGTGAACTGCGAACTGTGAACTACGAACTGTGAACTACGAAGTGCCCTTAATGCGGCCGTCCCGGCAGCACGAAGTGTTCCTCGCAACGCGGCTCATAGTTGTCGCCGGCCATGATGATCGGGCTGGAGTAGTCCGCCGGCCGTCCATCCAACAGCCGCTGCGGATATAGCGCCTTCGCTCCGCAACTGCAATACGCCACCAGCTCGGTCACGTTGCCCGCGTACGTCCGCACCAGCCACGAAAGGTCGAGCATCTCGCCGAACGGCATCCCGCGGAAATCCAGTTCCAGGCCCGAAACCATCACGTCGTAGCCCAGGTCGAGCAGCCGCTTGGTGAACTGAAATAGATCCTGGACGAACTGGCTTTCGTCGAGGGCGATGCACTCAATCCGCTTTCCGATGCGCTGCTCCGTGGCTTCAATCACCGGCAGCACGGTCCACGGATTGGCGGAAGGGAATTCTACCGCCTCCATTTTTCCGCAGCCGTTGCGATTGCGGCTTTCCACCAGCCCCGCGGCGGCCTTGGTGTCGGCGCTCGGTTTCAGCAGCATTACGTGCTGCTTGGCGTACTCGCGGCGCGTCTCGATCCTGCGCAGCAACTCTGCAGTCTTGTTGCTCCGCATGGGCCCAACAATCATTTCGAGCTTGCCTGGCACGTAGTCCTCGGAACTTCTAAGATCCGCCAACCGCAAAGCCAGTAGCCAATAGCCAGCAGCCAATAGGCGGTAGCTGGTGGCCAGCCGCGATTCGCTACTGGCTACTGGCTGTTTCTACGCCGTCGCCCGCTGCGCCTCGCGATGCTGCCCCAGCCGCACGCTCACCACCTTCGACACGCCCGGCTCCTGCATGGTCACGCCGTAAATCATATCGGCGGCCTGCATCATGCGCTTGGAGTGGGTCACGATCAGGAATTGCGTGTCGCGGCTCAGCGAGTCGAGCAGGTCCGCAAACCGGCCCACGTTGGTTTCGTCCAGCGCCGCATCCACTTCGTCCAGCACGCAGAAGGGGCTCGGCCTGAACTGGAAGATTCCCACCAGCAGCGCCAGCGCCGTCAACGACTTTTCGCCGCCCGAGAGCAGCAGCACATTCTGCAGTTTCTTGCCCGGCGGCGAAACCACAATGTCCAGCCCGCTCTCTTCGAGATTTCCTTCATCGCTCACGCGCAAAAATGCCTGGCCACCCTGGAAGAGCCGCGCGAATACCTTTTCGAAATTCTCGTTGATGGCCACCAGCGCCTCGTCGAACTTTGTCCGCGAAATCTGATCGATCTCCTTGATCGTCTCCTGCGTGTTCTCGATGGACTCGATCAGATCCTGCCGTTGCGTCATCAGGAAGCCGTGGCGCTCCGCCGTCTCCTTGTATTCATCGAGCGCCATCATATTCACCGGGCCCATCTGTTCCAGACGCTGGCGCAGTCCACGGCAGGTTTCCTCTTCAGCAGCCAGTTCCTCGCCGGCCAGCCGTGCCATCTCCGCATCCGCGCGCAGCACCTGCGCCTCGACGTTGACCTCGGCAAGGCAGCTTGCCTCCAGGTGCTCCAGATCGGAGCGCAGCTTGGCCAGCTCGGTCGAACGCCCTGCGCGGTCCTCGCGCAGTTGGTCCACCGCCGACCTCTCGTTCCTGAGCTGCGTTTCAAGCTCTGCCAATTGCAGGCGCAGCGCTTGTGCCTGCTCTGCAATTTGTTGCGCCGCGGCCAGTGCTTCGGCTCGCGCCGCGGTCAGCTCCGCATGGCGCTTCACCAGCTCGGCGTTCTCGCTCACCCGCTGCTCGCGCTCCGCCGTCGCCGCGGTTCGCTGTTGTTCGATCGTCTGCACCCGCCGGTCCAAATCGCCAAACAGCCGGTCGATGCGCTGGAACGCAGCTTCCGCGCCGCGCCTGCGCTCTTCCAGGCCTGCCAGCTCCGCGGTCATCCGCGCCGCTTCCTGTTGCAGCGCCTCGCGCTTCTGCCGCAAAATCTCCAACTGCGCCAGTTGCGTGTTCAGGCTGCTTTCGGTTTGCGCATGTTCGGCCTCAAGCCGTGCGGCCTCTTCCCGCTTTTCTGCGATCGACTGCCGTCTCGCTTCGCGCGCATCCTTGTTGCGCGCCGCCTGCGCCTGCCACTCCAGCATGCGCCGCTCAATGCGCTGCGCTTCGGCTTCCATCTGTTTCAGAGCCGCGCCCAGGTTGGCCGCCTCGCTCTCCGCATGACGCCGCTGCTCGCCGCGTGCTTCAAGCTCTGCCGTCAGCTCCTCGATCGCGCGCGTCAGCGCTTCGGCGGCCCTCTCCGCGTCCGCCAGTTCCTGCTCCAGTTTCGCCAGCCGGCCTTCGGTCTCGCGCAGCTCGCGCTTGAGCGCCAGCGGACCCTCGCTCGCCGGCTTGCCGCCCGTCACCGTCGAGCGATGAAAGCACTCGCCCTCCGGCGTCAGGAAGTAGGCTTGCGTATAGCGCAACGCCAGCCGCTGTGCCTCGATCGCATTTTCCGCCAGGTAGCCGTGCCGCAGCTTGGGAAGCAACGACTCCAGCGACCGTCCAAATCCGTTCAGCACTTTGATCGCATCGCGCAGCGGCGTCAGGCCCGGCTCGTTCACCGGCCCCTCGCCCGTATCAAACAGCACGCCCTGCGCATCGGAGTGCACGAGGAACGTCGCGCGGCCATCGCTGGTCTTCAGCACGCGTACGCCCTCTTCGGCCGCGCCCCAGCTTTCGACCACAACGTAATTGAGTTCTTCGCGCAGGAACTCGTCTACCACGGCTTCGTGCTCGCCGCTCACTTCAACAAAGTCCGCCAGCGTGCCCGCCGTGGCTACGGACGGCCCCAGCGCTCCCGGCTTCAGCAGCCGCCGCACGGTGTCTGTTGCGTAGCCATGATTCCGGATCAGCGCGTTGAGCGAGTCGCGCCGCCCCGCTGCCGCTGCTTGGTCGCCGCGCATTTGGTTCGCCAGCGCCCGCCGCGCGCCCTCGTCTGTCCTCTTGCTCTGCGCAGTCTCGCGCAGCTTCGCAATCTCTTCTTCCAGCCGCTTCAGGGTCGCGTCCGCCGCATTAAACCGTTGCCGCGACTCGCCGGTCTCGACGCCCAGGTTTTCCTGCTCGATGTGCGCCTGCCCCATCTCGCCATCGAGCCGCTCCGCCTCGCGCTCCAGCGCCGCCAGGCTTTCTTCGCCCTGCACCACGGAATTCCGCGCATTGCCCGCCAGCGTCAGCAGGTGCATCGCTTGACGCCGCGCGCCTTCCAGATCGCGCTCCGCGGTGTAAACCTCCTCCGCCGCGGCGCGCGCCTCATGCTGCCGCGCCTCCACTTTCTCGTGGAACGCATTCGCTTCGCCGGCCGCTGTCGCCAGAAAGCTCCGCTGCTGCGTGCGCTCCTCTTCAATTCCTGCCATTTGCGTCCGGAGCTGTTCCAGTTCCGCGCCCGACGCCGCGATGCGGGTATCCAGCTCGCTCACGCGCTCCGTATTGCTGCGCTCACGCGCCGTCGCTCGCTCCAGCTCCACGGCCGCGTCGTTCGCCTTCGTCCGTGCAGCCTCGCCCTCCCGGTCCAGCTCGTATCCGCGCTCGGTCAGCGCGTGCTGGCTCGCCTCCTGCTGCGCAATTTCCTCCGCCGAACCGTTAATGCGCTCCGTCAGCGCTGCAATCTCCTGCTCCAGCCGCGCCTGATCCGCATCCATGGTGGCCATGCGGCTCGCCAGCACTACGCGCAGGCGTCCGCGCAGCTCCTCGCGCACCGCGGCGTATCGTTCCGCCTTGGCTGCCTGCCGCTTCAGGCTGTTCATCTGCCGCGTCACTTCTTCAAAAATGTCATCCACGCGCGCCAGGTTTTGTTTCGCGCTCTCCAGCCGTAACTCCGCCAGCCGCTTCTTCGTCTTGAAGCGCGTCACTCCCGCGGCCTCTTCGACAATCGCGCGCCGTTCGTACGGCTTTGAGCTGAGCAACTGCCCAATGCGCTCCTGGCCGATGATCGCGTAGCTCTCCGGCCCCAGCCCCGTGCCCATGAAGATGTCCTGAATGTCGCGCAGCCGGCACAGTTTTCCGTTCAGCAGGTATTCGCTCTCGCCTGTCCGGAACAGCCGCCGCGTGATCACCACTTCGCCCTTTTGCGGTGCGCTGCGGAACCTGCGCCGCCGAATCTTCAGCACCACGCCCTGCGGCGAACCCGGACCCTGCTCCGCTCCTTCTCCTTGCGCCTGCCCGCCGTCAGCTCTCTCGCCGGCTTCTTCTTCAATCGTCTGTCCCGGCTGCTCGTTGGCAATGATCTCTTCAGCCTCGCTCGCGCGCTGCCTGCGAATCTCGTCCTCATCCCAGTCCGCCGGTCCCTCATGATCGATCTCGACCTCAGGCGCAACCGGCACCGGTCCTTCGTAGGCTTCGGGATCGATCATCGTCAACGTCACTTCCGCCATGCCCAGCGGCTTGCGTTCGCGCGTCCCGGCAAAAATCAGATCCTGCATGTGCGAGCCGCGCAGGCTCTTCGCGCTCTGCTCGCCCAGCACCCAGCTCACTCCATCCAGAATGTTCGACTTCCCGCACCCGTTCGGCCCTACCACCACGGCGATCCCCGTGCCCGCCACCGTCACTTCCGTCCGGTCGCAAAAGCTCTTGAATCCGAGGATGTGAATCTTCTTTAGTTTCAGCATGTTTACTCCGGCCCGATCCGGCCCGCGCCAGAACCGACGGACCCGCCTGAAAAGTTCTCTATGCGCTCGCCCACAGCCACGCACAACGCCGCCCACGCGGGCGATTCTGCCGCTTCATTTAAGACTCTACGGACGCCGAACCGCAGGGTCAACGCCGATCAAAGGCGCCAATGTGGATAAGAGGGACGGAACCCGTGCCCATGGCGCGCTCAACGATTGCCAGCCTCTTTCCGTCCGTTGAAACTCAAGAAAATAGAACCGGCCTCATAAACCATCGCTGTCAACTCGATGGAATCATGGGACCCGCCTTGTTGTTGGGTCCCATACTTGCGCACTATGCGGCAGAGGCATTTATGAGACCGGTTGTAGCCCGAATCTTTTCCCCGATCGGACCCGCAAAAATCGAACGCTTCGCATCGCTCACTGCCGGTTGCGGCCCCAACGGTTACGGGGAATCGACGCGACGAGCGATCTCTTCACGTTTGTTGCCGCTATCCCGGCGGAGCTAAACTGGATCCACCATAGCCTTCGGGTGGGCGTCGTCTGGCAGGCTTTCCTCCCGCAACGCTGAAGCGATAGATTTCGATCATAGGCCACAACTCCAACCATAACCCCCAAGGAGACGCCCCATGTCTGAACGCGAGACAAAGACCCCCGGACCGCCGATTGTCGACGATCAGAACGCCATGTTGGCCGAATCCAAGCCAGGCGAAGCAAAGCCAGGCGATGCAAAATGCCCGTTTTCGAGCGGCGCCCTCAGACACACTGCCGCCGGAACCCTGTCGAACGCAGGCTGGTGGCCCAATCAGCTGAACCTGGGAATTCTGCATCAACAGTCCTCGCTCTCCAATCCCATGAGCGAGGAGTTCAACTACGCCAAGGAGTTCAAGAGCCTCGATCTCGATGCCGTGATCAAAGACCTCACTGCCCTGATGACGGATTCTCAGGACTGGTGGCCTGCCGACTTTGGCCACTACGGACCACTCTTCATCCGGATGGCCTGGCACTCCGCGGGCACGTACCGCATTCACGACGGACGCGGCGGCGGTGGCCGTGGCTCGCAGCGATTCGCGCCGCTCAACAGTTGGCCCGACAACGTCAATCTCGACAAGGCGCGTCGGTTGCTCTGGCCGATCAAGCAGAGGTACGGCCGCAAAATCTCCTGGGCCGACCTCATGATCCTCGCGGGGAACGTGGCGCTTGAGTCGATGGGCTTCAAGACCTTCGGCTTCGGCGGCGGCCGCGCCGACATTTGGGAGCCGGAGCAGGACGTCGATTGGGGCCCTGAGGCTAAATGGCTCGGCGACGAGCGCTACAGCGGCGACCGCGAACTGGCCAACCCTCTGGCTGCCGTTCAGATGGGTCTGATCTACGTAAACCCCGAAGGCCCCAACGGCAATCCCGATCCCATCGCCGCCGCGCGTGACATCCGCGAGACCTTTGCTCGCATGGCGATGAACGACGAAGAGACCGTCGCCCTCATCGCCGGCGGTCACTCCTTCGGCAAGACTCATGGCGCTGCCGATCCTTTGAAGTATGTCGATCGCGAACCAGAGGGAGCCGGTATCGAAGAGCAGGGCCTCGGTTGGAAGAACAGCTTTGGCTCCGGCAACGGCGGAGCTACCATCGGCAGCGGGCTAGAAGTCACCTGGACTCGAACGCCGACGAAGTGGAGCAACAACTTTTTCGAGAACCTGTTCGGCTATGAATGGAAGCTGACCGCAAGCCCGGCCGGCGCTCATCAGTGGACGCCCAAGGAACACACCGGCGACGGTTTGGTTCCCGATGCCCACGACCCGGCAAAGCGCCACGCGCCCACAATGCTCACCACCGATTTGTCCCTGCGCTTCGACCCGGTCTACGAAAGAATCTCGCGCCGCTTCTTGGAACACCCCGACGAGTTTGCCGACGCCTTTGCCCGCGCCTGGTTCAAGCTCACGCACCGCGACATGGGTCCTCGCTCCCGCTACCTCGGTCCGCTGGTGCCAAAGGAAGAGCTGATCTGGCAGGACCCGGTACCCGCAGTAGATCACGCGCTGATCGATGAGAAGGACGCGGACGCACTCAAGGCAAAGATTTTGGCGTCAGGGCTGTCGACTGCGGAGCTTGTAAGAACGGCCTGGGCGTCAGCCTCAACCTTTCGAGGCAGCGACAAACGCGGCGGCGCCAACGGTGCGCGCATTCGCCTCAATCCGCAAAAAGACTGGGAAGTCAACCAGCCGGCCGAGCTGGCCAAGGTGCTCTCGAAGCTCGAAGCGATCCAAAAGGAGTTCAACGATGCGGGCGGCAACGGGAAATCGGGCGGCAAGAAGGTCTCGCTTGCTGACCTGATTGTGCTCGCGGGTGACGCAGCCGTGGAAGCCGGCGCGAAGAAGGCCGGGCACAGCGTGAAGATTCCGTTTGCGCCGGGCCGCACCGATGCTTCGCAGGCGCAGACCGATGCCGCATCGTTCGCAGTGCTCGAGCCGAAAGGCGACGGCTTCCGCAATTACGTCCGCAAGGGACTCGAGAGCTGCGCCGCCGAGTTGTTGCTCGACAAGGCGCAACTGCTCACCCTCACCGCTCCCGAGATGACGGTCCTGATCGGCGGCTTGAGAGTTCTTGGCGCGAACTTCGGCCAGTCCCAGCTCGGCGTCTTCACCAGGCGTCCCGGCGCGTTGACGAACGACTTCTTCGTCAATCTTCTCGACATGAATACGAAGTGGCAGAAGTCCGCGGCGTCAGAAGGCGTGCTTGAAGGGCTCGATCGCGCGAGCGGCGAGGTCAAGGGTACGGGCACCGTAGTCGATCTCGTCTTCGGTTCGAACTCCCAGCTCCGCGCTCTCGCCGAAGTCTATGCAAGCAGCGATGCCGGGCAGGTGTTTGTGCACGATTTTGTCGCGGCCTGGACCAAGGTGATGAATCTCGATCGCTTCGATCTCGCCTGATCTCGGGAAGACCGAGCCCCTCGCGCGCTCCAATCGTGCCGTCGATAGGGAAATGAGATATAGTAGTTGTAGCGGATATAGCGTTTGCTGGAGGTGCACGATGAGAGTGGCGGGAAAGCCGGAGCGTTCTACTCCGGAACCTGGACGGAGCCGGATATTCGAAGTCTATACGCGAATTCGCTCGGCGGAAACCAAGATGGCTGGCGCCGACGGCGCTCCGCGCAAGCTTCCGGCGGACCCGAACCTGTTTTTTGCGCGCCTGATGGCAGAGCTGAAGTCCGGTAAGCCCGTCGTCATCTTCGAAAGCAATTCCGAGCTCACGACGATGGAGGCGGCACGAACGCTGGCCGTCTCCCGGCAATTCCTGGTCGGCCTCCTCGAAAGCGGACGCATGCCTTTTCACATGGTCGGAACGCACCGCCGCGTCTACGCGCGCGACGTTCTCGCCTTCAAAGCCGCGCGCGACAAGTCGCGGCGCAAGGCGCTCGATCGCCTGACGCGCGCAGAGATTCGCGACGCCCTGTACGACCGTGTGCCGCTGAATGATTCCCAAGTCAAGTAGCGCGATTTCCGCCGTTCTGGACGCATGCGTGGTCGCCCCAATGCCCCTCTGCGACACCCTGCTTCGCTGCGCCGAGGAACCGGCACTGTTTCGAGTTCTCTGGAGCAGCGAAACGCTTGAAGAGGTTCGTCGGACACGCGTGAGATTCGGCTATTCGCGCAGGCAGGCAGACCGCCGGCTTCGCGTGATGACGTCCGCATTCCCTGGAGCCAGCGTCCGTGTCTCCCCACGCTTGTCGCGGCAAGCGCCGGAGCTGCCCGACCCGAAGGATGCGCATGTCGTTCTGGCGGCTCAACGCGAGAGCGCGCAAATAATCGTCACGTTCAATCTCAGGCATTTCCCCAGGAGCGCACTTGGGCCGTTGGGAGTCGAAGCCTGGTCTCCCGACGAATTCCTGTTCTTTCTTTTGAAGAAGAATCGAACTCGCATCCTTGAGGTTCTGGACGCTCAGGCGAGCGCGATCGGGCAAACGCGATCTGCTGTGTTGGATCGATTCCGGTCGGGTTTGCCCAGGTTCGCAAGAGCCGCGGCGGAAGAGCCGATGTAGAGTATGGCTCACGACCGAGTGATAAAATCGATCAGTGCCGGGTCCTACGCGACGTAATCCCGCCAACCCCGCCAGGT
>CAZANC010000029.1:0-20666 GCA_964486495.1 uncultured Occallatibacter sp.
AGGTGACCAACTTCAATTGCGATTGCAATGGAGCATCGGGCGTCGCCACAGACCAGAGCGGCAACGTCTGGATCGCGAATTACTACGGCAACAGCGTTAGCGAGGTGAACACCTGCGGAACGCTCAAGCTGGATGCCGCAACGGGCGGCGGCTTGCTGCGGCCCCAGGGAATCGCCGTCGACGGCGCCGGTACGGTGTGGGTGGCCAACTTCCAGGGCAACTCGCTTTCGGAGCTGGGCGGCGCGTCGGGCGCTGCACCCGGCGCGCTTCTGTCGCCCGCAAGCGGATTCGGAACCGACGCTTCCCTTCTCGATCCTTACGGCCTGGCCATCGATGCCAGCGGAAATCTCTGGGTGACGAACGCCGGCAAGAACACGCTGACGCAGTTTATCGGAGTCGCGGTCCCGGTAAAGACGCCCCTGGTCGGGCCGCCACAAACGCCTTAGGTTTCTGACCGCTTGTTCATGTACGAATGTGGTTGCACCATCCTTGCGGCGTTCTTGCCGTTGCCGCAAGGGCTGGAAGCACGAAATCCAGCGGCCAGAGAACCAGGCGATCGGCATATACGTGCGCGCATCTGGATGCGATGATATCCAACGAGGGGCTCGCATGACTGAACAATTGGCACTCGCGACACCGCGAGCGGATCAGGCCGCACTCGACCCGGACGCCAATTCCCGCCGGCCTGCTTCTCCGTCAATCGCGCTCTGGTGCTCCATCGCCATTCTTGCGGCCGCAGGCTGCCTCGGCATCGAGCGCGAGCTCGCTCTGCTGTGGCGATGCTGGACCACCGATCCGCTGCGCTCGATCGGCATGCTCATCCCGCCGGTCGGCATCGTCCTCACACTTCGCGTGTGGCGCCAAAACGATTGGGAACTGCGCGGAAGCTGGTGGGGCCTGCTGGTGATCGGCGCAGCATTTTTCGTCAGCATTCTGCGCGCGAGCGCCGAGCTCTTCGTCACCGCAGGCGGCACGCTGGTTTCTCTCATCCCGCTCGCCCTGCCTGTCTATCTTTATGGCAGCGGGGTCGTTCTCTTGTTTGCCGGTCCGCGCGTCTGGCGCAAGGCATGGTTTCCCCTTGGGCTGCTACTGCTTTCGCAGCCCGTGCCCGTGCTCACCAGCAGCATGATCGACATTCCTCTCCAAAACATCTCGGCCCGCGTTGCGCGCGAATTCGCCACGCTCATTCACTTCGCGCCCACCACACCGCAGTTGCGCCTCATGTTTTCGCCGGACTTCGGCATGTTCATCGCGCCCGGCTGCGATGGCATTCGCGGTGCGGTCACGTTAGGATACCTGGCTCTCGTCCTCGGCTACCTCAAGCGCGTTTCGTTGCGCCGCTGGGCGGCCTACGTCATTGGCGGCGTCCTGCTGGGATACCTCTTCAACTTCATTCGCCTCTGCGTCCTCGTCGTCTATTACAGAATCGCTCTCGGGGTACCCGCGCTCGAGAACGTAGCCAAGCAGGCCGACTACGCCATCGGAAGCTGCTTGTTTCTCGTGGCGATCCTGATCTTTATCCGCCTCGCAAGCTTGAAAGAAGGGAAGCCGGCTCGGGAAGATTTCGCGCTCGTCGGCGAAGGGCCATCGCCGCGCGGCGAACGGTCATTACCACACATCGAATGGTCGAAGCCCCTCATCGAAAAACCAGCGCGGCCCAGCGGAAGTCAGGCCCTCTCGCTGCGGAATCTCTTTATTCGCTGCGCCGCATTCGCCGTCATGCTGCTCGCGGTGTTGGCGCTGCCCTCTTCGGCGCTGCGATCGCGGCAAAGCGGTCCCGCCTCGGCGCTATCGTCGACCGCGGCCCTCGCCCGCTTCCCCAGGCAAATCGGCAGCTTCACGCTTACACGCACCTGGTACGAGCAATCCGGCGGACAAACGCTGGTCGAAAGCGGCGCCTACTCCGCGCCAGACTCCGCGCCAGACTCCGACGAAATCATCCTCGCCATCTGGGTTGCGCCGCTCGTTTACTATCACGATGCCAACTCGTGCTGGCTGGCGCGCGGCCTCACGCCCGACCTCGTCACTTCCCTGCCCTTCGTCACCGCGCAAGGAACATCCCCCGCCAAATTCATCGACCTCAGCACCGGCTTTTACAACGACGGCGTCACAGACAGCATCGTCGTCAGCGTCGTCTGCACTCCGGGATCCTGTTCGCAGTCGCAGCAGGTCGCCTCGAAAGGCCGCATCGGCTTTTTCGTCCTCAAGCCGCAAATCGGCGAACTCACCGGCGGATCGGCGCATCCGGTTCCCATCATGATTCGGATCGACCACCTTCAAACCGACCGGCTCAAAACTGACCAGCCCCATTCCGGCGCGTCAAAGACCGCTGCGCAAACCGCGCTCACCGCCGAGGCACAGAAGTTTCTAGCCAGCCTCGATCCCATGAGCCTGAGTCAGGCGTTTCAGTAAGCGCGCCAGTCGGTGCGATCCGCTGGCCGTGACGCAACAAAGGCCGAATAGGCGAATCTGCGCGACGTTCTTGGAACAGCCAACAATCGTGGGATCATCTGATTGATGGCGGGGACGACGGGGCTCGAACCCGCGACCTCTGCCGTGACAGGGCAGCGCTCTAACCAACTGAGCTACGTCCCCACTTTCTTTTCTTCGACTTACGCTAAGTCTAAGAATTTGCTGTCCATCGTTGCTGTCTATCTTTTCTCCCGCTTCCACGTTTCCACGGAATTTAACCGAATTCCGCGATGAATGGACAGCATGGACAGCATGAAACTCTGCCGACCATGCCGCTGCAGGCCCCCCGCAACACGAGAACATCTGTCCATGTCCCGTGATTCAAATTCTACCAAATAAATCCGACTCGGCTCCGTAGACCCTGCTGAACGCTTATGAAACCCTTAACGAACCCTCGATCGTTGATAGTTCGATGTTCTTGATGAGGCAATCCTTTTCAGGGTCGTTGCGGCAGCTGTGATGTATCCCAGCCGCCACCGAGCGCTTTTACCAGCAGTACGCTGGCCTCGAAACGCATAGCGAAAAAGCATCATAAAGCAGAAATCCATATGGCTTTGCTGGTGGCAATGAAACCTGGCCGGAGGGAATCCAGAGTCCATGCCAGTGCACGATCTCGGGGATGTTGGTTCGATTCGTCACGTCGATTGCGATTGGCTTGCCCTCGGGCCAACGGATGAGCGGGCCGGGCACGATCTCGAGCGTCAATGGAGCAATTTCCAGATGCACATCCGCAGATGCTTGCGCCCTCAGATTATGTTTCGCCGAAAAGGGCGCGCCCAGCGCGGCTGCAGCTGCGGACTTCGCAATCAATTCACGCCGGTTCATTGGCCTGCCTCCCTCACTGAATGCTTCCGGAGCTGCCTGCACGATGGTGCGTCCAGTCAAAGCGCCTGCCTACAATTCCCTTGACGATTAGATGATCGGTGGCTGCGGTCGGTCCTACGCCGACACCGAAGTTGATTTCCCAGTTCGGTGAGACATTCAAATCAATCGCCGGGAAGAACTGCTGCTGTTGATTGTGAAGCGATTCAAAGCCGCGCAGCGATCCATAGTCCGCATAGTATTCGAGGCCGCCGGAGATGTACTTGTTGAAGTCAAAGCTGATCTTGGCGTTCGGCGAGAATCCTACGCCCTGATTGACGGTTTGTCCGTGAAACGATCGCTCCAGCGCAGGATTCACGGCGAAGTACCAGCGACCTTTCGTCTTGTCCACGATGGGACGGATCTCCCAGGTCCAGGTATCCGTCGAAAATTGGCGTCGTTGATACCCTATCTCGGTCGAAAGGCTTACGCCGAGAGGCCAATGCCAGCTGTCGGGAACGCGAACACGGGGACGAATGTGGTCGCCGACCCATTGCCAACCATCGCCATCGCGGGCGCTGGTGAAGATATAGAAGCCAACTTCAGACCAACCATTAATGCCCTGTGTGATCTCCACCGTTTCGTGTTCCGCGTGATTGGTGGGATAGAGCCGGTCGGCGGCATACCTCGAACCGGGCAGCGGCTTGGTCCCGTCCGCGGTAAAGTTACTATGCAGCTCCAGCATGGTTGTCTTGGGCGCGACTGTGTCGGCGCCGTAGACCTGAATTTCGTAGTTATCCTGCGCGTGCGCTATGCAACTGCAGAGACTGCCAATCACCGCAGTTGTGAAGACCAACCTACAAACAGCAATCGATTTTCGTGGGCGATCTGGTGCGGATGGCCGATGTCTTGACGCGAAAACATTCACGGTCCATCCCCAAGGTGTGGACGTGACTGCCGCAACCGCATCTCTGTGGGTTGAGATGTGGGCGACTCGCCTTTGGATTACGGTCATTTCGCTCGATCCTCAGAAAGAACTGGAGAAGGCGATGCAGCAACGAGAGCGTGAGGTCGAAGAAGATAGGCGTACTGCGTCACCTGTAACAGCGTCATTCGATCTGTCTCTCTCGACCGGTCAATTGATCTGCAATCCGGTAGGACCGTGACCTGTGCTGGTCTCGGTCCGCTCCAGCGAGATCATTTGGAATTCGTTAAAGGGATCCCGGGGCTCAAACTTGTGCTCGCGGCCGAGGTGAATTTGGGCGGCGACACCAGGATGGGCAAAATCATGGATACAGCCATAATCCCGGCGATGAGATGCAGGCCAACGACATACGATCCGCTAGACTGCCGCAGGTGAGCGAAAAGTACCGCGCTGACTGCACTTGCCGAACCCCATGCGGTCATCATCAGGCCATAGATCGGGCCGACATTCTTAGACCCGAAATAGTCGGCCGTGAAGGCCGGCATGGTGCCGAATCCTCCTCCGTAGCACATTAGGATGATGAACGACAAAACAGTTAGAGTGGCCACAGAAGATGTTTCCGGCAGGAGCCAGAACAGAAACATCTGAGTGACGAACATGGCCGTGAAGGTCCATCGCCGGGTGATTGCATCCGAGATCGAGGCCCAAAAAATGCGACCCGCGGCGTTACCGACGCTCGCGATGCCGACCATACCCGCGGCGACGATGGCACTTGCCTTCGCGATTTCCTGAAAGACCGGCGATTCCTGCGAGATGAGCGAGATGCCAGCCGACGTGTTCAGGAACAACAGCAGCCACAGCGCCCACCATTGCCAGGTTCTGAGTGCGCCGCCGAGCGTGAAGTCCTTTGCCGCTCGTTGCACGGTCTGGGTCGCGCTGGGAGCCCAGCCGGCCGGCTTCCACCCGTCTGGCGGGTTCTGCATGAAATAGCCTGTGGACATAGCAACCACAAGATAAGCAATGCCGAGCCAGGCGAAGGTCTGCAACACACCGACGCTTTGGATGAGGCGCGTCGCCACCGGGGCTGTGACCAGCGCGCCGAGCCCAAACCCGGCAACTGCGATACCGGTGATAAGGCCTCTGCGGTCGGGAAACCACTTAACCAGGACGGAAATCGGCACAATGTAACCGAATCCCAATCCGATTCCCCCGATCAATCCGTAGCTAAGGTACAGCCACCAGAGCTTGTTTGCAGAGTAGCTGGCCAGGAATATGCCAAGGCCATAGAGAAACCCGCCCGTAAGGGCGACAACGCGGGGGCCTTTCTTGTTCAGCCAGAGTCCGCCAAAGAAGGCGGCAATGCCAAGGACAAAGACGCAGATTGAAAAGGTAAGAGTTACATCGGAGACCGACCAATGAAACTGTTTGGCGAGGGGAATTCTAAAGACACTCCATGCATACACGGCTCCAAGAGCCATTTGCATCAGGAATCCCGCTGCCGCAATTCCCCAGCGACTCGTGTTTGTTCCGGTTTCCGTCATTGGCAGCCTCCACGAAGCTTGATTTGATCCCCCAGCCTCTCTAAGAAGCGGTTGATGAGCGCGATACTTCTGCGCAGCTCCTTGTGACGGAATTGACTGAGAAGCGAGAACAAGCCTGGCGGCTCGATGACTGGTTTCTCGTAGCATCCCAGCGTTTCGCTTGCCGCCGTCGCAACACACTGGAGTACGTCAGGATTGATTGACCCGAGCACTTTACCGAGAATCATCGCGTTGCGAATGGCGCGAATGGATTCATCCGATTTGGCGGCATCGACCGCGGTTTCAATCAGTTTGTCACTTGCACCAAGCGCACCGCGCAACAGTTCGAAAACGCCGTGGTCGTGCAGCTGCTGCAGCAACTCGTACGAATCGAGCAAGGCTTCTGCATGCTTGGCCGGCGCTTGTTCGAGCCGCTTGCGCAACTCTTCGCGAGGATCGCGGGCCGGCAACTCTAGCGGGATTGGTCGAGCCATGTTTCTCTCCTTGTCAGCAGGCGCAGCTAGCTGGTCTGTATCTGAACCAGTTGGTCGCCGGGTTGACGATAGTCCTTACGCCTCCACTTACGCTCTACCTCAACGCCTGTTTGAGGTGTCGGATGTCCGTGGCGGGAGTTTGTCCGCGGCAGCGGGTCGTCGCCGATCTCTCCCAACACCCGGAGTTGCACAGAAGTTTCCTTGTAAGCGGGAGTGTGGGTCGCTTTGTCCGTATGGCTGCCGGTGAGCCGGTTAACAGGCTCGTCGGTGGAGTTCATGGGCATATACAGCTCTTTTCCCTGCACTCTTGTCGTAACTACGGCCTGTGCGCGCACCTTGCCGTAACGCGATGTCAACTGCACCCAGCTCCCGGTCTGAATACCGCGTTCGCCTGCGAGTTCCGGCGACACTTCAATAAAAGTGCACGGCGTCTTCTCACGAATTCCTTCGACGCGATAGGTCAGGTTGCCTTCATGGAAATGTTCCAGCAACCGGCCGTTGTTCAGGTGCAAATCGTACTCGGTATTCTGTTGATCGGTAGGCTCCGACCAGGGAACCGGGTAGAACGTAGCCTTCCCGTCGGGAAAATTGAAGTTCTTTGTGTACAGCAGAGGCTGATCGCTGCCATCCTCAGCCACGGGCCACTGCAGCGTCTTATAACCTTCAAGGCGCTCATAAGTGACTCCGGCCATCAATGGTGTAAGTGAGGCAATCTCTTCGTAAATCTGAGAAGGATGTTCGTACTTCCAGTCTGCGCCCAGCCGATTGGCGATGTCCTGGATAATGATCCAGTCCGGACGGCTCCCATCAAGCGGTTCGAACACTTCGTAGAGACGCTGGATGCGCCGCTCAGTACTGGTGAAGGTTCCTTCCTTTTCCAAACTTGGGCAGGCCGGAAGAATCACGTCCGCGAAGCGGCAGGTTTCGCTGAAGAAGATCTCCTGCATGACAAAGAAGTCGAGCTTCGACAAAGCGTCGCCCACGTAGTTTGCGTTGGAATCGACGAGGCTCATCTCTTCGCCGAACACGTACATCGACTTGAGTTTGCCGTCGTGGATGGCTTCGATCATCATGTGGTTATCGAGACCCGGCTTTGGCGGCAATTGAACACTCCACGCCTTCTCAAACTTGGCGCGAATTACCGGATCGGCTACTTCTTGGTAGCCGGGGAAGAAGTTCGGCATCGCTCCATGATCGCTTGCTCCCTGCACGTTGTTGTGTCCGCGCAAAGGATATGCGCCGGTCCCCGGCTTCATGTAGTTGCCTGTCGCGAGCAGGAGGTTGGAGATAGCCGTCGAGGTGTCAGAACCCATGGAGTGCTGAGTGACGCCCATCGCCCAAAGAATGCAGACCCCTTTTGCTTCCGCGATCATGTGAGCAACCTTCTTCAGCGTTTCGACGGCGAGGCCGCACCGCTCGCTGGCCATTTCGAGAGTGAACAGATCCAGGCTCTTTTTGTACTCAGCGGCGTGATTGACCCACTGATCGATGAATTTCTGGTCGGCAAGTCCGTTGTCGAAAATGTATTTGGTCACCGCCGAGAGCCAGATAAGGTCGGTTCCAGGCCGCGGGTGCAGGAACACATCTGCTCGCTGCGCCATTTCGTTCTCGCGCAGGTCAGAGACGATCAGTTTCTGGCCGTGCATCTTATGCGCGCGCTTGACGCGCGTAGCCAGCACCGGATGGCTCTCAGCCGTATTGCTGCCGATAATCAGCACCAGGCCCGCTTGCCCGATATCGGTGATCGATCCGGAGTCTCCGCCATAGCCAACTGTTCTAAACAGGCCCGTGGTTGCCGGGGCCTGGCAATAACGGGAGCAGTTATCCATGTTATTGGTTCCGATTACCGCCCGGGAAAGCTTCTGCATGAGATAGCTTTCTTCATTCGTGCATTTTGAAGAGGAGATGAAAGCGAGTGAGTCGGGACCGGTAGCCGCCTTGATTTCGGTAAATCTGCGCGCCACCAAGGTCAATGCCTCATCCCATGAGGCCTCGCGGAAGGTGTCTCCTTCGCGGATGAGCGGCTTTGTGAGCCGATCAGGACTGTTGACGTAGTCCCATCCGAACTTACCCTTGATGCAGGTGGAAACGCCGTTGGCCGCGCCCTCGGCCGGTTCGACCTTGAGAATATGACGGTCCTTAGTCCAGATTTCGAAGCTGCAGCCGACTCCGCAGTAAGTACAGACGGTTTTGGTTCGCTTGATACGCGACTCGCGCATGTGCGATTCCACCTCGGAAACCTGCATGATGGAGCCGTATCCCATCTCCGGCTCGATGTCCTTGACCACATCGATCATGCCGTCGAGCGCAGTCTTCGAGAGCCCGGTCATATAGCCGGCCTCTCCGAGCATCGACTTTTCCATCAGCGCATTGCAGGGGCAAACCGTCACGCAGTGGCCGCAGGAGACGCAACTCGATTCGCCGATCGGCGCTCCACCGTCCCAAAGCACGCGGGGATGAGGGTCCTCCCAGTTGATGCTTAAGGTCTCGTTCACTTCCAGAGTTTGGCACGCTTGAACGCACCGCCCACAAAGAATACATTGGTCGGGATCGTAGCGATAGAAGGGATTCGACATATCCACTTCGTACGGTTTGGGCTTGTAAGGGATCTCCTGATGTTCCACGTGAAGCAGCTTGGTGGTATTGTGCACGGTGCAGTTGCCGTTGTTGTTGTCGCACACTGTGCAATAGAGCATGTGATTGCCGAGGATGCGATCAAAGGCTTCGCGCTGTGCCTGGGCCGCGCGCGCCGACGATGTCACTACGTTCATGCCCTCAGCCGCCATCGTGCCGCAAGCTCTTACCAGTTTGCCGTCGACTTCGACCATGCAGGTATCGCACGATTGGATCGGTCCAAGCTGGGGGTGGTAACAGACGTGTGGAACTTCGATCCCGTAACGGTTGATCAGGTCGATCAGGCGTTCTCCAGGCTGAATTGCCAGTGGCTTACCATCAATTGTGGCTGTCAACGCTGTCCACCCTCCGCGATAGATTTTCGATGGTATTCCATGGGGTAAGAGCCCGTAAAGTTAATTTGCGGCACGCTCAGCAGTGGCAGTTTTCAGGCCGCATGGCACGAAAGAAATGCGGAATTGACCGATATCGAAATCCATGGTGTACGCGAAAATGCCTTCGGCCGTGCCCACGGTCGTCATCCTGAAAGCTTTTCTTCTCCTTCGGTTCCGGCCCGACTCGGTGCCGGTTCTCATTGTGCTGTTAGCAGTTTCAAGACCACTCGATTCGACAGTTAACCCCTGCATATGAAAAGGCTTTGGGGAAGAGCATGACCGATCGTGACGGCCCTCCGTCATCGAATGTCGAAGCTCTGACAGGAGTCGAGAGCATCCTGCGAGTAATACGCTCGATCTGGCTGATTCTGAATCGATCCGAATTCAGCTCGGATGGCGAGATACGTGCAAGGTATAGCTGTGGATCGACCGCCGCAAGCGGCGAAACGACCACCAGATGACAAGGAGATTACGTCATGCCAGCACCAATACTCGACAAACTCAAAACTCAAGTTGGATTCATCGGCCTCGGGCTCATGGGGAGCCGGCTCGCACGGCGGTTGGATTCATTTGGATGGAAAATCCGAGCCTGGAACCGCACTCCAAAGCCAGCAGATGAACTGAACAACTGGGGGATCGCCATCGCACCGTCCATCGCTGACCTTGTAGCTGAATCGGATGTAATTCTCTCTTCCTTGGCGAACGATGCAGCTGTTCAGTCCGTCTACCTCGACGAGGGCGGTGTCGTTTCTACAGCAAGGCCGGGGACGATCATCATCGAAATGAGCACGATCTCGCCGGAATTATCGCGCCGCCTGCATCACGAGGCCCGTGCGAAACGTGTTGACTTCCTCGATGTGGCCATCTCCGGATCGACGCCGGCGGTCGAAGCTGGAACCGTTACATTGCTCGCCGGCGGTGACAAGGAGACCTTTGAGCAATGTGTCCCCATCTTCCAGTCGATTGCACGGCAGTGGTTTTTGATTGGACCTGGGTCTTCTGGCGTTCAAATGAAATTGGTCGTGAACCTTCTCCTGGGCCTTGATATGCAGGCAATCGCAGAAGCAGTCTCGCTCGGAGAGCATCTTCAGATCGATCGAGATGTTTTGCTCGATGTCCTTTCCAAGACGGCGGTGGTCGCTCCGGCGATGGAGGGGAAAATCCGGAAGATCAAGGAAGGAGACTATTCTCCGGAATTCCCGTTGCGGCTGATGAGCAAAGACATGGATCTGGTGATGAATGCCGCGACGATGTCCGGCGCCGATCTGCCCGCGGCATCACTCGCACAATATGTTCTTGCCGCTAATGTCTCCGCAAATGGCGACCTGGATCTGGCCGCAATAACCCCGTATGTCGTTGGTCAAGGATCAGCGGCCGAGGTTTAGCTGGTATCGTGGACGTCGGCAGTTAAAGGGCACTGCGGCGAGACATCGCAAAACGCTTCAATCGTTGGTGACTTGGAAAATATCCTCAAGCCTGGTCGGGCCTGTTTGTTCGAGCCCTTTGAGAGGTTTGGTGAATCAAACGGGCGTGGGTTTGTTCTGGAGGATACGGTGGACCTGAAGCTCACTGATAAGGTTGCGCTGGTAACTGGATCGACGGCAGGGATCTCCAGATCGGTAGAGGCCTGCATCGCGTCCGTTGGATCACTTCGGCAGTCTCTGTGGCCTCGGCTGCATGAATATGAATAAACTTTCCTGAGAGGAGCCTTTCATGGACCGAAGAGATTTCCTAAAGACGGCTACCGTTGCTGCCGCAGGAACAGCCGCGTCTGCGGGCGCACAAAATACTCAGCCCTCCCCCGCCACCCAGCGCCCTGAATCCCCGAACATGATTTATCGCGAGCTTGGCCGTACGGGCGAACGAGTTTCCGCAATCGGCGCAGGCGGTTACCACCTTGGGAAACAGCAAGACCCCGATGAGAGTATCCGTCTGCTTCGCGCCGCAATCGATCGCGGCATCACTTTCATGGACAACTGCTGGGACTACAACGGTGGCATCAGCGAGGTCCGAATGGGCCAGGCGCTCCGCGATGGTTACAGGCAGAAGGTGTTTTTGATGACAAAAATCGATGGCAGGGATAAGAACACCGCAGCCAGGCAGATCGAGGAATCGCTGGGGCGCCTGCAAACGGACACGATCGATCTCCTGCAATTCCACGAGGTCATTCGCCTCGACGATCCGGATGTGATCTTTGCACCGGGCGGAGCCATCGAGGCTGTTCAGGAGGCGAAACAAGCGGGCAAGATCCGCTACATCGGATTCACGGGTCATAAGGATCCCAGCGTACATCTGCGCATGTTTGAGACTGCCGACAAGCACTCCTTTCATTTCGACACTGTGCAGATGCCTATCAACGTGATGGATGCGCATTTCCGTTCGTTTCTGAATGGAGTTGCGCCTGTGGCGCAGGAGCGCGGCACAGCCATTCTTGCCATGAAGACCTTCGGAGATCACTTCATCCTCGAAAGCAAGACAGTGACGCCAACGGAGGCCTTGCACTTCGGACTGAACTCTCCGGCGTCGGTTGTGATCACCGGGATCGACTCCCCAGCAATTCTGGACCAGGCGTTTCAGGCAGTGCAAAGCTTCAGGCCCATGGATCAGCAGCAGGTCGCCGCACTTCTCGCGAAAACAAAGAATGCCGCCCTGACTGGAAAGTTCGAACTCTTCAAAACCAGTTCGCATTTTGACGGTACGATCAGGAACCCGTCCTGGCTGGGCTACACCAACGGGTGAGCGAACCCTTCAACGGCGCCGACCGCTGAAGGGTCCGGATTGCACACACTCGTTCACTTTCCGACGTAGGAAACGTGCCAAACAGAGCGGGTACCGTCGTCTGTGACGAATAAGCTGCCGTCTTTGGCGATCGCTACACCTACGGGGCGGCCCCAGACCTGGCCGTCCTTTGTAACGAAGCCGGTGAGAAAGTCTTCGTAACTGCCATCGGCGTGGCCCTCGTGCATGGGGATGCGAATAACTTCGTAACCGGCGCGGTTCTTCCGGTTCCATGAGCCGTGCTCGGCGGCGAAGGCGTCGCCGTCATAACCGGCAGGAAATTCTTTTTTCTCGGTAGGATAGAAAACCATTTCGAGTGAAGCCATGTGTGGCTGAACGAGGACATCGGGAGTGATCACCTTCGACGAAAGATCGACGCGCTTGCAGTTTTTTGCCTCGTCCGGAGTGAGCGCGGGAGCCTGGGCGCTAGGACCGGTGCCATCGGCGCACGGCTCAGGCAAACGCGGATCCTGATGCCCGCCCATGTAATACCAGGGCCAGCCATAAAAGCCTCCTTCCTTTATGGAGGTCACGTAGTCAGGTACAAGATGATTGCCCAGGTTATCGCGCTCGTTGGTGGAGCACCATAGCTGGCCTGTGGTTGGGTTGATGGCTTCGCCAACGCAGTTGCGGATGCCGTGAGCGTAAACCTCGATGAACTTGCCTTCAGGCGTGTACTCCAGGACGTCGGCGCGGTGAAACTCCCTCGGGTGGGTGTCGGGGTCGTCCACATTGGAGCCGGAGCCGACGGAGACGAGCATGTGCCGGCCGTCTTGAGTGAAGACAACGTCGCGCGTCCAGTGACCTCCGCCGGTGAGCTGAGCGTAGCCAGGGATATCAGGGACGATCGTTTCGGCCGGCCCCGTCGCGTGCAGGTCACCGGAGTGGTAAGGAATGCGCTGTATTGTCGTGGCATTGCCAACATAGACGTACTTTGGGTCGTCAGCAGGATAAAAGGCGATCCCGAATGGATGGTCCAGGCCGGTGGCAAACTTTTCGATCTGCGCGGCTTTGCCGTCGGGTCCTGCGCCGCGAAGGATGAAGATCGTTCCAGCTCCGGAATCGGCAAGAAAAAGATCGCCATTGGGGGCGGTTTGGATGAGGCGCGGCATTGTGAAAGTGCCGCCGCTGAGGGTCATGAATTCCTTGTTGTCCGCTCGCTGCATGGGAGTGGTGTCGCCGCCCGCATAAAGCGTAACTTTGAATCCGGCTGGTGCGATGGGCCACGCGCCGGCAGGACGCGGGATCACATGAGGTGTGTTGTTTACTGCCTCAGCGGGATTAGGTTGGGGCAAGTCGGCGAGGGTGATCTTGCGGCGGACGCCGGGCTGCTGCTGATTCCAATCGGCGAATGCCGCCTGGCCAGTGATGACTTGCTGCGCCGGCAGCGCGGCAGGAATAAGCATGGCTGCAGCGGCGAGAACGACGGTGGACGGGGATCGCATTCATCAGCTCCTCAGGTTTGAGAATTTAAGGCCATTCATTGCACTTGACACGCTAGCTCTATCGACAGACGCGATTGTACAGAACTCCATAACGTTACTCAATCGCGTCTTCTACGCCGCCTCCTCCCTGGCATCTCTCCAGACATCAATCGATCCCTCCCGTGCGTAGCGATCGATCTCCGAGAGCTCTCGATCCGTGAACTGCAGTTGCTTCAGAGCGTCGAGCGAATTATCAAGCTGCTCCACGTTCCGCGCCCCGATCAGTGCGGAGGTGATCCTCTTGTCGCGCAGCACCCACGCAATCGCCATCTGGGCCAGTGACTGCCCGCGTCCCTTGGCAATCTCGTTCAGGGCCCGTACCCGCTTAAGATTGTCCTCGCTCAAGAACTCCTTCTGAAACCAGACGCCATCCTTCGCGCGCGAATGCTCGGCAACCCCGTTCAGATACTTACTCGTCAACAGTCCCTGAGCCAGCGCAGAGAATGCAATGCAACCGACACCGAGTTCCTCCAGCGTGTCGAGGAGTTCTTCTTCCACCCAACGATTCAGCATCGAGTAGGACGGCTGATGAATCAGCAGCGGGACTCCTTCGCTCTTCAGAATCTGTGCCGCTTCGCGCGTCCGCTCGGGACCATACGACGAAATGCCCACATACAATGCCTTGCCTTGCCGCACAGCTTGCACCAGCGCGCCCATGGTTTCTTCCAGTGGAGCATCCGCAGTGGGCCGGTGAGAATAGAAAATGTCGACGTACTCGAGTCCCATCCGCGCCAGGCTTTCGTCGAGAGACGCGAGCATATATTTGCGCGAGCCGCCTACGCCATAAGGGCCCGGCCACATGTCCCACCCTGCTTTCGTCGAAATCAACAGTTCATTTCGGTGGCTGCTGAAATCCTTCCGCAAAATCTCTCCGAAGTTTTCTTCGCCAGAGCCATAGGGCGGCCCATAGTTATTCGCTAGGTCGAAGTGCGTCACGCCTCGATCAAAGGCGCGCCGAATCACTGCCCGGCCCGTCTCGAACACATTGACGCCGCCAAAGTTTTGCCACAGCCCAAGCGAGATCGGGGGCAGGACGATTCCCGATCGTCCAACCCGCCTGAACTTAGCCCCGTCATACCGTTTCGCATCCGGAATATAACTCATCGCCGTATCCTCTCCTTCTTAAACTCCGAGCGCCATCTTCCTCAGCCTTGAGCGTGCTCGGGAGACCTGGGCTTTCACCGTCCCTTCCGCCACTCCCAGGATTTGCGCTGCTTCGCCAGTCGTAAGCCCATCCAAGTGGCGCAACTGAATCACCTTGCGCTGTGAAGGCGAGAGCTCGGCCAAGGATTGCATAAGGTGCCCGTGCAATTCCACATTCATGCATTCAACTTCAGGGCTTGGCTTTGCGTCCGCCAGTTTGTCTGAAAGACAATAGTCTCCTTCTTCATCCAACCGGTCGTCGAGGGAAACGTGAGGTTGGCGCGGCCTTCTGCGCAATTGTGTCAGAGCACAATTCGTAACGATGGCAGTCAGCCAAGTCGTTATCCTGGCCGTCCCCTTGAACTGATCCAAGTGCGTGTAAGCAGACAGCAAGGCATCCTGCACCGCATCTTCAGCGTCATACGGGTTGCCCACGTAGCGACAGGCCCTTCTCTGAAGCGAGGCCAGATGTTGCGACACAGCGTCTTCAAGTTCTCCCAGGTTCTGTTCGCGAATTTGGACGGTGGAGTTCAGCTCATCACCGGTGTACGACCTTTGCGCTCGCATGCTGTCCATACCTCCCGCTGCCTCGTTATATGCACGCAGTTTGCCAATCATCCGGGCATGGGTTTGCTCTGTGGATTCAGCGATATACTTCAAACGTGGGAGTGGGCGGCTCTCATGGAGACTACGTCATGCGTCGGGCATTCGACTCGGCGTCCGCCATTCGACAAGACTCGGCCTGGAGGCCCACGAATGACGCCTCGGAGCGCTCCCGGTGTGCTCATCATCGATGACGAAGTCAAGCTGCGCTGGTCGGTCCAGAGCCTGCTCAAGGCAGCGCGCTTACGCTCTGAATCCTTTGGGACAGCGTCAGCGGTTGGCGCACGATCGCTGGCGTTTCTAGGAGAGAAGCCGAGTGGCATGAATCGTGCTAAGAGCAAGATAATCGTGCCACGGTGGCGATGACGATCAGCGACGCCGCGGCGGCAGGGAGGAGAAGGGCATGATGGCCCAAAAATCCTCTTTAAGGAAGAGATCTGAGAGCTCGACGCGAAAACCTCGAATTCCGCGCACCTTCTGATGGGCGAAGAAAGCAAATCGAGGCCGTGGAAAGGAGAAAATCCTCTTGAACGATTCCCTCTTTCTCGCGCCCCCGCACACGTCCGACAACTCCATGTCGCAGACGTCTGTCGAAAAGGTCACGGGACAAAATTCGCGAATGGTGCTGGACCAGCTTGCGATCGAAGAACCGCTCGAGATTCAGATTACCTATGGGCCCTCGAACTCGCGGCAGGCGACATCGATTTCCATTACGATGCGTACTCCCGGCAATGACTTCGATCTTGCCGCGGGCTTTCTCATGACCGAAGGAGTGGTCAAGAACGCCAACGACATCGAACAGATTTCCTACGCAACACATCCTGTCGGTGGGTCCACGCAATTCCCTCTCGTCGGGGACGCAACCAAGCCCGATTCCAAACAGAACATTGTCCGAGTAGGCCTGGCCACACATGTCACGGTGAGCATGGCCAGCCTTCAACGCAATTTCTACACAACATCGAGTTGCGGGATTTGTGGTAAGGCGTCCCTCCTCGCGTTGCGCACGGTTTGCCCGCCGCGCGCGACAAACAACTTCAGGGCCGCCGCGCAAATGCTCTACAGTCTCCCGGAGCGCCTCCGTTCTTCACAGGGCGTCTTCGATCGTACTGGTGGATTGCACGGCGCGGGGCTCTTCGATTCAAACGGGAATCTATTGGCGCTTCGTGAAGATGTAGGCCGTCACAACGCAGTGGATAAGCTTATTGGCTCTGAATTCCTCGCCGGCCGCACGCCCCTGCGAGAGCGTGTGCTTTTGCTCTCCGGACGCGCCAGCTTTGAGCTTCTGCAGAAAGCGATGATGGGTGGGATTCAGATGGTTGCAGCCGTGGGGGCTCCATCGAGCCTTGCCGTAGATGTAGCCAAGGAGTTCGACATTACCCTCATAGGGTTCCTGCGCGACGATCACTTCAATATTTATCACGGCTGTGAGCGTATTGACGGGTATACATCGGCGTCGGCAGGAGTCGGGCCATGAAGCTGCGAATCAAAGGAAACTCCTTGCGACTAAGGATATCGCGGTCAGAGGTCACGAGACTTCTGGATGGCGACTGCCTGGAAGAAACAATTCAGTTTGCGCCAGAGGTATTGGCAAAGTTCACCTTTGCCTTACAACAGGATCGCTCGGTAGGCAGGCCGACCGTTCAATACACGGAGAACAGAGTCGCAGTTTTGATACCTGCCGATCAGGCGAAAGCCTGGGGCGTCACCGATCAGGTCGGGATCGCCGAAGATATCAGTCTAGGGAACCTCGGGTCACTCGCGCTCCTGATTGAGAAGGATTTTGCCTGCCTTGATCGAAGCGACGAGGACAATCTCGACACTTTCCCAAATCCAAATGCCGGCGCAACATGTTAGGGTTGGTCAAACCTGAAAGCTCGCGATTCGCGCTGAACGATCAGAATTCAGCAGATCGGCAGAATCGGCCCCCAACTGCAGCGAATCTCCTGCACCCTATCCGGCCAGAGCCTCTGCCCCAACCTTCCGGGCGCTTGCATCGTCCAGCTTTTGAATCGACTCCGCACCCAGCTTCAGTTTCGCCGCTTCAGCCAGATCGGCTAGCTGCTTCTCATTCGTAGCGCTGGCAATCGGAGCCGTAATTCCGGGCTGCGCAAGCAGCCAGGCCAGCGCCACGCGCGCCGGAGTCGCTCCGTGTGCATTCGCCACTTCATCCAGCGCCGTAACCACCGCGAATCCCCAGTCATTCAGGTACTTTTGCACCATCGATCCCCGTGCGGCCTTCTCCGTGTCTTTTTGGCTGCGATACTTTCCAGTTAAGAAGCCCGCTGCCAGAGAAAAGTATGGAATCACACCCAACTGATACTTCTCCACTACCGGCAGAAGATCCGATTCGTAATCTTGTCGCTCCACCAGGTTGTAATGCGGCTGCAGAGAGATATAGCTTGCAAACCCATGCTTGCGGCTTGTTTCCAGCGCTTCCGCCAAACGCGCTCCACTGTAGTTCGATGCGCCGATATACCGTGCCTTCCCCTGATTCACGAGTTCGTTGAAGGCGCCCAGCGTCTCTTCCAGTGGGGTCTCCGCATCGTCCTTGTGCGCCTGATAAATGTCGATATAGTCCGTCTGCAGGCGCTCGAGCGAATCCTCAACTGCCTGCCGAATATAGGCCGCTTTCAATCCCTTTTTGCCTTCGCCCATCTCGTTGCCGACCTTCGTCGCGAGGATCACGTCCTTGCGCTTCCCGGTCTTCGCGAACCACTTGCCGACAATCGTCTCTGACTCGCCGCCTTTGTTCCCGGGAACCCAACGCGAATACACATCGGCAGTATCCACAAAGTTCAATCCGATATCGAGCGCGGCATCCAGCTGCCGAAACACCTCCGCCTCCGGCAGCGTCCACCCGTAGACGTTTCCACCCAGACAAATCACCGGCACTTCCGGCCCGGCAGCTCCCAGCTTTCGTTTTTCCATCAGCGATTCTCCTCTCTCTCCTTTAGAGTCGGGAAACCTCCAAAAGCAGGCGATTCCTATTCCTCCTGGGAGCCTGGCCGCGGACGGCGCGGAAACAGCGCGGGTTGGTTCGGCGTTGCAGCAATCAACAACAGGCCTCCCGTCATCGCCGTGTTCTTCAGGAATTGGAGAAGCTGCGGGGCAAAAGCCGGTGTTCCCACCGCCTTCCAGAACTCATGTGCCACTAGCGTCGCTGGGATCAGGAAGGCAATCTCGGCGATTGCGGCGATCCGGGGATAGATACCCAGCATCAACCCGAAACCACCGGCAATCTCGATCGTCCTGGCTGCAAACATAAGCAGCGGCACAAGAGCCGCCGGGGCTCCATGATCGGCGAGTTCCTTTGCAGCGACACCCTGTGGGATGATGCCAAAACCGTTGGCCAAAAATACCAGGGCAAGCAAAACACGAGCTGCGGCAAGAGCGATACGTTGAAGTGAGTTCATTGGAGCCTCCTTGGTTGACGTTACCGATTCATCGCAAACATCACCCGACTAAACCCTGCAGTTCACATGCCAGAGGATTCATTTCATCAGGTCACTTGCCTGTCTATCTTATGCAAAACACGTCTGGAATGGCGCCGGCTGAGTTCATCAAACGCAGAGGAGTCCCCGGACCTTGCCACAGCAACCAACATCGCATCGTCGACGGAATCCGGTTCCTTCCGTTGGCTGGCAGTATTGAACTCTGATGCAAATGAATTCACTGTGATAACTCCTTTCGTGTAGCGGTTCCCGCTTGATTTTTGTGATGCCGGGAATCAAAGGTCGTCGACGTTGAGCGCCATCGAACACTGGTCAGCGCTGGGCGCATCCCCACTGTGGCAACTGTGTCTTGTCGTGAGAGCCCGTCCATCGATGGACGCGATGCGGCTTTTTTGTCGCTCACGATTCAAGTCCTGGGTAGGTCCGCATGACGCCCGTGGCCATTGTTGTTCTCAGCGACGATGGTCGCTCGACCGCGTAGTGTATTTTCCTGGGGGGAAGGCTTGCGCATCACCAAGAGCTCCCATGCTCTCTCAGCAATGTCCATTTGACCGAGTTACCCCGAGACAATTGATACCGGGCTGGAAAAATGATACCCCGTCAACCGAACAGTTGAGCATAGATGGACCACGCACCGTCCCTGAGTTTCGCGCAGTGATCCGATGAGTTTCTTAAAATCTCAGAAAAAATGTGAATTTCCTGCAACGTCGATGCGATCGTTTTACTCCAAATGAAAGGAACAGTTGAAAGTCAATCCTCATCCTGCAGAGCAAAGGAACAGCATATGCCGAATCACATATCTGCGATAGAGCTGGACCATACGCCTGCCAAAATGGCCGGCGAATTCCTGATTGGAGGCGATCTCCGGGTAACACGATTGGGATTCGGCGCGATGCGAATCACGGGAGATGGAATTTGGGGCGAGCCTGCGAATCGGGCCGAAGCCGTCCGCGTTCTGCGGCGCGCTGTCGAATTGGGAATCAATTTCATAGATACTGCGGACTCCTACGGTCCGGGAGTGAGTGAAGAGATCATTGCCGAGGCTTTGTACCCGTATCCGGCAGGCTTGATTATTGCCACCAAGGGCGGCTTTCTACGCCCAGGCCCTGACCGATGGGTTGAAAACGGCAAGCCGGAACACCTGAGGTCCGCCTGCGAAGGCAGCCTGCGCCGGTTACGCCTCGACCGGATTGATCTCTATCAGCTCCACCGAATCGACCCCAAAGTGCCGGCCGAAGATCAGATCGGCACGCTAAAAGACCTGCAGGCGCAAGGAAAAATCAAGCACATCGGATTATCGGAAGTGAGCGTAAGCCAGATTCGGCATGCGCGAACGATTGTTCCGATTGTGAGCGTCCAGAATCGTTACAGCGTGGCTGATCGCGGATCGGAAGACGTCCTGGAGTATTGCGAAAAGGAGAAAATGGGTTTCATTCCGTGGTTTCCGCTGGCAGCCGGCCGAATCTCCAGAACAGACAGCCCAATCCGCCACGTGGCTGCGCAACTAAAGGCGACACCATCACAAGTGGCCCTGGCGTGGCTGCTCGCGCGATCTCCAGTCATGCTGCCAATCCCGGGAACTTCGCGGGTTGAACATCTCGAAGAAAACGTGGTGGCAGCCGGCCTGAAGATTGACGCAACGGAAATGCAGGAACTTGGCAGCATGGCACTCGCCAGCTGGGAGAAGAAACCAGGCCTTCAGCTCGATTCGATGCCATTGAAACCCGAGGCAAGGCTCGACGGATGAACGGCTGCTGGCGTCTCAGGAGCGCTAATGGCGGCTGCGAGGAGTAGGTCATGAAAGCGGTGCGATTCAACAGCTACGGCGGGATCGAGGTTCTGCAGGTCCTGGATGTGCCAGTGCCTGAACCGTCTCAAGGCGAAGTGCTGGTGAAGGTCAAAGCCGCGTCCATCAACCCCGGCGAGGCGAAGATCCGCGAGGGGTTGTTGGATGCGATCTGGCCGGCCACATTTCCTTCGGGCGAG
>CAZANC010000030.1:0-20560 GCA_964486495.1 uncultured Occallatibacter sp.
GCATCCGAGAAGGAGTTGATCCCATGGCCCTCGGTGTTTTGAACAATCTGTCCGCGATTTACGCTGAGAACAACCTCAACAACACGAACGCCAGCCTGCAGACGGTGTTGCAGCAGTTGTCGTCGGGGTCGCGCATCAACTCCGGAGCGGATGACGCCGCCGGCCTGTCGCTGGTCAACGGTCTGGAGGCGAATTCGGTTGCGCTGACGCAGTCTGAGACCAACGCCACGGAAGGCGTGGGACTGATGCAAGTGGCCGACGGCGCGCTGTCGCAGGTGACGAGCTTGCTTGACCGCGCGGTAACGCTGGCCGCTGAAGCCTCGAACGGCACCCTCAATTCGACCCAGGAGGGAGCGGCGAACCAGGAGTACCAATCGATCCTGGCCGAGATCAACAATATTGGGTCGACGACCACGTACAACCAGGAGCAGGTCTTCAACAACACTACGGTCGCGATTTACACCGGCGATTCCTCGCAGGCCGGCTCCTCAGTGGACGACCTTTTCATCCGCACGTTGTCCTCGTCGAGCGTGGGCGACACGGGCGGTGCAATGTCCTACTCCAGCGGGCAGAGCAACGTGTTCATCGATCTCTCCAAAGGCGGAACCAATGCCTCCGCTTCCGACAGCTTGAATGCCAGTGGGTCAACCACGATCACTGTGAGCTACCTTGCCAGGGGATCGAGCGGGACGGTTACGCCAGCTTCGGCGAACATCACGGTGGGTACGGGCACGAATTATTCCAACACTGCCCAGGGCCTGATCAACGCCATCAACGGCTCTGGCCTGGGGCTGAGCGCGAGCTTTGGCACTGCAACCCAGGCAGGCACGGCCGCGGCCAGTGCGTCCACAGCGGCGAATACGGCTGGCGGCGGCGGTAACGATACCGGCATCATTATCGCCGGCAACGGCTTAGGCGCCGGAACCAATGGCGCCGGCGAAGTGGGCACCCTCACCATCGCCGCGGCTGGGGACACACTCACCGGCGGCACCCTCTCTATTGTCGGGTCCGACGGCAAAACCCACATCATTTCCCTTGGGACCGCCAACTCAACGGACACGCTGGCGAACCTGGCGGCCACCATCAATGCCGCCGGGTATGGTGTGACGGCTTCGGTGAATTCCTCTGGATATCTCGACGGTCACGCGGCCAGTACGCTCCTCACCTTAACGTCCGCCAACCCGGCTGTAACCGTATCGAGCAACAACTTGACCGCATCGGCGGGCGCGCTCACTTTGACCGGGATCCCGATCGCCAGCGGGTCGTTCACCAATACGATCGGCACCATCACCACCGGCAACGCCAACCAGGCATACACGGGCGGTACGGTCAGCATCGGCTCCAACCCGGCCATTACCCTGGGGACCTTGAATAAGACCGATAATGCCGCCGATCTGGCGGCGACCATCAACGCCGGCAATTACGGTGTTACGGCCTCGGTCGACAGCACCGGGAAGATCCTCACCTTCAGGGCCGCCAACGCGTCCGACGCTTTCAGCTCCACGGTGACTGTGGGCGCAGGCGGGGTAGCTGCGACGACCAACGTCGCCAACCAGAACCAGATCGGCACTGTGACTGTGACCGGCGACGCCGGCGCCGACGCCTTGACCGCGGGCAGTCTGGTCATCGACGGCACGACGTTCGCTGCCACGGGCGACACCATGGCGCAGTTGGCAGCCGCCATCACGCAATCTGGCCTGGGCATTAGTGCAACCGCTAACTCGTCGGGGGGAAACACGACCCTGACGATGGTCTCCACCAGCTCCGCCTCGGAAGGCGCGACCTTCGCGCAGACTATCGCCGATGGCGCGGACGCGGTGACCCAGGTGCAGGACACCCCGGCAGTGGGCCTGTCCGCGTACTACGGCATGGGCGTGACCGGCTCTATGACCGATACATCAACGGGCGGCGGCGCGCTCATCACGAGCATGGTTGCGGACAACAACGGCTCCGGCGGTGTGGCCACAACCAGTTACTCCGATGGGGCCGGCTCCAACCTGAGCGCCACCGACTTGGTCACGCAGGTGGAAGCTGAGGTGGCCCTTAACGAACTGAATGTGGCCATCAGCGACGTGGCCTCGATGGATGGCTACATCGGCGCCCAGATCAATACTCTCAATTCGCTCAGCCAGGTGATGAGCACGCAGCAGGAGAACGTGGTTTCAGCGCAGAATGCAGTGCAGGCAACCGACTATGCCTCGGCAACCTCGAACATGTCGAAGTACGAAATTCTGAGCCAGACGGGCATCGCGGCATTAGCGCAGGCTAACCAGGTGCAGCAGGAAGTGACCAAGCTCTTGCAGTAAGCGGAAAGGTTTCGTAAGACTGCAGTACCTTCAAGACAACCCAGGGACAGGGCGGCGGCAGAGCGAGAGCTTTGCCGCCCATTCTTTTGGAGCGGCGACGCGTACACTGTTTTCGTATGAAGAACATCACCCTAAGCGCCGACGAGGACCTGATCGAGCGGGTGCGATTGATCGCGCGAGAGCAGGGCAGAACGCTGAACGGAGCTTTCCGCGAATGGCTTGCCCAGTTTGCGCGGAGTTCGGGTGACGCCCAGGGATTCGATGCTCTGATGATGCGCTTGCAGAACGTCGAAGCAGGCCGGCGCTTCAGCAGGGAAGAATCGAACGAGCGATAGATTCCTTCTCGATACAAATATCTTCGTTCACTTGTCCGATCAAATCGCACCTGCGAAAGCCCGTAGAACCGCGCGACTCATCCGTGATCGGCTGACGACACAGGCGGCTGATTTCACCACTCGCCGTTCTTGAGGTACTCGTCGATTGCTTTCGCGGCTTTGCGTCCCGCACCCATGGCCAGGATCACTGTGGCTCCGCCGGTGACTATGTCGCCGCCGGCAAAAACTCCGCGCTTGCTCGTGCGCATGGACTCGGGATGGGCCACGATGTAGTTGCGCTCGTTGGTGGCGAGGTCGGGCGTGGTGCTCTGGATCAACGGGTTGGCCGTTGTCCCCACACCGATGATGGCCACGTCAGCAGGCAAGACGAACTCCGAGCCGGGGATCGCGACAGGACGCCGGCGACCATCGGCATCGGGCTCGCCCAGCTCCATGCGCACACAGCGCGCGCCGGTGAGCCAGCCGTTTTCGTGGCCCAGGAATTCGACGGGATTGGTGAGCATGCGGAATTCGATGCCTTCCTCGCGGGCATGACCAACTTCTTCGGCGCGGGCCGGCATCTCGGCTTCGGAGCGGCGATAGACGAGAGTCGCGGTCTTCGCGCCCAGCCGCCGCGCAGTGCGCACTGCGTCCATGGCTGTGTTGCCGCCGCCCACCACGATCACGTCGCGATCGCAGCAGTCGTAGATGGGCTGGTCAAACTCAGGAAACCGGTAGGCGCGCATCAGGTTCGCGCGGGTGAGGAACTCGTTGGCCGAATAGACGCCGTTCAGGTGCTCGCCGGGCACGCCGAGAAAAACGGGCAGGCCCGCGCCGGTGGCCACAAAGACCGCGTCGTAGCCTTCGACGCGCATCAGCTCGTCGAGCGTCACGCTCTTGCCCACCACTACGTTGGTCTCGAATTCCACGCCCATGCGCCGCAGATTGTCGACTTCGTCTTTCACGATCGCCTTGGGCAGACGGAACTCCGGAATGCCGTAGACGAGCACGCCACCGAGCTCGTGCAGCGCCTCAAAAACTCGGACCCTATGGCCCTTCTGAATCAGATCTCCGGCCGCTGAAAGTCCTGCCGGGCCACTGCCCACAATGGCCACGCTCTTGCCGGTGGGCGGAGCGATGGCGGGCAATCCGAGCTGGCCGCTCAGGCGCTCGAAGTCCGCGATAAACCGTTCGAGATTGCCGATGGCTACGGGCTCGCCCTTTTTGCCGAGCACACAACCGCCTTCGCACTGGCTCTCCTGCGGGCATACGCGGCCGGTGATGGCGGGCAACGCGTTGTCCTCGCGCATCTTGCGGGCCGCGGCCAGAAAGTCGCCCGAATAAATCAGCCCCACAATCTCCTTGATCTTGACGCCCACCGGGCAATCCAACTGGCAGCCGGGCTTAGCGCAGGCAATGCATCGCGTGGCCTCATTCACGGCGCCTGAAGCAGCCAATCCCCGGTTCACTTCCTCAAAGTTGTGCGCGCGTATTTGAGGATCAAGCTCCGGCATGTGCACGCGCGGAATCTGAATGCGCTCCTTAAGGGGAAGCGGATTGGCGGGAAGCGAGGGCGCGTCAGACATGATGATTCTCCTCCTGCGCTTCCAACCTTGCGCGCAATTGCGCTGCTTCCTTCTCCCTGGTGGCCAGTGCCGTATGCACGCGGGCCAACTCCTCCTGCTTGTGCCTCTCAAACTCCTTCAGGGACTGGCACTCCTGGTTTCGATACATGGCGTTGCGTTGCATCAGCACGTCAAAATTCACCAGTGACGCGTCGAATTCCGGCCCATCGACGCAGGCAAACTTGCTCTGGTTACCCAAAAGCACGCGGCAGCCGCCGCACATGCCCGTGCCGTCCACCATGATGGAGTTCAGGCTGACCATGGTCTTGATGCCCAGCGGCGCGGTGATTCCGGCCACGGCGCGCATCATAGGCACGGGGCCAACGGCAAGCACGAAGTCGAGCTTGCGCCCAGCGGCAATCAGCTCGTTGAGCTTTTTTGTGACCAGGCCCTGTTCGCCGTAGCTGCCGTCGTCGGTAAGGATGAAGGCTTCATGGCTCGCCGCGCGCACTTCGTCTTCAAAGACCACCATTTCTTTGCTGCGCGCGCCTTCAATGAAGATGACATGATTGCCGGCCTCCCGAAGCGCGTTGGCGGTGGGCAGCGCCATGGCCGTGCCCACGCTTCCCGCCAGAATCACGGCCGTTCCGTAGTTCCTGATCTCGGAGGGCCGGCCAAGCGGACCGACAACATCGAGAATCGAGTCGCCCGCCTCAAGCGAGTTGAGCAGCGATGTGGTTTTGCCCACGGCCTGCACCGCGATGGTGATGGTGCCGGCCGCCGGATCGGCGCTCTTGATGGTGAGGGGAATGCGCTCGCCGTAGTCGTGAAGCCGCAGAATGACAAACTGCCCCGGCCGCTGCTTGCGCGCGATGCGCGGCGCTTCGACGATAAACTGCCGGATGTTGAGGCCGGCGGTGCGGGCTTCCACGATCTTGAACATGGCCTGACTCGTTCTTGGTCTCGCGGTTCGCTTCGATCCCTGTTGCACGTTCCGTGGGTCGCGAACCAAAGCGATTTCCGCTTCGCACAGGGCGGTGAGACACTGCCGTGCCGGCGCGAAATTCGCTCAGTGCGCCTCGTTCAGCCTTGATTATTCAGGAATTGCGGGTTTTGGCTTGTGACGCGAGTCACGCGGCGGAAGGCGCCCGAGTGGTTCCAGATTTCCGCGTGCCCCTTTTCGGAGCGGCGAAAGGCGGCTCCGGGGACCATCAATTTGGGAACCGCTGTGGCCTCGCAGGGCGGATGAGCCGATGGCTTACCCTTGCCGGGCCTTCCAAAGCAGATAGAGCCCCCAGGCCGCTACCGTGCATTCGTCCCGGATCGTCCCGTCGAGCATCATGCGCTCAAACTCCGGGATGGGAACGGAATGAACCACCAGATCGTGCTCTTCGGCGTCAGGGTTTTTTTCCGCCGGCGAGAGACCCGTCGCCAGAAACACATGCTCGCGCTGGCGTACGAAACCGTAAGCAATCCACAACGCGCCCAGTTGAATCATCTGCGCGGCTTTGAGCCCGAGCTCTTCCTGCAACTCGCCGCGCGCCAGCTCCTCGGGATCTTCGATCTCTCTCTCCCAAGTGCCCTGGGGCAGCTCGAGCGCCCGCTCCTGAATGGTGTAACGGAACTGTTCCACAAGCCAGATGTGCCCGTCATCGATGGGCAGAATGATGGCGCCGTCGGGCTTTTCGACCACGCCGTAGATGCCCTTTTGGCCGTTCGAGCGCAGGATCTCGTCTTCGCGCACGCGCATCCAGCGGTTGCGGTAGACCTCGCGGCTTGAAAGCGTGGCGATGGAGCGAGCTGCGCCGTGATCGTCGCTCTCGTTGGCCGGAAGCATCAGGTCTCCTTGGGGGTTCGCGAGGGTCCGCGCCGTTTGAGTCCAACTTGCTAGCAGTTGACCACAACAGCCGAACAGCCGGGACGCGCAGGCCTCCATTGCACCAGGAACTCTGTCAGGGCTGACGACTCCATGCTCCGCATGGCTTCAAATTCGCCGTTCTTCTGGCTGTAAAGCAGCGCGCCGTGCTCGCTCAAGACGGCCAGCGCGGGCACGCCTTTGTTGAGCGGAACCCCATACTTCTCGGCGAGGTCGAGGTTGGCGTCCATGCGGCCGATATTGATGTGCACCACGACGAAGTTCGACTCGATGAGAGGCTCGTTCTTGCTGTCGTGCATATAAAGATCCAAGACCTGGCAGTCGCCGCACCAGTTGCCGCCAAAATCCAAGAGAACGCGGCGGTGCGTGGCGGCGGCCGTCTTAAGGGCGGCGGCCAGGTCGGCCCGGGCTTGGGAAGGATCGGGATAAATGTCACGGCCTGCGGAGTTAGCCGCGGCGCTGCCGAGCGCCAGTAACCCCGACAGGGCAAGCAGCTTGACGATCTTCATTGGGGGACCTCCTCGACTGTTTCCAGTCTGCCACAACCGCCCGGTGCCGAGCATCCTGCATCGGATTTGTGCGACAATAGAGAGTTGAAGAAGCGCGCGGCATCGGTTTCAGCGCGCGGAGGAACATTGATGGGCGATCTACTTCAGCCGTGGCACATTGTGGTGCTGGCCATCCTTGCATTTGTGCTGTTCGGGGCCAAGCGGCTGCCGGAGCTAGGTAAAGGACTGGGCGAGGGATTGAAGGGTTTCCGCGAGGGAATAAAAGGCACCCCCGATCCGCCACCGCCTGCGCCGCCGGCTCAGCAGCAGAACACGCCAGCCCCGCCTCCGGCTTCGAACGCACCGGTCGAACCCAAGTAATAGGGGCCCAAGTAGCGCCGTCTTCGCGGGCAGCGCTGGGATTTCGGCCTCAAGCGCAACGTGCGCATTCGCGATTCATCAATCCAAGACAAAATTCAAAAGCCTGTGCCAACGCACAGGCTTTCGTGTTTCTCCAGTTCAAAAAATCGGCTGCTCGCTTATTTGTAATCCTGCGCGGAGGGATAATAGCCGCGCTTGGCGATCACGGTAACGTTGGGCCGATCGACGCGCACATCGATGGGGCGGAACTTGTCGTCGTAGAATGATTCGCTGGTCAGGTAGCCCAGCGTGTATTGGTCGCGGGCTTCTTCGGCGATCTTGGCGTAGCTCCGCTCGATGCCGTTCACGCCGCCCTCGGCGTAATAATCGCCGCCGGTCTCAGCAGTGTACCGGTAAAGAATGTTGTCGTAGACACCGGTGAAGGGGATGTGGATGCGGTCAACCCACTCGCCGCCCCAGCGCGCCGTGTCGCCCACCAACGTGCCGTAGACGGCGATCTTGTTGGTTTGCAGGTAGCGCACAACTTCTTTCCAGGTGGCCTTGCTGCCGTACTCCTTGCCATCGGAGATGACGAAGATGATGCGCCGGCGGTCCTTGGGACGCGTGGAAAGCTCCTTGGCAGCAGCCAGAATTGCGTCGTTCAGGGTGTGAATCTCCTTCGGGAGATTGAGCTCCCCGATTGTCTGCGTCGACTTGCCGGGCTGCAGGTTCGGGTCGGGGCAATTTCCGTTGATGGAGATCGCGCAGGCTGAGAACGGTGAGCTTGGGTCAGGAACCATGGGGTCGCTGCCGGTGGCCTGCGCGAGCGAAAGTACCGCGGGCAGGCGGGCGCTCTGCGCGCCCGTAAAGCCAGTCCACTCTTTGGGGCCGTTGGTGTAAGTGAAGACCGCAGCCTCGTCATAGGGCGCGAGCGCACCCTGGATGGAGCCCATGGAGTTGTTCACCTGCGTCATGATGTTCGAGGGCAGGGTTTGATCGATTACGAAAGCAATGGAGAGCGGCTCCGGATCCACGCTGAAAACGCGCAGCGGCTCACGGGTGTTGTTCTCATAGACGGTGAAGTCGCGCCAGGTAAGCCCCGAGACCAAATTCCCTTTGGAATCCTTCACCGTGACGGGAACCTGAACGAAGTTGACCTGCACGCGGAAGGTTGCCACTGCGGCATTGCCCTGGTCCGGGGGGGCGTCATGCGAGTTGGGCGCTTGCTGCTCGACCGCAGGCTGCTGGCTCGGAGGGGCGGGCGGCTGATCGGGGCCAGGCTGTGCCGGAACCGTAGAGGTCGAGTTTGGAGTGCTGGGAGCCTCGCCGGAGCCGACTCCGGGAGCGATTCCGCCGTTAACGCCGGGGAGTGGCGGCGGAGCTTGCGGCGTGGGCGCATCGGGAACGGGGGTCTGCTGTTGGGCGACGATCCCCGACGCCAAAAGCAGCCCCAAACACAGTAGCCCTGCCGGCGCAATGGATTTCCACCCTTTCACCGCGAAGTCTTCCTCCCTAAATGCCTTCGATACGGCGCGCTGAGCCAGCCGCTGAACGAGCCGCTGAAACTGGCGACACGCGCCACAAAGGCCGCAAGCCACAGACTATCAGACGCGGCAGACACGCGCGGGTTGCTTTTCGACCGGCAAACAGGCGCGCTATGCTCTCTTAGGAGACGAGTTCTCGTCTAACGGAGCATCATGCGCCTGGGTTGTCCCCGTGGGGTCGGAATCGCCGCGTTCTTGGTTGCCTTGCCGGTGTTGGCAGCGCCGGGATGGGCTCAGCTTGCGCCCTCGCCTGACGCGCCGCCGGTGAGCACTGCGCCTGCTCCTCCACCGGAAGAGACATCGATGGAGACCCTCAAGGTGAAGGTGAACCTGGTCGACCTGTTCTTCACGGTCAAGGACAAGAGCGGAACCC
Organism: uncultured Occallatibacter sp.; assembly: GCA_964486495.1. Classification (GTDB taxonomy): domain Bacteria; phylum Acidobacteriota; class Terriglobia; order Terriglobales; family Acidobacteriaceae; genus Telmatobacter. The sequence goes on from CAZANC010000030.1 coordinate 8,827, forward strand.
TGATTCCGCATCTCACGCGCAATTCGTGCCAGGTGTCGGAGGACAAGGCGCCGCAAACATTCAAGAGCTTTGTGGCGGAGACCGATCAGCCTCTAACGCTGGGCATTCTGCTTGACACCTCGGGCAGTCAGCAACGAGTGCTGCCGCTGGAGCAACAAGCGGGCAGCCAGTTTCTGGAGCAGGTTTTGCGGAAGCAGGATGAAGCCTTTCTGGCGGAATTCGACGTGAATGTCGACCTGCTGCAGGACTTTACCAACAGTCCGCACTTGCTGGCGCGCGCTATGGAAAAAGCGCAGATCAACATTGGCGGCGGATCTCTCGGGCCCCCCGGCATGGGCGGCGGGCCGGTGCCCATCAGCAATCCCAAGGGCACGGTGCTCTATGACGCGATTTTCGAGGCTGCCAACGACAAACTCAACCAGGAGTCGGGCCGCAAAGCACTAATCATCCTGACCGACGGCGAGGATGAGGGCAGCGATCACAAGATTCGCGATGCCATTGCTGCGGCACAGAGAAACAACATCATCATTTACGTGATCCTGATTGCCGACCGGGAGATGTACTGGAGCCAGGGCGAGGGCTATTACGGCTACTCCCCGGCGAAGCAGATTTCGGACGAATCCGGAGGCCGGATCATCGACGTGGGCAACAACGGCGCCAAGCTGCAGGCTGCGTTCGAGCAAATCGAAGCCGAGCTGCGCACGCAGTACGTGGCCAGCTACACCCCCAGCAACACCAAAGAGGATGGGACATTCCGGCGCATCGGATTGGAGTGTAAGAGCGATAACGGCGAAAATCTGAAAGTGCAGGTGCGCAAGGGCTACTATGCACCGTCGCCAGGGAATTAAGCTGCACCGCATTTGATCCTCCGGCCTGCGATGATCGGGATCTTTGAAAGGATTTCGAGATGAAAATCGCCATCGCCATTGTGGTGGCCGGCGCCACCCTCACCGGCATTCCCCTCCTCGCGCAAGATTCCAATACAGACCCAAACGCAAGTCCTTCGGCGAGTGACTCCGCAAAGGTGACCTACGCGCCGGCCTCTGGAGGTTTCGGCGACCTGGCGGCGTCGCACGCGTGGGAAATGTCCGCGGTGACGGGCGAGCTCGAGGGCAAGCTGGATTCAAAGACAGCCAAAGTGGGCGATCGCGTTGTGCTCAAGACCACGGAGAAAGTGCAGAGCTCCGACGGTACCGTGATTCCGAGAGGCTCGCGGCTGGTGGGCCACATAACCGAGGTGCAGGCGTACGACCAGCAACACGGGCCGGCACGAATCGCGATTGCGTTCGATCACGCGGAGTTGAAGAGCGGGCAGAGCGTTGCGATTTACTCGTTGATCCGCAGGGTGAACCTGAGCGCCAGCGCCATGGCCGCGAGTTCGAGGAGCGACGACGGAATGATCGGCACGCCCATGAGTGGCGGCGGAAGGGTGGGCGCCAGCGAAGGCACAGCCTATGGCCGCGGTGGAGGAATGACGAACGGCGCCGGTGGTCTGCCAAGCGACGCGGTTGACCGGACCGCTGATGGGGCCAATTCAGCCAGTGACAGAGCGAACGGCAATCCCGGCTCGGCGGTAAACACAGGAGCAGGGGATAGCGGCGATTTGAGCGTAGATACCGGCGCTCATGGAGTTGCGGCAGTACGCGCTCGACCGCGCCCGACGAACATTCCCGGCTTGATGCTCGCGGGCAACAGCTCCTCTTCGGGCGTGTTGCTGGACCCGATCAAGAACATTCAATTCGAGAGCGGAACGCAAATCGAGTTGGGCGTTGTGGCGGACAGGTAGAGGCAGTTCGTAGTTCTCAGTTCTCAGTCCATGGTTGCCGACTCAACGTTCGAGCCACCATCTGTGTGCACCCAAAAGACTGCGAGCTACGAACTGAGAACTACGAACTGTAGCATTTCCGGACAGTGGGTTACTGAAGGTGCGCGACGCCGTAATCTGGCGCAGAGATGGGTGCTTCGGTAGTATCGGCAGCAATAGGAAAAACTTGAGGCCGCCGGCGAAAAAAGCTTCGGCCTCAGGCCTTCCCGCTCCGAGGTGCTCTCATGACGATCCAATGCGCTGCCCAGGAAGGATTCGAAATCAGTCCGCGGTTCCGTCAAACCATTGAGGAGCGCATCGCGCGACTGGAGCGCGACGCCAATCACGACGAAGCGCAATTGGACCGGCTGGATGACATCGACCATGTTCGCCGTCAGATGCGCCTTGTGGCCGTTGAACGCGCGGAAGCTCTCCGCTTGAGGCTGTTCCTGGATCGCTCACGAATCCGGCAGCCGCGCTCGCTGATCGAGCTCTAGAGACAGAGATCAGGGGTCAGAGATCTGTGTTGCGTGGAGGAATGTCGTGAGCATTTGCCGCTCACGATTACGGAACGGCAGCGCCGCAAACGCGAGTCCTCAGCGGCCTCCGCGATTCTCCTCTGGAAATCTTGAGCGCTGAGCCGGAATGAAACTCTTCGCAATCAATGTTCAGTGAGCGAATCCACAGGAGCGCGTGTTTCCACAAGTACGCGAAATTCCGGTTGATCGTACACTTAGACCACTTTGGAGGCTTTTGTTGAAGCTCGACTACTTTGTTGTGGACGCTTTTACCACCGAGCCGCTGGCCGGGAATCCGCTGGCCGTGGTAATGAACACGTGCGGTTTGGCAACCGAGCGAATGCAGGCCATTGCGCGCGAGTTCAATCTGTCGGAGACCACGTTTGTCGAGCGCAGGTCAGCAGAGATCGAGCAGGTTGAGGGCGTACGCGTGCGCATCTTCACGCCGCGGGAGGAGCTGCCGTTTGCGGGCCATCCTACGCTGGGCACCGCGGGAGTGTTGAAAGCCGAAGCGCCCGAGACCGTGCAGGGCGACACGGTGACCCTGGCGCTCGAAGTCGGGCCAATCCCGGTGCGGTTTGAGCAGAGCACCGGGGGCTCCGCAGGAGTCTTCGGTGAGATGACGCAGCGTGATCCGGAGTTCGGCGCGGAGCTGGATGCAAAGGCCGTGGTGCGGCTGGCGGGCCTGGAAGCGGGCGATCTGGATCCCGCGCTGCCGCCGCAGGTCGTTTCGACGGGAACGGCCTTCGCGATTGTGGTCCTTCGCTCGCAAGCCGCGCTGGCGCGCCTCAAAGTGAATCAGGAGGATGCTACCGCGTGGCTGCGAGACCGTGGAGCGCGGTGGTTCTATGTGGTTGCACCGGACCCAAACCAAAACCAAGAAAATACGGAGTACTGGGCACGCATGCAGTTCTATGGCGGTGAAGATCCGGCAACGGGTTCGGCAGCCGGTTGCGCGATCGCGTATCTCGTGGCTCGCGGCGCGGTTCCTTCGGGCGCGCGTGTGCACCTGCGCCAGGGTGTGGAGATGGGCCGGCCGAGCGATCTTTTCCTCTCCGCCAAAAGAGAATCGGCGAGGGTGAGCGATGTGCGCGTTGCGGGCAGCACAGTTCTTGTTGCAAAAGGGCAGCTTTTCCTGCCGTGATGCACATGCTTTCAACAGAAATTCATCTTCGCAAGTGACGATGTGTGTTGGCTGTAGCCGTTTTAACCTTGTTTCAGTTGGATTTTCAGCGCCGTCTTCGTTTCTTATTCCCTCTTTTCATCGCTCTCCAGTACTCGTACTGTTTCGATTCGTAGCAGACAATTCTTCTGGCGCGTTTCGACTGGAATTCTTTCGAGAAGCGCCAAATCACTGAGCACTTGACCGCGAAGCAAGACTTAGCCGCGGAGGGTCCTGTGCCGGTTCCCGGTTGTGTGAGCGGGCGCGCCCTCCTTGGTCGCGGACCTCTGTGCCGGCGAATCGGAACCACCGATCCAACGAACGTGAGCACGTCTTCCTCCAGCGTACCGGGCCAAACATTTAAAGACTTGAACTGCCAGGCCGGCGGTGATCTGTTGCCTTGAATCATGTGGTTCAAATTGCACCCAGGAGTAATCCCAAGACCATGCGTCCAAAGAAAGTGATTCTCTGTGTAGACGACAACGAACAAGAGCTCTCCGTGCTCAAGTTCACGCTGGCAACGAATGGCTATCGCGTGCTGGCGGCTTCAAATGGCCAGGAGGCGATCGCCGTTTTTTCTACGACGCCGCAAATCGACCTTATCCTGGCCGACACCAACATGCCCCAGATGAGTGGATTTCAGCTTGCCGAGCGCCTGAAGCGCATGCGGTCGTATGTGCCCATGCTCCTGCTCGCCGATGGACAGGCCGTGGGTGGAGAGATCCACGTGGCCGACGCGGTGATGGCGAGGAAGGGCTGCTCGTCGCTCGAGCTGCTGGAGCGGGTGAAAGTGATGAGCGCGCGCAAGCGCGGCCCGCGCAAGGGCGCGCAGCGCATCCCGCAGGACGAGGCGTTGGCTGCTGCTTCGTGAGAAAAACAGCCAGTAGGGAGTAGCCAGTAGGGAATAGAAAAGACATGCGCGTGCCGCCAATCGAATCGGGCGATTTCAATTCAACTCGACGCCGAATCCGCGAGATAGCGCTCATCTACTCCCTACTGGCTACTGGCCGCCGCCTACAGGCTATTGGCTACTGGCTGCTGCCTACTGGCTACTCCCTACTCCCCGCCTTCCCCGCTTCCCTCTTGACGATGAGGCATCGCTATGCGCATACTCGCCATCGATGGCTTTAGATTGGGGCCATCGGCCGGCAGTGAAGTGCTGCTGCCGGTGAAAGTTGGTTCGTATGGACCTGGTTCTTCTGCGTCTTCTTTTTGTCATTCTGCTTGCCGCGGTTTGTTACTTTCTCCGGCCCTTTGGGCTCCAGACGGGTTGGGAGGGCGCAATCGCGGGAGCGGTCGCGGCCAGCGCGGTCATCGTCTTCGAATTGCGCGTCAGGGCTCTCACATTGCGGCGGCTGATCGGCGCAGTTGTCGGCAGCGTGCTCGGAATCGTTGGTGCGGCCCTCTTCTGCCTGGTGCTGCGCGCAGCACCGCTCTCCGGCTCGAACTCCGCTGCATTGCAGATCTTCGTGCTTCTGCTGATGACCTACGTGGGCCTCCTGGTCGGCGCGAGCAAGGGCGACCTGCTGAATCCTGCCGCGCTGGGCACCGTGTTCTCGGGCGATAAGCCTACACGCCGCAGCGCCAAGGTGCTGGACACGAGCGTCATTATCGACGGCCGCATCGCCGACATCGCCGAGGCCGGCTTTATTGATGGCATGCTGGTGGTTCCGGAGTTCGTGCTGCGCGAACTGCAGATCGTTGCCGACTCCACCGATGGGTCGAAGCGCCAGCGCGGACGCCGCGGCCTGGATATGCTGCAGCGCATGCAGTCCAACGACAGGATCCGAGTGCAGATTGTGCCCGACGATTTCCCTTCTATCCGCGAAGTGGACCTGAAGCTGCTGGAGCTGGCCAAGAAGTGGGAGGCCAAGGTGGTCACCAACGACTTCAACCTGAACAAGGTGGCTCACCTGCACCATGTGGACGTTCTGAACATCAACGACCTGGCCAACGCCCTCAAGCCCGTGGTCCTGCCGGGCGAACGCATGAACGTCGTGATCCTGAAAGAAGGCAAGGAGTACAACCAGGGCGTGGGCTACCTGGATGATGGCACGATGGTGGTGGTGGATCACGCACGGAAGCTGATCGGGCGCTCCGTCGGCATCTCAGTAACCAGCGTGCTGCAGACCGCCAGCGGCAAGATGATCTTCGGCAAGATGGACGAGAACGGGAAACCCGCTCTCGAAGCGTCATGAAGGCCGGGGCGAAGGTTTTTGCCATCGTCGGCGAGCGGCCGGCCGTGTGCACGTGCCCCAAGCGGGATTGTCCGCGGCGTGGCGACTGCCAGCGGTGCAGGGATTATCATCTGCACTCGAAGCGCCAACGGTCGCCTTACTGCGAACGCAAACGTGGGTGGTTCAAGCGGGTGTTTGGCGCGCGTTCATCTTCGAGCTAGAGCAGACCGTTCCGCATCCATCGCTCGTGGTCATCCCTGTGCCCCGTGTTCATCTACTGCCCGGGGGCAGGCCTCCGCGCGAATCCAACCAGGAATCAATCAGGCCTGCCTGATCGAGTTTCGATTTCCAGAAGCTGCGAAATTCCTCTGTCCCCGCCGGTTTGTCACGGTAAGCTTCAAAGAACTCGTGGCACGCCTGAAAGAACTTTTCGTCTCCCATAGCGTGACGGATCGCGTCGAGCATCAACGAGCCCTTGTAATAGCGAATGACGAAGCTGTCCTGATCCGTCATCTGAACGTTGGCCAATGAAGGGGCGTCCGAAGGCAGTTCACCAACCTGCTTGCGATCGTCGGCAATGACGGCGTTAAAGGCCGATTCGGAGTTGAGGTTTTCGACTGCAATGGCAGAGAAGTATTCGGCAAATGCCTCATTGATCCAGTCTCCCTGGCCTGCGCCGAAATTCCACCAATAGTGCGCAATCTCATGGGCGACCGACTGGAAAAGAGAGAAATTTGGATCGCCCGCCAGGCCCTCGAGTGTCCGGCCCTCTGAAGTCACAATGAGTCCGGGCCTGGCAAATCCGGCTCTTCCCTGACCCTTGCGCTTGGGAGAATACACATGCCTGACGACTCCGTTGGGAACATTCGTTTCTCCCAGCTTGGCTGTGAACAGCCTCAGCACGCCGGCAATTTGCTCGCCATCCTGCTGAATGAAGGGCTTCGGCAATTGCGTATCGTAGATTTCGACAGGAACGCCGGACTCCTGAAGCTGCGTGAGTTTGTAGTCGGGAGAGGCGAGAATCACGATGTCAACGTCTTTGGCTGAGGACCAGTGTGTGATGGCTCGACCGGTCTGAATGCTGTCTTCGGTTCTTTTGCCGGAACAGATCGAAATCCAGTTTTGTGGGAGCGAGAGCGTCAGTTCACTTTTCACTGGCTGCCCGAATGCGAACTGCGGAAACCAGGAGGAGTAAAAGGCCAGTTCGACCATCCGGGCGTTGATTTGATCATCCATCGAATGGCGCATGTCCGGCGATGCGCCGAATTCCGGAAGCACCATCAAGCGGCCCCGGTAGGCAATCTCCATGTGGATCATGCGTTGAGGAGTAGCGACGGGAAGATTCACGACTACACCTCGCGTTGCCGGGAGGGGAAGCGAGCCCTCCGTGGGAGCGTAGGCAAAAGTCGCGGCGTTGCCGTCGATCAGAAGCTTCGTGATCTCCATGGTTTCGTGGAGATTGAACTTCAAGGTGGATGCCGTCGCGGCGTTCGACGGCATATCCACCGTCCCTTGAACGGCAATGGTTCCGTTTACGGGCTCGATGTTGACTTTGAGATCGTAAGCGATCGGAGCCAGCCGATCTTCGGCGGAGAGAAGAATTGGAATTGTGAGAATAAGAATCGATACGAAACTTCTTAAAGAACGCATTGCAATACCCCCGTTGCCCGCTGCTCGTGGACACGGGGAAGAATCCTACGTAGGAGAATCCAACTGCGTTGGGTTTCTTGTCTCAATGATACGCGGAACGAATCTGCTCTGTTCCATATGAAGGAGCGCTGGGCAGCGTTTTCATCGGACTAAGAGCGTTGAAGCCGTTCCGCGAGGCGATGCTTCGCCTCGGGCCATTCCGCCGCAAGAATCGAATAGCGCCAGGAGTCGCGCACGGTGAAGTCCGCGGCTATCTTGTGCGCGCGGAGAACACCCTCGAACTTCCCGCCGATTCGTTCAATGGCCGCCTGCGAGCGCTTGTTGCGCGCATCGGTGTGCAGGCAGACGCGGAGCATCTGCCACACTTCAAAAGCGTGCGTGAGCATTAGGAGCTTGGCCTCGGTGTTGGCCTCGGTGCGGATGGCCGAGTGCGCCAGAAAGGTGTAGCCGATCTCGCAGACGTCGGGAAGCTCGCGGCCGTGGCGGGGATGGGCGGACGGCCAGGCGAAGCGCTCAATATCAAAAAAGCGCGTGGAACCGATGACGACGCCGTCGGCGATGCGGATTGTTGCGAACGGTACGGCGATCCCGGCGTCGCGCCAGGCGAGAGCGGTCTCAATATAACGGAGAACGGCGTCGCGGCCAATGGGGACGGCGCTCCATTGATAGAGCGTGGGATCGCCGGACGAAGCAGCCACAAGGCCGTCGGCGTGGGCGGGCGAGAGCGGTTCGAGGCGAATGTGGCTGCCGGTCAGGACTGGAGAGTCTTGATTCATTTCTTGGGGGTCATGTTTTTCGGAGCGCTGCGCCGGCGAATCGGACGCAACGGCGTTCACTTTCAGTACTTGGTCAGGCTGGGGTCGATCTGGTCGGCCCAGGCGAGAATTCCACCCGCGAGATTCTTCACGTTGGGATAGCCCTGCGCGGCGAGAAACTCGGCGACGCGCTGGCTACGGCCGCCGGAGCGGCATTGCACAACGATCTCGCGGTTGCGGTCGATCTCGGCCAGCCGCCGCGGCACTTCGTTCTGCGGGATGAGCGTGCCGCCGATATTGGCGATCTGGTACTCGTAGGGCTCGCGGACGTCGAGGATCATGAGATCTTCGCCGGCCCCGACGCGCTCGTCGAGGCGCTGCTTGAGCTCCTGCACGGTGATTTGCGGAATTCCGTTGTTCGCGGCAGTGCCCATGGCGCGGATTCTCCGGTCGTTTTCAGTTTACCGGGTTTAGTGTAGCGGGCCGGCGCCGAATGGCGCATCGCTACCAGCGGCTCTGCATCGTGCAAAGCCGCCGGCGCGAGACGTTTGGTTGAGCAGCGCGGGACGCTACTGCGCGGGCTTTGCTGCCGGCTTGGCGGCAGGCGCCGCGGCTGGCTTCGGCTTCCAGAAATCGGGATCGGCCTTGACCCACTCATCGGGCGGATAGCTCTGGGCTGGGTTGATGCCAAACAGCTCCGCATCGGAGCTTTCAATGCAGTCTGCTGCGAGCTCACGGAGCTTTTTCAGTCCATCGTCGCCAAGGGCATCGCGGAATTGCTTGTCTTCCGCATAACTGGTGTCAATGTCGGCCATCGACTTGTCGTCGCTGAAGATAACGTACTCATCGCCGCCGCCGTATGCGACTTCAAAGGTGGCCCAGTGCGCGCTGTCACCGGCTTTTTTGTGCGCATCGATCACCAGATTAACCACCTCGTGCCACTGCTTATCCTTGCCAGGCTTGAGGTGGAAAGTCGTGATCTCCATCAGCTTGGAATGAGCCAGAGTCGGGCTGGGCTTGTAGCTCAAATCCTCGTCGTAGTAGAGAACGAACTGGTCCATTCCATCGAGCAGTTCGCCGTCGGCTTCCGAAGCTTTTTCAAGCTCGGCAGAGAGAGCCTTGTTCTTCATCGTGGCCAGGTAATCGTCCTCCCACGCCTTGAAGGACGGATAGCCAGTGAGATAAAGAGCCCGCGTCTTGCCCGAGAGTGACATCAGGGCAAAGTAATGAGTGGGCCACTTGGCGGCAGCCATCGCGGCCACGAATTTGCTCTCCGACTTGTCGTGGATGGCGCCGGCCTTGCCAGGCTTGACGAATTCCCGCGTTAGCTCAATTACCTTGGGCGGCCCTTGCATGTCTTGTGCCGCGGCGAACAGGCTTCCGGCGACCGCGAGAGAAAGTCCTAACAGAGCGGGGCTTAGTATCTTCATTTTCTGTGAATCCTCCTTGATTTGCTCGGAGTTTCTTGGCGATGGGGGAAATGAATCGGGAAGCGCAAGCTCTCCAAGGAAAACGATTATTAATCCATGCGCCCCGCAATGTAAAGAAATTTTTGATCTTGCACAGCGTAGGCGCCGATCGAATTCATCCGGGGATCACAAATCCGGTGGCATGCCCTTCGCGCCCGCCGACGGAGCCGACTCCGTTCGCATCGAGCAGGTGCGGCGTCCGGACTGTGACCTGCATGCGCCATGAGGAATTGCGGCGCGGAGCACAGGTGTGCGAGAGTTGGAGTACCAAAGATTCGCAGGTTCTATTCACTAGAACCGGTCTCATTAGCCGTCTTTGTCAACTCGCCGGAATCATGGGACCCGCCTTGTTGTTGGGTCCCATACACGCTCACGAGGCGGTAGAGGCATTTATGAGACCGGTTGTATTCTTCCAAAACAGGCTGAACTCATGAAGAAGAAATCCCCGCATCCGAACTTCGATCAGACGCTCAAACTGCTTCGCGCACACTCTTTCGACGTGTCGCCATACGCCGGCGTCGACGGGGGCACGTTGGTGAGCAAGCACGGGGTGGGAGCGGTTCTGGTGCCGGCACGCCGCACCGAGGATCCGGAAGGGGTACCAGCGGCATACGCCGTCCACCCGGGAGTGTTGGTGAAGGGTGAAGTGGCGCGATTGCTGGACCGCGGCTTTCAGAAATTCATGAAGACTTCCCAATACGAGGTTCCCGCGACGGCCAGTCAATTGCAGGGGATACACGCGTTCAGCGAGGAGCTTACGCAGCTCATCGGGGCCATCAGTCTGTACAACGAGTCGCTGGGCACGACCAGCGATGTGTATCGTTACGATCGCCTGGTGGGCCGCGAAGCCGCAGAGGCCGCGCCCGTCGAGCCCTGGGACCAGCCATCGGATCAGGCATCGGACCAGGCATTGGAGTTGGCCGACGGGCATTAGCTTGCGGGCATCGATCTCCGCTGAACGATTGTGCGGAGCAGGCCATGGGCGCGTGGGAAGACAGGGACAAGTTTGCGGCCCAGCAGGAACGCCGTTCCGATCCGCGCCACCCGGTCGATGAAGATTCCGTTGTTCTTTTTGTTGGCCATGGTGCGCCGCTTGAGGCTCGTCTTGTCGATTTGAGCCAGGAAGGTTGCCGCCTCCGCACCAAGGAACGGGTGACGGTGCGCAACCGCCTGCCCGCGCAGGTTTTCTTCAAAATCAGCGGAATTTCATTTCACTTTCGAGGCGTTTTGCAATGGACTGACGGGAAAAACCTTCTCGGCATTCGCTTCGTGAATATGATCCCGCGGCGCATGGTGGAGCTGGCCAAAGTGATTTGCACGATGGAGGAAGCCTCGGTAGGCCGAGCTGACGCCGTGAATCATTTGCTCGCCGAACAACAAGCTTCACAATTGGCCGGGCGCGAAACCACGGAGCGTAGCCGGGACCGGAATCGCGAGCCGTTTGCTGGCGTGGGCATGGAGCTGCCCGAAGCCGCGCGGCCAGGCGTGCACGCGCCTTTGCCGGAAGCGAGGCCGCTTCCCGCGCGAAAACCCGCGGGCCGCGAACGCCGTGAGCAGGCCCGCCATGAAGTGGACACCACTGCCAAGATCCTTCTTGTGAACGTCGGATCTACTCTGCGCGGCCGCATCCTGGACTTGAGCCTGACTGGCTGCCGCATTTGCACCGACGAACGGTTTCCGGTGGGAATTTACACGCGAGTGGAGACGGAGTTTCGGCTCGAGGGGCTGCCGTTCCGGATGGGCGGCGTTATTCAGTCCATCCACGATCGCAACAATGTGGGAATCCGCTTTCTTGATCTGAGCGAACGCAAGCGGAAGCAGATGTTGGAGCTTATCGGCGAAATCGAACAGATGCGCGCGGCGCAGCCTGCGGCGGCTGATGGCCATGGCTGACAGCGAATTTCCACCTTCGGATCAAGCCGCAACACACGGCATCGACGCACTGGAACGGGCTGGCCGGCAAGATTCAAGCACAGACTATTCAGCTCGCTCGATCTCGATGTAATCGAGCGCCGCCAGATCCTTGCCGTCGGGCGCGCCTTCCACGCGCAGTGTGTCGCCAGGTTTCAACTCGATGCCTCGCCCATCGGGGCCGCGCGCGGTGAAGCGCGTTGAGCTGTCGCCCGCGTGATTAGAGGGCAACTTGGCGTCCGCCGCCCACGAGACAATTCCTGTTCCATTGATCCCGAGCGTGAAGTG
>CAZANC010000031.1:0-20501 GCA_964486495.1 uncultured Occallatibacter sp.
GATTCCGGCCGCTTACCAGCTCTGGTCGAGCGTGGTCGGCGGAGCTGGCTACGCCAAAGTTTTGGTGAACGAATATATTCGGCCAAGCGCCGGCGCCCGAATTCTTGAAATCGGGTGCGGACCTGGGACCATCGTGCGTTACTTGCCACCGTCGGAGTATTCGGGATTCGATCTAAGTCCCAGGTACATCGAACTGGCCAAGAGGCGTTTTCCAAAGGCGCACTTTGTTTGCGAGCGAGTGAGCCAGTTTTCACTCGCCAAAGAGCAGAGCTTTGATGTTGCGCTGGCGCTCGGGATCACACATCACCTCGACGATGCAGAAGCCCGACAATTATTTCAAATCGCGTATGATGCTCTAAAACCGGGCGGCAAGCTGGTTACCAGCGATGGCGTGTGGACCGACGATCAGTCTCCCGTGGCGAGGTGGTTGCTGGCAAGAGACCGGGGAGAATACATAAGGTGGGAGGGGGAGTATGTGGAAATCGCGTCTCAGGTATTCAGCAATATCAGACCAAGCGTCCGCCACGATCTCTTGCGTATTCCGTACACACACCTGATTCTGGAATGTATCCGGTGAAAGATTCGCCTTGGCTCCCCGGCGACATCATGCTGGATAGATCCTTTCAGTACCTGGACGCGCCTGCGAAATCCGCAGTAGCGACAAGCCCGCGCCGACCTATTCCTTGACGGCGACGCACAGACAACTGCCTCCGAATGGGGAGCGCTTACCGGCGCGCAGGCGGCGCAGTTCGAGGTCGAGCATGCGGTCCATCACCCAGGCGGCAGGACCACCGGGGGTGTGTTCCGAGCCGGCGGTCTTGTGATTCTCCGCCTGACGCATGCCAAGCCGTGTCGGGATTGTCCTGCTGAGAAAGATCAAAGGCGGAAGGGGGGTAAAGAAGTAGGACGAAAATTCGATCCGGAAGTTGCTCCTGGCCAGAACACGACGTAGGCGAGGGATTGTATAGCGGCGAAAATGACCCGCCACACGGTCCTCAGAAGAAAAGAGAAATTGATAGGACGGCACAGTAACAAAAAGGCGCCCGGATGGCTCCAAAAGCGAATGGATGAGCTTGAGAGCAGCGGCTTCATCTTCAATATGTTCCAGCACATCGAAAAGGCCGACTGAAGCCACGCACCCGGAAGGCAGGTTCGCGTCTTCCAGCCGTGCACAGATAACGGGTTCAACCGCACGCACACGGGCGGCCAAAGCGCCATCGACTCCGGGCTCGACCAGAATGCAGTGAATGCCCGCGCCGATAAGAGCCTTTGCAACATAACCATTGCCGCCGCCAACATCAAGAAAAACCCCGCGGAGGTGGAAGCGGCTGACGAACTCGACAATCACGGAATTGCGGTGCCTGAACCAGAACGAGCGATCCTCAACCGCAAGGCAGGCGGCATTGCCGTGCGCGGGATAGGATATCGGCTCCTGCTTTTGCCTGGCGAACCAAAGCCCGGGCTCGCGCTGTTCCAGGGCCGGCGCGAGGGATGCGAGATCGAACTCGGGAACTATAGGGTGCTCCTTGTGTGAAACTCGCGCATCCTCAAAGGCTGAGCTTAGCCGATTGTTACCAAACGGGTGAACTCGCACAGCAAATCGTATCCATCCCAAATGGGCGCGAAATTCATAGCCGATCCGAGCGGAACGATACGGTCGACGCCTCTTCCATTGAGCATCCGCACGAATTGCGCCAGTTGTTCGACCTCGAATCCGAATTGGGCCAGGGTCTGGGTGCGCGAGTCAATCAGTGGCGTCAATGAAGCCAATTCGGCGACGTGGGCTTGCAGCAGAAGCCCCCCTCCCACTAACGACTCCGTTGGCCAATTCAAAGGTTCGTCTTCCTTGAGATCGACGACGGCCAAACGCCCCCCGCCCCAGTCGATGCCCGCAACGGGCAGCTCCAGGGCCAGGCGCAGGCATGCTCCATATTTCGCAAGTGCGTCAGCTGCTTCCAGCGAGAATTGCCGCCGCTCGATCGCCTGCCGCAGCATTGGAATTGCACGCTCCGCCGCCTTATGGGTGTCCTCAGAAGTGCCGCACCACGCCAGCAACCGAACCGAAGAGCACGCCATCTGGTTAAACAAGAAGACGTCAAGATAAAACCGGTCCATCAACCCACTCGCCGCGTCATCGTCCAGGGCGAGGAAAGAAGACGCCGCGATCACCGCAAACGAATAACGATCGCCGAATACAACTTCCTTGGCGCGTGCCGGCAACTGCAACGCCCGGATGTGGCGAACCGTTTCATCGCCACCCCAGATTACCCGCAAGCCTGTCTGAGCCGACAGCGCCTCTGTGATTGAATCTTCGTGACCGTATTCAACGAAAGCGGTTGTGGAGGCGATCCGGGAGTAATGCGGCAGCACTTGATCGATCTGTGTCATCAGCAATTCGGCGACCGGGCCTCGGCGGGATGGTGTTCTGACGATATTGCAGTTGCCACACAGGAGAGACAGGATCCAAGAGTAAGCAAAGATAGGATCGACATTGGCTGGAGGTATGTGCAGAGCGAGCCCGATTGCCACGCGCACCGCACTACTTGAGTTCAAGCCGGCGAAGCGATCAGCAAGTGCCCGCATAGAGGCAGGGCGCAGCCAATAGCCGAGGGCAACAACTTCCGGCAAAGGTCTTGAGCGCCGATCACTGAGGATGACGCCCGACAACTCGCTCGTGAACGCCTGCAGTTCCTCTGAGAACGGGAATGGTGAAGGGGCGGCAGCCACGCGCCGTGCAAGTGCCCCGGCATCCGCGGCGTCACTCAACCGCTCGATCATAGCCCCCTCCCGGCGGCGTAGGTATCGCTGCAACCCCGCAATTCACTGTTGGGGACTCTCCCAAGCACAGAGAAAGCCTTGCCGCGAAACTCCGTGCCAGTGCCATCAACCGAGTGAACGACAGCCTGATCTTCTGTCAACAAGGAATGACCAGGATAAGACTGAGGCAGCACGCTGATCACCTGGGCCACGCCCACCTGTCCTGGAGGCAGGGGAGCGAGCGAGACGGGATCACGAATGATGACGTCGGCGAAGGCAGGGGGATGCAGCAAGCCATCGTCGCCTTCAACAAAAACGCTCCCAACCTGTTCGGCCATACCATAGAAATCCCGGATTGTGCAGATACCAGTCATCTCGCTTATTCGGCGCTTGAAGGTTATGTTGTCCACTGCTTCATCGGTTAGTTTTTTCCAGCCACCGGAATGGATCAGTGTTGCATCGTTCAGCCGTAGACCGGCCGCCTCAACCGCCGGCGCAAAATGTTTCCACACCATGAACGTGAAACCAAATAGCAGGACGCGCCGGCTTTCATGGACAGCGAGAAATTTCTTCAACCCATCAACGTCGAGACTCATATCCTCAGAGAGGGCGAAGAAGTGGTCCCGTCCAAAGGTCATCATCCCCTTAACACCCGCGGCGCGCGCGCTGAATACATTGCGATCACCCAAGACCGAAGCGGTATCGACAAGGATCATCGGCAACCTTGCGGGTCCCAGCATCTTCGACATGACCTGGACCAGCGCGCGGGTCTGGAGATTCGCTGTTTCTTTATCAAGGAAAACGCGGCTGACTGCTTGCCCGGAGGTGCCGCTGCTTGTCAGCACCTTGAAGATTTCTTCTTCGGGCACACTTAACAAGCGATGCGTCTTGAACAGGCTAACGGGCAAGAACGGGATGTCCTCAATTGAACCGAATTCATCGCCCGTTCCCAAGGCGTCGAGAATTCGGGCGTACATGGGGCAGGCGGCCCGATGACGGCGGGTTAAATGTGCCAGCTCAGGCAGCAGCGTCCTCTCTTTTTCGCGCTGTGTGAGACCATAAATCGGCAGGTCGAGCAGCTTGCTCATAGGTCGTCCTTCAAGGCCTGAAGATCGATCTTACCGTTCGGCATGGTGGGCAATTTGGCAATCGTCCTCACCTTCACCAGGGTGGGCGGCAGCAACGCCGACTCATGCAGTTTACGGCGCAGCTCTGCGACGTCTGCCTCGGACCCTGTTTCGGCAAATACAACGAGGCCATTCGATCGTTCCACTGCAACTGCCGGGCAGATGCGACGCGCCTCGGCTTCAATCTCATCCAAGTTGACACGCAGGCCGGCAATCTTGACGATGCGCTTGAGCCGTCCGGTGATCGTCAGAAAGCCATCCGCGTCGATCACGCCCAGATCGCCCGTGGCCAAAGAGCCGTGCAATTGGTCGCCGAGGGCCAAGTCCTCGATTGTGTCAGCATAGCCCAGCATGACATTGGGGCCCCGATAGACGATCTCGCCGGCCGACGCCACACCATCGACCGTTCGGATCGAGATGTTGCCGCCTGCTATTGCGCGCCCAACCGAGCCAGGCCGGGCAGTCAGGTCGTCGTGATCCAGAATCGATATTCGTGCCGTGGCCTCGGTTTGGCCATACATGATAAACAGCTTCCCATTGCGTGCAGCCATGATCTCATGAAAGCGCCGAACCAGAGGCAGGCTCAGGGCGCCTCCCGCCTGCGTCAGCGTGTGCAGTGTTGACGGGACGAGCGTCTTGAAATCAAGCCGTGCGAGCATTTCGTAGACCATTGGTACGCCAGGCATCGAAGAGACGCCATGCTCCGCCAAACGGCTCCACCAAGCCCGGCTGAGCACTCCTTCGCGAGAAAGGAGCACGGAAGCGCCCGCGAGCAGATGACTGTTTAAGACCGACAGACCATAGGAATAAGACATCGGCAAATTCAAACCCGCACGCTGCCCGGAACTGATCGACAAGGATTGAGTAATCGACGCGGCATTTGCCTCGACGGCGGATCGGCTCAGCCGTACCAGCTTGGAACTTCCAGTACTGCCCGAGGTCGGCAGCAGGAGGGCAAGGTCCGGGTGCAGATCGGCATGAAACCGGCTACGCAGCACCGCGCCAGGGAGCGGCATTTTGTCCCAAGCTTCATAACCGCCGGGAACCCCGGCGCCGAAAACGGCCAGGGGGCGATAAATCTCCAGCAGATGGGCAATGCGTTCACCCGCAAGGCCCGCGGGAAATAGAGCTATGACGGCGTCGGCTTGCAAGGCTGCGAGGTATAGGGTCGCTGCCGCGATGTTGTTTTCCGCAAAAAGAAAGACCAGAGGTTTTTGGCCAAGATCATGGATGTTTTCAGCCCCTTCACAGACGCGTTGTGAAAGCTGGCTGTAAGTAAGCCATTCACCAGCCGCGTCATCCAGCAGGGCGGGCTGCGCGCCGTGGCAGTCCAGATTGAAAATCACCATATTGTCATTCCGCCGTCAATGCCAAGAATCTGACCGTTTACATAGGCAGCCTGTGGCGAGGCCAGGAAAGCTATTACCTCAGCCACATCGACCGGCGCGCCGAAATGACCAAGGGGAATGGCTGACAGGCGTTGCGAACGAATTTCCGCTGGCAAGCCGGCAAGCATTTCTGTCGTAATCATGCCGGGGGCTACGGCATTGACGCGGATACCTTTCCGTCCTAATTCCTTCGCTGCGGAAAGTGTCATGCCCACGATGGCAGCCTTTGATGCGGCGTAAAGCGTCGCACCTGCCGCGCCGCAGATCCCCATGATTGAGGTAACGTTGACGATCGCGCCAGTCTTGCGCCGCTCCATCAGCCGTGCTGCCGATTGCAGGTGCAACAGGGCGCCTCGGACGTTCACCGCCAACACACGGTCGACTTGGTTGACGCCGATCATTCCGATCAGCCCGTCGCCCAGGATGCCGGCGTTGTTGACCAATACGTCCAATCGCTTGAATCTTGAAAACACGGCTCGATGACAGGCCTGCACTGAATCCGGGTCTCCAGCGTCGGCAGTCACGCCCAGAGTCGGCACCCCGAAACGGCTCGTGATGTCCTCCGCGACCTGCTCCACCGCGGTCGAATCCTGATGCCCGTTCACCACTATGGCGTAGCCCCGTTTGGCGAAGACCTCCGCAGTCGCGAAACCGATGCCGCGGGTGGCACCGGTTATCAAGCAGACCGGACAGGCTGTGTCAGATGCTGACGTCATGTTTCCTCAAAATTTCCTTAGCCATGTTAAAGCTATTCATATCAAGCACATCCTGAGTGTCAATGATAATGTCGAAGGTGGTTTCGAGCGCCGCAATCAACTTCATGTGCCCGACTGAATCCCAGCCGTCAATGCCCTGGTAATGGAGGGCCTCTACATCGACGTCTGGCGCCAGTTCGAATGTCTCGATAAAGCAACTTCTCAACCTGTCTGATGGATCCATTGGCGCCCTCGCGTCGTCAGCACGATCGATTCGGTTAACCACATTGAGCGATTGGTCTGCTCGGTATTTTGTACCCGTGAAGCGTGAGTGTAATGCAGTTGGGGTTAAAAACTTTCAATCGCAGCAGCAAGAGATTTCGGAAAGTGAGAAGCGCTCTTTGATTTCTACTTTCCCATTCCACTGCAAGGCCCGCTTCTACAAGACCCTATCGGTTGAGATGTTTCTTCGACAAATCCATGAAGACTCACGCTAAGAAATTCAACGAAGACTGCGCGTGCCAGTGAAGGACAACTTCTGGCTTCGAGAACCGAAAGCCAAGCATGGAATAGATGTTCAGGACTTGTGTGTTCGCGGAGGCAATCTTGGTTATAGCAGACCTCGCTCCAAGTTCCAGGGCTGCTCGAATGGACTCAGCGTAAAGCAAGAATCCAGCGCCGGGTGAACTCGTGCCCCTGACGGGGTCTATTGCAGCAAGACGGAAGTCAGCGCGGCCGTCATTGACAACAACATTCATAAACCCGATGACAGCGCCAGGCTGTCCAAGCACAAAAACATAATCGTCCGGGTTCGAGCCGCTGAGAGCGTTGCCGATCCAATGGACATAGCGGGCATTCGCAAGCTCACGCGGAAATTGTGGATCGGTATGATACCTGCCGAAGTGAAAGGCTGTTCCGGCTATCGCACTGAGCGACGAATGGTCCTCCGGAAGGGCCTTCCTCAGCGCGACCCGGCTGGCTGGCAGCGTTGCGGACTGGAGCTTGGAAAGCGAAGCCACCAAGCTGAATTCGACAGGCGAGAAACCTGCCTTCACAAGCCGGGCAATCGCAGACGTATCGTCGCCCTGCACGTGCGTTGAAACCAACTGAGCATTTGTCTTCGCGCTGAAATCTTCCAGGGCATTGATGAATAAAGGGAGATCCTGGAATTGGGGCGGGTTCGGTCCGAGTTGGAAATCGGCTACCGGGAAGCCGAAAATCTCTTCATCCCACGGAAGCAAGGCTATCTTGCCCCACTCTGGCGATGCCGCGGAGAGATCGTCGTACTCAGGCCGAAAGACACTCACTCGAACAAGAATTAGCACCCTCCATCCGAGAACGTCAAAGAAAGCTCCCTACCCTATGAAGACGGACCTAAAGGAACGATGACGCCTGATTCGACTCGATCAATTTGCAGTCCTCCTGCTCTTGTAGAAGCCGAGAACAGCCTCGGCAACTTCAGTCACATCCCGATCGCTCAAATCATAGTACACGGGCAGCCGGAGCAGCCTGCTGCTCGTATCGTCCGTTACTGGCAGATCCACCTGCGGCAGCCCGAGAGATTTGGCGAAGGGCGAGGAATGGAGCGGCACATAGTGAAAGACCGCAAGGATGTCGGCCTGGCGTAGATGCTCGATAAGAGCTGATCGCTCCGCGAGGTTTGCCGCAAGCAAGTAGAACATATGGTAATTCGCGATGCAGTGCCGAGGCGTGAAAGGGGTGCGTATCAGGCCGCTTTCAACCAGGGGGGCCAGGATGCTTTCATAGAGCTTGAAGATTTCTTCGCGCCGTGCGGTAATCTTCTCCATGTTTTCGAGCTGGCCGAGCAGGAAGGCGGCCAGCATGTCGGACGGCACGTAGGACGAGCCGATATCTACCCAAGTGTATTTGTCCACCTGCCCACGCAGGAACTGGCTGCGGTTGGTGCCCTTGTCGCGCAGGATCTCAGCGCGCTTCTCCAGCGCGGGGTCGTTGATTATCAGCGCTCCGCCTTCTCCGCACGAGAAGTTCTTGGTTTCGTGAAAGCTGTAGCAGCCCATTTGGCCGATGGTGCCGAGCCACTGGCCCTTGTATTTGGCAAAGACACCCTGTGCCGCATCCTCGACGACCAGCAAGTGATGACGCCGGGCGATCGCCATGATCTCGTCCATCTCGCAGCCGACACCGGCATAATGGACCGGGAAGATAGCCCGGGTGCGTGGCGTAATCGCAGCTTCGATCAGTCCCTCGTCGATATTCAGCGTGTCCGGCCGGATATCCACGAACACCGGAGTGGCGCCCCGCAGCACAACCGCGTTGGCGGTAGAGACGAAGGTAAAGGAGGGAAGAATCACCTCGTCGCCTGGACCGAAGTCGCAAAGCAGCGCGGCCATCTCCAGCGCTGCAGTGCAGGAAGTCGTGAGCAGAATGCGCCGCGCGCCGAAGCGCTCCTCCATCAGCTTCTGCGCACGCCGGGTGAACGGACCATCGCCGCTAGCGTGACCGCCTGCAACGGCTTGGCCAACATAGATAAGTTCGGAGCCGACGATGCATGGTTTGTTGAATGGGATGTGGAACTTCATGCGGCTGACCTTTCGCGGACATGTCCCAGGGCGCCAAGGGATGAGTCAAGTTCCGTGCTAACCCACCGTTTGCTCTTCGACATCATTAAACAATTTCGTTCTCCTGAATGGGACGCGAAACAGAATCCGTGACGATTTTGTCCGACTCGGACAAAGCGGCTATCTCACCGATCACGTACGGCGGGCGGTCCATGCTGCGGAAATGCATGCGGGCGAGGTATTCGCCGAAAATGCCGAGAGCGAAAAGCTGGGCTCCCGAGAATATAGAAATCACCGAAGCCAGGAAAGTGAATCCCGGCACCGCAGCGCCGCGGATCATGTAGTTGGCTAAGACAAACGCCAGCACAGAGAAGCCGAACAAGACGAAGACAAAGCCGACTACGCTGGCGATCTGGAGCGGTAGCGTACTGAAGCCCGTCATCAGATTGGCCGCGTGCCGGATGAGTTTGCCTGGAGTGTAACCCGATTCGCCCTTAGCGCGCGGTACATGGCGAACCTTGATGGCGGTAAAACGCGACGTGGTCCAGGTCAGCAGCACGTCGATCGACACGGAGGGATTGCGATAATCCTGGAAGCCTTCGCGCAGGCGCGTACGGAAAACGCGGAAGGCGCTCACGTTGCGGGCGGTCTCGGCGCCCATGGTGCTGGCAAGCGCGATCTTTGTCAGGCGCGAAGCGAGATCGCGCAGGAGGCCATGCTGTTCCTCTTGCGGCGCGCCATAGACGACATCGTACTCAGGCCTCAGCGCCGCGAGCATCGGTGCGATCTCGCTGACCGGATGCTGCAAATCGTCGTCCATGGTAAGGATAGTGCCGTATTCTGCCGCCCGGATGCCGCAAAGGATAGCATTGTGCTGCCCGTAATTCCGGCTCATGCGGATGCCGCGCACCCGGTGGTCGGTGCGTGCCAGGCTTTCAATGATCGGCCAGGAACCATCGCCGCCCCCATCTTCGACGAAGATGATCTCAAAGACCGGCGTCAGCTTCGACATGGCATCGGAAAGCTGGCGGTACAGATCGACCAGCGTTTGCTCAGCGCGATAGACAGGAATCACGACGGAAACCGTAAGCTGGCTCGACATGAGTTAAATTTACTCGAAATGATCGCGGATTGCTCGGGTGTTCTGGAATGGAGTAAGGATGCTCCGCATCGGTCATAGCGCAGGACAGATGCTTCACAGATAACGATTGATCGATTCGAGCCAGCTTCTTCCAATGTCTCGGGCCCCCAGCCGTATACTTGCGGCGAGGCGGATGATTTTGAGCGGAATCGGGGCTGGATTTGTGCATTTTGGACGCACCGGGAAGGCCTGGGCGGGATTGCTTTTGTTGCTCGGAGCGGCAATCGCGGGTGGCCAGCCCGAGGCTGCAAATTCGCCTGTCACGATCTCCGTGGCAGACGAGAACGGCGCAGCGGTTGCGGGCGCGCGGGTGACAATTGTCGAGCCGGGAACGGAGCCGGCGCAATTGTGGACGGATTACGCGGGGAACTGCAGGTACACGCTGCGGCAACGGGAGCCGTACGAGATCGCCGTCGAAAAGGCCGGATTTTATAAAGCCGACGAGAATGGCGTCGATCCAAACCAAAGCAGCGTGAAGGTGGTGCTCGAGCACGAGCAGATTGTGCGCGAGCAGGTGAATGTGACGGCGTCGGCGCCGGGGATCGATATACAACAAGTCTCCGACCAGAGCACGATGAATACGCCGGAGATCGTGAACATTCCCTATCGTACGTCGCACGATATTCGAAATCTGCTGCCGTTCAATCCCGGCGTGGTGCCGGATGCGACCGAGCAAGTGCACGTAGCCGGATCGGAGACGTGGGAGACGCTGGACACGATGGACGGATTCGATATCCGCTCGCCGGTGGGGGGGACGCTGAGCCTGCGGGTGAGCGCGGATGCAGTACGGTCGGTTGACGCGGAGACGACGCGGTACCCGGTGGAGTTTGGGCGGGCGACGGGCGGCGTAATCGCGTTTTACACGGGGATGGGCGACAACAAATTCCGTTTCAATGCGACGAACTTCATTCCGTCGTTCCGCGACCTGAATGGGATCCGATTCGACCAGTTTGTTCCGCGATTCACGTTCAGCGGGCCGCTGAAGCGCGATCGCGCGTGGTGGTACGACGGCGTGGAGTTGG
This sequence comes from uncultured Occallatibacter sp., assembly GCA_964486495.1. Lineage (GTDB taxonomy): Bacteria > Acidobacteriota > Terriglobia > Terriglobales > Acidobacteriaceae > Telmatobacter. The sequence goes on from CAZANC010000031.1 coordinate 10,671, forward strand.
AGACGGACAACATCTATATCTCCGAGCTGCCGGCGAACGCCGATACCGACGAACTGGTGCGCGGGAGCAACCTGGCGAAGGTGCAGGCGAACGTGACTCAGGCGAACATCGTGACGGCGGGGCTGCTCTACAACAACTATCACTCGCCTTATGACGGAATCTCGTCGCTTACGCCGCAGCCGAGCACGGTGAAGCGCAACACGATTGCGTGGATGCCGTACGTGCGGGACCAGCAGAGCTTTGGCAAGGGCGCGCTGCTCGATTTGGGGATTGGGTTTGTGAGCATACGCGACGGGTACGAGCCGCAAGTGGGCGCGCCGGCGCCGTACGAATACACGCCGGAGCAGACGGAGGGCAGTTATTTCGAGAATCTGAGCGGGCGATCGCAAAGGCTGGAGGGAACTGCGGCGTTGTACCTGCCGCCGCGGCAGTGGATGGGGCGGCACGATGTGAAGGCGGGACTGGACTTGGACCACATTGCGTATGACCAGAGACAGACGCGAGCGCCGGTGAGTTACCTGGGCGAGAGCCCGGCTCCTGGCGTGGATGGAACGCTGGAGCGGCAGAGCGTTTTTGCGCCGGCGCCGGCGTTCACGATGCACAACGGCGAGATTGGCGCGTACGTCCAGGATCGGTGGCAGCCGGCGAAGGGATGGGCCCGTGGATTACTTGTCGAGCCGGGGCTGCGATTCGATTGGGACGAGATTCTGCGGCGGCCGCTGGTTGCGCCGCGTTTGGCGGCGGTTTATACGCCGGGAGATAAGGATGCGACGAAGATTTCGGCCGGTATCGGACTCTACTATGAACACACGCAACTGGAATACCTGGCGCAGACGCACGCGGGCGTTCGGTATGACACGTATTACGAGGCGGACGGGATGACGCCGACGGGGCCGGCGGAGGAGACGGAGTTTACTGCTGAGGATGGTTCGCTGCACGAACCCCGGGCGTTGAACTGGAGCGTGGGCGTGGAGCGGAAGCTGCCGTGGACGATTTATGCGGGCGCGAACTTTCTGGAGAAGCGGACGACGGGCGTTTTTACGTTCGCGAATCAAAGCGGGGCGGCGGCGCTTGCAGGGAATTATCTGCTGACCAACGGACGGGAAGATCACTACAGTTCAGAGGAGTTCGATGCGCGAAAGCTGTTTGCGAATGGGTACACCCTGTGTGTGTCGTACACACACTCGTCGGCACGCACAAACGCGGCGCTCGATTATCTGCCGACACCATCGCCGCTGGGGATGCAGCAGAGCGGGCCGTTGCCGTGGGATGCGCCGAACCGAATTATTTCGTGGGGATGGCTGCCGGTTCCGTTCAAAATGCTGAGGAAGCGCTGGGATTTTGTGTATTCGCTCGACGAGCATACGGGCTTTCCGTACACGGCGGCGAATGCGGCACAACAGGTGATTGGTGAGGCGGGAGGGCAGAGGTTTCCGGAGTTTGTGAATTTCAGCCCGGGGCTCGAGTGGAAATTTCATTTTCGCGGGCAATATTGGGGATTGCGCGGCGTGATGGAGAATGCGACGGACAGCGGGAATTTCCTGGTGGTGAACAACGTGGTGGACTCGCCGGAGTATGGAACCTTCAGCGAGACACAGGGGCGGGCATTCACGGCGCGAATCCGGCTGATCGGGACGAAGTGAAAAAGACAGGGAACAAGGGAGCGAGGGAGCAAGGGAACAAGAGACCAAGGGGCCAAGGGAGCGAGGGAGCGAGAAGGCGGAGAATGGGGATGTACTTATTGAATGGGTGGAGCGGATGCAGGACTTAGGGAAAACGCTCGTGGTGATCGGGCTGGTGCTGGCGGTGATTGGAGGAGTGATCCTGCTGGCGTCATGCGTAGGGCTGCCGCTGGGGCGATTGCCGGGCGATATCTCTCGCAAGGGCAAAAACGTCTCGTTCTACTTCCCGCTCGGGACGTCGATTCTGATGTGCGTTGTGCTGTCGGCGATTTTGTATTTGATTTCGGGCTGCGGCGGTAGGGCGAATTCGCGATCGGGTGCAAATGCAAACATGCCGCCCGAAGGCGGCATGCTGTCGAACGAAGAAGGTTTCCGGCGCTAGATGCCGACGCCGAATTCACTGGCCTGCTGAGAGCCTGCGTTCGAGTAAAAGTCGTAGGGCGTGCGCTTCTTGAATCTGTAGCGGTTGCGGAGCTCTGCGCCGATATAGATGCCGACCGCGGCGACGGCAATTCCCACAGAAAACCAAGTAATGACACGGAGGGCGGTCGATCCGGTCTTTTCTTCCGGTTCGGTAGAGTCTGGAACGGACAACTCGGATTGAGGGTCGGATTTAGGATCGGCGGACATCGAGCACAGCCTCCTACGCAAACATGATAACGCAGATGGGGTGGGACTCTGGAAGGGGAGACGTACGGAAAACACAGAAGTAATCTACGCGAAAGTGTTAATTCGGGATAGCCATGCGGATTTTTCATTTTCGGGAAGAAAACTGGCGCGAATGGAGTTAGCGGCCAACTGGCGGAGCTCGTCGCGTGTAAATCCCTGCTGTGTATGGGCGAGGAGGAACTCGTTCGCGAGATCGGAGCCGAAGAAAGCGGGATCGTCGGAGTTGATGGTGACGAGGAGGCCGCGATCGAAGTAGCGGCGGAGGGGATGGGCGGCAAAAGAGGGGCAGACGCCGGTGCGAACGTTGGACGTAGGGTTGAGCTCAAGGGCTGCGCGCCCTTTTAGGTTTTGGAGGAGTTCTTCGTCTTGGATGGCGGATAAGGCGTGGCCGATGCGCTCGGAGCCGATGTCGAGCGCTTCCCAGATGGCCTCGGGGCCAGTGGTTTCGCCGGCGTGATTGGTGAGGCGCAGGCCGGCGGCCTGGGCGCGGGCGTAGAGATGGCGGAAAGGCTCGGAGCCGGAGCGGCGCTCATCGCCGCCGAGGCCGATGGCGACAATGGAGGGGTAGAATTCGCGCAACTCGGCGGCTTTGCGAAAGACACGGTCAGCTTCTTCGACGGTGAAGTGGCGCACGGCGTCGAAGATCCAGTAGAGGGAGAGCCCGAGCTCGCGGGCGGCGCGCCGGCGGGCGCGTTCCAGGCCCTCAAAAATGGGCTCGAAGCAGCGCGGATCGAAGTTGCGCCACATATAGATGACGCCGACGGAGATGAAGACCTCAGCGTGGACCACGCCCTGGGCGGCGAGGTGCTCCATCATGCGCCATGCGGCCAGCTCGTAGTCTTCGGGGTCGCGCAGGCGGCGAGTGACGGCCTTGAAGGACTCAATGAACTCAGTGAAATCAGTGAACTGGTAAAGCGCCTCAGCTTCGTGTTGTGTGAGGGGATACGTGTCGTGGCGGGCGCTGAGCTCGACCAGTGTGGCGGGCGCAATTGTGCCTTCAAGGTGGAGGTGGAGCTCCGCCTTGGGCAGGCTGCGGATGAATTCCTGGATTTCCGTCACAGGTTCAGTTTAGCGGGGTGAGCGGAGCCAGCGAGGCGGCGTGCGATCCCCGGTCCCAAAAGCGAGGGACCGGGGGCACCCGGCGAGTGAGCGAGATGGCGAGTGAGCCTGATCAATTGTGTTGCGGCTCGTTCTCTGACCGCATGAATTTGTACCTGGTGCGAGCCTGGAGGCCCGCACGACAGCCGGTCTCCCACCCCAACGACGAAGACCTGTCGATGGGGGCCCCGGTCTGGAGACCGGCGCTACAGATGCGAAATCATGCGGTCGGAAACCTAGTTCGTTTTAATCGCGGTTGCGTGGTTGTTGATGAAGGTGATGGCCCACTTCTTGCCGGCTTGATCGTAGGTGATGGTGCGATTGCCTTCGCTGGTGCTGTCGACCTGCTGATTGTGGCCGATGGACATTTGGGTTTGAAGCTCGCTCATGCCGGCCATGACCTGATGCGCGTCAATGGCGGCCCAGACGTTTGGCGGCCAGTTGTCGTATATCTTGTGCGGATCGTCGTAATAGAAAAGGACATCGCAGAAATACTGTTCCTGGTCGCCGTCGAATGCGCCGATAACGGTGGCATAGAGATCCTGACTGTGGGGCAGCGAGAAGACGGCGAAGACCTGGCGAGAGCCATGGGAGATTCCGTCGTCAACCTGATCGGGCGGCACGGCTTTGACGACTTTCCTGATGTCGAGCTGCTGTGCCGATGGAATTCTTTCCTTGGTCTTGGAGAAGCTTATGTGGCCCGATTGGTATGGGAAGTAGGGCATGGTGTAGCCGTTTTTCATCCAGACGCTTGTGCCTTGCAACTTACGCGCGTCATCGAAGGAGGTCATGAACTTCATGCGCAAGATGGCGACGTCGTCGGGCGTGAGGTTCTGATCGGGGGCGGTTTGCGGGAGGACACCGGGGTTGCGGCGGTGCTCGAAGACAGAGAAGAGATAGATGCCGCCGATGGCGAGGGTGACTAGCGTCATGAGGAGAGCTTTTTGCCGGTTCTTCACGGGGACCTCCGCTACTCGGTCGGCCGGGGTGGGGCAAACTCGGAGCGGTGACGGCTATAGAGGAAGTAGATGAATAGGCCGATGACCAGCCAGATGAGGAAGCGGTACCAGGTGATGATGGGCAGTCCGGCCATGAGCAGGAAGCAGAAGATGACGCTGAGAGCGGGGATGACGGGCCCGAAGGGAACGACGAAACCGCGGCGGCGGTGGGGGTCGCGAAAGCGGAGGACGATGACGCCGAGGGAAACGAGTACGAAGGCGAAAAGCGTGCCGATGTTGGAGAGATCGGCGAGAGTTCCGATGTCGAACAGGCCGGAGGGAATGGCAACGACGACGCCGGCGACCCAGGTGGAAAAAGCCGGCGTGCGAAAGAGGGGATGAACGTTGGAGAAGACTTTGGGCAGCAGGCCGTCGCGGGACATGGAGAACCAAACGCGGGACTGGCCGATCTGGTAGACGAGGATGGAGGAGATCATGCCCATGAGCGCGCCGAGCAGGACGACGAGTCGGATCCAGTAAAGCGGGTGGCCGCCGGGCAGGAGCGAAAGCTTCTTGAGCGCGTTGACGACGGGAGCGGCGTCGCCGACCATCGATTGCCAGGGAACGAGGCCGGTGAGGCAAACGGCGACGGCGACGTAGAGCACGGTGCAGACGACCAGCGTGGCGATGATGCCGATGGGAAGATCGCGCTGGGGATTGCGGCACTCTTCGGCGGCGGTGGAGACGGAATCGAAGCCGATGTAGGTGAAGAAGATGATGGAGCCGCCGGTGAGCACGCCCGACCAGCCATTGGGCATGAAGGGATGCCAGTTGCTGGGGTGGATGAAACCGATGGCGGCGAAGACGAAGATGAGGATGGCAATGAGCTTGAATCCCACCATCATGTTGTTGGTGGAGGCGGACTCGCGAATGCCGCGCACCAGAATCACCGTGATGAACATGACGATGAGGAAGGCGGGGATGTTGAAGCCGAAGTGCCAGCCGGGGTTGTAGAGGTTGTTACCGGCGAGATCCTGCAAACCGGAGGGAAGATAAGCGGGCGAGATCCATCGCGCGCTCGGATGCAGTCCGAACCAGTCAAGCAGGTCGACGATGTGGGCGGCGAAGCCGACGCTGACGCTCATGTTGGAGCCGGCGTATTCGAGAATCAGATCCCAGCCGATGATCCACGCGATGAGCTCGCCGAGTGTGGCATAGGTATAGGTGTATGCCGAGCCGGCGATGGGAATCATGGAGGCCAGCTCGGCGTAACAGAGGCCGGTGAGCGCGCAGACGAAGGCCACCATCACCATGGAGAGGGCAATGGCCGGACCGGCGCCGGGACGGCCGGCGAGCGCTGTGTGCGTGACGACGTAGTGAATGAGGGGAGTGTTGGTGATGGTGGCGTTGGGCAACTGCTCGCCGGAGATTGCGGTGCCGATGACGGTGAATATGCCCGAGCCGATGACCGCGCCGATGCCGAGCGCAGTGAGCGACCAAGGCCCGAGCGTCTTCTTCAGCGCGTGCTCGGGCTCCGTCGAGTCGCTGATGAGCTTGTCAATCGACTTTCGGGCGAAGAACTGGCTGGGCAGAGCAGGTCTCCTCTGTGAAGCAGATTCTAGCCGCTAGCTTCTAGCTGCTAGCTTTTCGTGCGGAAGCCGGGCCCTGGTTCCGTCGAGTTGAGGCTAGAGGCTAGTAGCCAGCAGCTAGAGGCTGTTCTTAACGCTTCGATTGGCCGCGGACCATCTTCTTCACTTTTTTCTTGAGCGAGCCACGGGGGGTGGTGCGCTTGGCTTTAGGGGCAGCTTTTTTTCGCGCCGCGCGCTTGAGCTTTTTGCGTTCAGCCTTGTCTTTGATTTTTGTGGTGTCGGCCACGTTAACCTCTTTCCATCGAATGTGATCAGCGAGCCCCCAGCGCGGGCTTTCAAGAGATTTATGTTAGCAGGTGGATCGCATGCGGCGAAAGCGCGGGGCACATTCATCGCATTGCGGGGCGCACGCGCGCAGGCGCGTCAATTGCAGCGTACAATGAAAGCAGACCCTTTCAGAGCAGTTTCGGAAATACCCTGTCTGGTCAAAACGCTTCCGAAGGTCGTCGCTCCCTGTTGGTCGCGCCGACTCAGATGCTGTGAGTTCGAATAGACCATATCCGAAACTGCTGTAATGCCAGGCCTGCTCGGCTCCGGCTGACTAAGCGCTTCTGACGAGCTTTGCACCTCTACGCATCAATCACTATGGTTTGCAGGAGTTCGTCATGCGATCCGATCAGGTTCACCGCGCGCTCGCGCGAGGAATGAACCGCTTTGAAGTCTGCCGACTGGTCTCGAAGGGCGTAAGAGTCACCCACAAAACGGGTGCACGCTTCGAGGATTCCATTAACAGTGTCCTGCTCTACCTGGGAGATCACGAACTCCCCAAGGGGGGTCTGCATCCGAGCGCCGCGGCGGAGAAGCTGGATCCGGTGGCGTGAAAAAACAGGGACCAGGAATTAGGGAATAGTAAACGCAAAAGAGGGACGGCAGTTTCGCCGTCCCTCTCGTTTTTGGTTCCGAACTTGTTCTCAGTTCCGAACGGTTTCAGGCATGATGCTTAGACAACCTGAACGTTTTCGGCCTGCCAGCCCTTGGGGCCCTTGGTCACGTCGAACTGGACCTTCTGGCCTTCCTGCAGCGACCGGAAACCGGTCGACTTGATGGCGGTGTGATGGACGAAGACGTCCTCGCCGTTTTCACGGCTCAAAAATCCAAATCCCTTTGCGTCATTGAACCACTTCACTGTGCCTTGTTCCATTGTGTTGCTCCTCAAATTACTGAATTACCGCTGAATGCAATGTGGAGTGTTGCGTGTAGGCGGTAACCGGAACAGGCAAGAACTTCAAATCGAATTCTACGATTGCATTCAGTGTAGCACGAAATGGGCTTGCGGGCGGAAAAGTCATTGCGCCTGAAATGATTAAGACGATTGGTTTGAGCGGTTTAAGAGGTGCGAGCAGAGGGACACAGATGGCGCCGAGGAAGGCAGGGTAGACTCAATGTCGCTGGAAGGTCGCCAGAGAGGTGAAGCTTGAGCGGGGGGCACGAGAGGGTCGAAGATAGGGTCTTGGAGAGGGTTTTGGTCCTGAACCCCGGGACGACGTCGACGAAGCTTGGCGTATTTACGCGCGCGGGCGAGGAGATGGCGCGCAACATTCACCACGGAGACGAGGAGATCGAGAGATTCCGCGGGAGGCCGATTCTGGACCGGCTGGAGTATCGCGCGGCGCGGATCGAGTCGGCGCTGTCCGAGGCAGGATTCACTCCGAAAGGCAAAGGCACGGAGTGCTGGGCGGCGGTGGCCGGACGGGGCGGGCTGCTGCCGCCGATGGATTGCGGGACGTATCTTGTGGACGGCACGATGGTGGAGGAATTGCGGCGGGCGCGACGCGGAGAACATGCGTCGAATCTGGGCGCGGTGCTGGCGCTACGATTTGCAACGGCAGCGGGCGTGAAGGCGTACATTGTGGATCCGGTGACGGTGGACGAGTGGCAAGCATGCGCGCGGCTCTCCGGCTCGCCGCTGGTGAGGCGCTCTTTCATCGGGCACGCGCTGAACACCAAGGCCGTGGCGCGGCGCCATGCGCGCGAGCAGGGGCGGCGATACGAGGAGATGCGGCTGGTCGTGGTGCACATGGGCAGCGGGGTTACCGTGACGGCGCACCGCGACGGGCGCATGATCGACAGCAATTCGATCGAAGAGGGCCCGTTCGGGCCGGACCGGACGGGATCGCTGCCGGTGCGGGAGCTGATCAGGCTGTGCTTTAGCGGGAAGATGACGGAGGGCGAACTTGATCGCCACGTCTTCGGCGACGGCGGGCTGTTTGCTTATCTCGGAACGCGCGACCTGATGGAGGTGGAGCGGAGAATGGACGCGGGCGATAGGCAGGCGGCGGCAGTCTTCGAGGCCATGGCCTATCAAATTGGAAAAGAGACAGGCGCGATGGCCGCGGTGCTACGGGGAGGGGTGAATGGGGGCAAGGTGGACGCGGTGCTGGTGACGGGCGGCATGGCCCACTCCGAGCGGCTGGTGGGGCAACTACGCGGCTATGTCGAGTGGATCGCGCGAGTGACGGTGTATCCCGGCGAGGACGAGTTGCGGGCGCTGGCAGAGGGCGTGTTCCGCGTGCTGGACGGAGAGGAAGAAGCGAAGCGGATGGGGAGACAGGGAACAGGGAATAGGGAACAGGGAACAGGAATAGAACGAGGGAGCGAGGGAAAGAGTGAATAAGTGAATGAGTGAAGAAGTGAACTACTGCCGGCTACAAGCTAGGATCCAAAAGCTAAGACCTGAAAGCTGAAACCTGACAACTGAGCACTGCAATAGAATTCGGTAGAGAATCAAGAGACAGCGAGGGACAGAGTTGGCGGTTCTGGCGGTGCAGCAGATCCGGCGAATGCGGGGCGGCGCGCAGGGCCAGTTGATGCTGGGCGCGGACGGCCAGGTGTACGTGGTGAAGTTCCAGAACAACCCGCAGCATAGGCGGGTGCTGGCCAACGAGCTGATGGCCTCGCGGCTGGCGGCGGCGGCGGGACTGACGGTGCCCGAGACCGATCTGGTGGAGGTATCGAGCTGGCTGATCGAGAATACGCCAGAGCTGGAGATCGACATGGGGCGGACGCGGGAGCGCTGCCAGCCGGGATTGCACTTCGGGTCGCGCTTCGCCGGGGGCACGATGCCGGGCCAGGTGGTGGACTACCTGCCGGAAGAGCAGATGGCGGAGTTGAAGAATCTGAGCGAGTTCGCCGGCATCCTGGCGCTCGACAAGTGGACAGGCAATGCCAACGGGCGGCAGGCGGTCTTTGCGCGGCGTCAGCGGGAGAAGAGGTACAAAGCCGTCTTCATCGACTTCGGGTACTGCTTTCACGCCGGGGAGTGGCGCTTTGAGGATGCTCCGCTGCGCGGTGTGTATTACCGCAACGACGTCTACCGGGAGGTCACGGGTTGGGAGTCGTTTGAGCCCTGGCTGACGAGACTTGAAACCATGGCGGCGGAGACGGTGTGGGAGGCGGCCAACGAGGTTCCACCGGAATGGTATGGCGGCGATCAGAGTGAAATGGAGGCGCTGGTAGAAAACCTGCTGGCGCGTCGGAGCCGAATCCGGGAACTGATTGAGGCGTTTGGGAACTCGGATCGGAGGCCGTTTCCGAAATGGGGAGCGGGGGTGAAAGAAAGGGGGGAAGAGGCTTGGAGGGTGGCGCGATGGGGGGATACGATGAGGGTGAATTGAAGAGAGCTTCTAGCTATTAGCTTTTAGCTCTTAGCCTGGTTGTGCAAATGCAAGCTGCGGCGGGTTTCATGGGAGACTTCGGTATCGAGCTTTGCCATGCACTGCCGAAGCAAGGGGCCAGGAGCCGAGAGCTAAGAGCTAAGAGCTAAGAGCTAAGAGCTAAGAGCTAAGAGCTAAGAGC
>CAZANC010000032.1:0-2255 GCA_964486495.1 uncultured Occallatibacter sp.
CATCAAGCTCGGAGGTGGAAGCCGAACCGGTCCCACCGGAACCGCAATCATCAAGCTCGGAGGTGGAAGCCGAACCGGTCCCACGGGAACCGCAGCCACCAGGCTCGGAGGTGGAAGCCGAACCGGCCCAACCGGAACCGCACTGGCAGAGCACACAGATACGAGAACTAGAACAATGACGCCGAATTTGAGAGCAACCAACGTGCGCGAACTCATGGGCCTATCTCCCGGCGGTGACAACTCCGCCTCAGAACTTTGCTTTGTCAGAGTAACCCAAAAGGTGCATGGGCGCTACAACAAAAGTGTTATTAGAAAAAAATTCTGTCGTAAGTACCTATTTTTTTTGCGCCCGGGTAACAAAAGGATGGGTACTTTAGCCAAATTTCGTCGTATATTCGCCTTGCCGACTTAGATTCCCCATTTGCCGTGGTCTCATCCGGCCTATTCGTGTCGAATAATGTGCAAAAAGGGATAGCGGTGAATCTGCCGCTATGCGGTGACGCCGAGATTCGACAGGGGTCCGAGCTCCCTGTCGGCTCGAGACGGAAGAGATCAGTGGGGAAGATGCAGAGATCGGCGAGTTACCGCCCTCGATAGCAACTGCCTTTCGCTGTTACCAGACTGAAAACTTTGGTGCCGTAGGCTAAATCAACAAAACTGGGTACATTTGCACTTAAGCCATTCTTTTCCAGGCACGACCTTATGAATGCTCTTAATCCAGAAACTCCGCTGCCATTCGGCGCCCAGACCGCTCCTCAAGGGCACAAGGAAGTTCGCTGCGCAGTGCGATTCCCACTTTCTTTGCCAGTCGTGCTCTCAGCTGGTGAAGATGAGATGGCTGGTTTGACTCGTAACGTCTCCGCGAGCGGGGTTCTCTTCCTCCTTGACCAGGCTTTGCCAGTCGGGCTCGACGTCCGCTTTTCTATGCGAATGCCCCGATCCGTTCTGGGCTCGCCTCAGGATGTTCTGGTCCACTGCACGGGACGTGTGGTACGCTGCTCCACAAGCCACAATGAGCACCTCGCCGCTGCCACAATTGATGATTATCGGTTTGCGGAGCAGTGAGTTCTCGGTTGGCTTAACGGCAGCCGACTATGGAAATCCTCGACGATAACCCCGAAGGGGAAAGTCTTGACACTCCGGTCAAGCCCGGGACTATTCGCGTAATACTCGCGGATTCCCAAGCAATTTATCGCGTCGGGATTCGCAAGGTCTTCGCTCTTGAAGATGACATCCGTGTGGTTGCTCAAGCCGATTCGCTCGAGAACCTGCGCGCGGCCATCGATCGCTATCCAACCGACATTGTGCTTTTGGAGGGAGGCATGCTGGCCGGGACGGCCAATGCGATTCCCGAGCTTCTGCGCTTGTCCCCGGATGTGAAACTCATCGTGCAAGCCGTCTCATCCGACGAGAACCATACTGTGGAACTCTACCGGCGTGGCGTTCGCGGCATCGTCTCCCGTTCGATTTCACCCGACTTGCTCGTTCGATGCGTGCGCCGCATCGCCGCCGGCGAAACATGGATCGACAACCAGTCAGTCAACTGGGTCATCGATGCCTATCGCGCGCAGGCGGCAGCGCTGGTCAGCCCGCGAAATCAGCCTCGCCTTTCGCCCAAGGAGATGTCAATCATCACCTGCATCACCCAGGGCAAGCGAAACAAGGAAATCGCCTTCCAGTTGGGCACCACCGAGCAGGTGATCAAGAACTACCTGCGCAAGATTTATGACAAGCTTGGAGTTTCAGACCGGCTGGAACTGGCACTTTATTGCCTGCACAACAAAATCATCCAATCGGAACTGGATGAGGAGACGGTGGCTCAAAAGATCGTCACCTCGTAGCTTCGCCTGAACCCGTTCCTTCCGCAAATTCTCGTCAGATCCCCTCGCAAAGTTATTCCGGCTGGCGTGTGTCGCCGCAGAACCGGCGCGCCAACTCCAGCAGCCGAGTTAACTCCGTCAGCGCCGCGCCGCTGATATGTCCCAGCAGGTCCACTGGGATGCGCTGAATCACTGGATCCATCGCGTGCAGCAAATCCAGGCCCGCATCGGAAATCTGCGTCCAAACCACGCGGCGATCGTGCCGGTCGCGGTGTTGGCGAATCAATCTGAGGCGCTTCAGCCGCGCCAGCAATCGTGTGATGTCGGGCTCCATCGTGATCATGCGCGCACCGATGGCCGCGCAGGTAAGCCCGTCCGGTTGCGCTCCGCGCAGGATGCGCAGCACGTTGTATTGCGTCGACGTCAGGCCAAAAC
>CAZANC010000032.1:2355-20408 GCA_964486495.1 uncultured Occallatibacter sp.
TGCGCTCCGCGCAGGATGCGCAGCACGTTGTATTGCGTCGACGTCAGGCCAAAACTTCTGATCTTTTGCTGGGAGGCGCGCTGAAGACAATCCGAGGTGCGCATCAGGTTCAGAAATGCCTCTTCTTCCACGCTCGAAAACGGCGACGCTTGCGCGAACTCAGACTTCAAGCTTGTCATTGGAAATCCCCCATCGCGCCGCCGCACCCATCCGCCCCCGAACGAAACCAATGATCGGCAAAGATACCGGGCGTCAACCCGGCCAAAGCCTTGCCTTACTGCTTGACGGCGTCAACCTCGATGGTGAGCTTGACTTCGTCACCCAGCAACGCAGCAGGAGCTTTGGGAGCGATTCCAAAATCCGTTCTGCTGATCGTTGCTGTCGCCGAGAAGCCGCAATGCACCCTGTTTCGCTGATCTGTAACCTGCGCGGTCGGGCCCTCAACCTTCAGGACCACAGGTTTGGTCACGCCGTGCAAAGTAAAGTTTCCGGTCACGAAAAGGTCGTTGCCGTTCCTGGTCACGCTGGTGCTCGTGAACGTCGCCGTGGGAAAATTGGCCACGTCAAAATAGCCCGCGCTCTTGAGGTCGTTGTCTCTGGCTTGAACACCGGTATCGATGGTGTCCACGCCGATGGTGACCTGTACGCTGGACTTCGTAATGTCAGCCGTATTCAATTGAATGGTGGCGTTCACGTTGCCAAAGCGGCCGTGGACTTTTGAAACGCTCAAGTGGCTGATCGCGAAATCAACCTCGCTGTGGTTCGGGTCTGAGACCCATGTCGTGTTTTGCGCCAGAGCAACGGGCGCAGCCAGCGCCAATACACCAGCAACAAAGGCCAATCGTTTCACAGGTTGAAGCTCCTTTCGATTCAGGGTCTCCTCGAGCCCGATGCGGATCAACGAGGCACACACATCCATCAGGTAAGATGCTTCAGCCAACATAGTCGTTGCAACATATATTTCCGGTACCCCGGCGCTTCGGCTGTTTCAGGGTACGAATGCCGCGACCTTCCGCTTCGCAATCGGATTCCGGTTTGCCGCGCCCTGCCGGTCTGTTATGCTCCCGCCTGTGTCCGTTATTGGCCCGTTTCGCCAGCTCACCCGTTCACAACGCCATGTTTTTCTGGCCGCATTTCTTGGCTGGACGCTCGACAGCCTCGACTTTTTTCTCCTCGTCTTTTGCGTCAACGCGATTGCCGGCGAGTTCCACACTCAGCCCTCCGCAATTCTGGGAGCGGTGTTCCTCACCCAGGCGTTCCGTCCTGTCGGTGCTCTGCTCTTCGGCATGTTGGCCGACCGCTATGGCCGCCGCCCGATCCTTATGGCGAATATCCTCGGCTTCTCTGTCATCGAATTAGCCTGCGCATTTGCGCCTTCACTCAACGTGCTGCTCGTCCTCCGCGCACTGTTCGGAATTGCCATGGGCGGTGAATGGGGTGTCGGCGCCGCTCTGGCATTTGAAACTCTGCCCAAGGAAGGCCGCGGCACATTCTCCGGAATCCTTCAGGAAGGCTACGCATTCGGATCGATCCTGGCGTCGGCTGCCTTCGGCCTGTTGTTTGCCGGCTCCCATTGGCATGGTGTCTCTCTGCCGGCAATCGGCTGGCGGGGATTATTCATCCTCGGGTCAACGCCCGCGCTTCTCGCGTTTTATGTTCAGGCTCGTGTGGAGGAATCGCCGGTCTGGCTCGCCGCTGCCAAAAAGCGTTTGGCTCGGTCTGCACTTCATTCCGGTCCCACGTGGCCACGCGAGTTGCTCCATTTTTTGCCCACATTTCTGTTCCTGGTCATCCTGATGACAGCTTTCATGAGCTTCTCGCATGGAACTCAGGATGTGTATCCGACTTTTCTGGCCGTGCAGATGAAGCTTCCTCCACAGACCATCGGTCTCATTGGCGTTCTCTACGGTCTTGGCTCCATCGCAGGCGGAATCGTCTTCGGCACCCTTTCTGAAACATGGGGCCGCAAAAGGGCAATCATGACTGCAGCGTTACTGGCGATTCCCGTGATCCCTCTCTACGCCTATGGCCATTCCGCCGTCACCGTTGGCGCCGGTGCGGTGCTGATGCAGTTCATGGTGCAGGGCGCCTGGGGTGTCGTTCCGGCTTATCTCACGGAGTTGTCTCCCGCTCCAGTGCGCGCCACGGCACCCGGCTTGGCATATCAACTCGGTGGGCTCATCACCTCGTGGAACGGCAAGGGCCAGGCTCTGGCAGCTGAGCGCTGGGGCAGTTATCGGGCTGTGCTTGCCATTACCGTGATCGTAGTTGCGCTGGCGCTCGCGGCTCTGGCGGCGATGGGACACGAGGCCAGGGGCCGTGAAATGAGCGACGCGTAAATCCAGTCGTACCGCCTGCGAGATCCGCCCTCCGTAATCCGCTCTTGATGAGGCAGCCTTCGTCTACTGCTGCCCGAGCCCTTCCGCAATATCTCCCCGCCAACTCAGGACCAAGGTAATCGTCTCCGATTACCACCTTGCTCAACGGACAGGTGCCTAAGGGTGCAGCCCAAGCCTCCGCGGGTCCCACCTTTGCGGCATTGTTCTAAATGGTTCAAACGGATAGCTTCGATTCCATCAGACATCGGCACGAATGAACCTCTCACCGGGCTGCGAAGACGAGAAAAAACTGAACACTTGAGCGCAGCTCTTCGAGCGGAACGGTCGTGGTTCTTCGCAAGGTAGGAATGCAAATGCATCACGTTGAAGGCGTCCGGCCATTTGCCTCCACTTTGAAGGATGTGTCACTCATCGCCTCTGCTGATCGGCGGTTGGGAAAAAGCAGGAGATGCGAGTTGAAATGGAGAACCTTCTTCCGGATTCTGCGGTAGCTCATCTTGGAGCGGCTCTATGAGCCAGACATTCGACCAAATCGCTTCTGCGAACTCGCTCCAGCAGCCCGATATCTCTTCCATCAGGTTCGCCTCTGCGCCCCAGTTGAATCGGACAAGAGATGCAGCCCGGCTGATCTTCCGCCTCGACATTCGTCGCAGCCTGCAAATGCATCGCCGTCTCGCCATCTCACTCGCCTTCGTCGGGCTTGCCCTCGCCGTCATTTATCTGCTCAATGTCTGGTCCGTTCGCTCGGCTCAGAGCGTGAACAATTCGCAGCCCGCACTCACCAGCGAAACCAGCGCCGCAACGCATGATCTCCAGCCGGCGATGGGCGCCATTCCAGGCTTCGCCAAATTCGCTGCCTCTGCCGTTATTCCCTGGTATTCCGCCGATTCCGGAGTGTTTCGCAATGCCATCGTGCTCCTTCTCAGTTTCATTTTCCTGGGGACCGCGGTCGCCGTCATCGCCCATAAAGTCGACCCTCGCATTCACGCTGCCTCTGATGTCGAGCACTTGTTGGGCTTTGCGCCAATGGCGCAGTTGCCGGATTTTTCTGAAGTCTCTAACGAAGTTGCGCAGGAGCATTTCTTGCGGCTGGCCTCCGGCATCGATCGCGCCTTCAAGGATCGCAACCTCAGCCACTGTGTCTTCACAGGAACTGGCCCCGGTGTCGGCGTCACAACCGTCGCCGCCCGGGTCAAGGAGATGCTTGACGGTCTTCGCAAATCGGCAGTGATTGCCGGCGCTTCGGAAATGTCACTACCGGCGCCTCGTGGCGAGCAGCGGGAAACGGCGCTCCGGGGCGATGATCTCCCGGCGCTTCACCAGTTGACCAGCGAGGCCGAAGGCGCCCAGCGCGAGATCATTCTCGCTGATTCCGCGCCTCTCGCCGCCTCCGAGGAAACTGAGCATCTTGTGTGCTCCGCTGACTGCACGATCGTAGTGATCGAAGCTGGGGTCACCACGCGCGCGCAGTTGCGCGCAGTGGCCAACACCCTCCAGCGCATCAAGGCGCCGGCCGTCGGTTTCGTCCTCAACCGCGTTCGATTGGCCACTGCCGATGCGGCGTTCCGCCGTTCCATCAAGGAGATGAACCGCCATCTCCGGTCCCAGGGCCAGTCCAACGATTGGCAAATGCTTCAGACGCTAAAGCTCGCAATCAAAGAGGGCAGCGCCACCCTTGACCTCGACGCTGCCTTGCCGAATCGGCCGGCAGAAGATCCACTTGCAAGGATTGTTACCGGCGCCGCGCCCATCGTTGAAGTAGTTCAGTCTGACGCCGAGGTCGTTCAGCCTCACGCACCGGTCGCCATGCATCTCGCTCAGCCCGCTCTGCCTGCCCCGTCTCGGGATTTTGAGCCCCCGCTGGATTCAGTACCGGAGCCCCCGGACCAAACGCCTCAGGACCAAACGCCTCAGGTGACTTGGTCGCCGTGGGAAGAGACAGCTTCGCGCTTCGCCGCGATGTTAGAACCAGAAACCGCGCATCAATCAGCCTCACAAACGTCTCGTAACAACGAAAGCGAAACTGGACACGCGCAGGAAACGGTGCAACCGGCGCCTCGGGAAGCTTCGCGTCTCACGCTGCCTCGGCTGAGCGACCTCAGAGGCATGAACTTCACCCAGGCGCTCAGAGATTTGGATTCGGCCAAGCATCCCCCGCCACCGAGCTCCGGCATTGATGTGCTGATGAGTGCAATCGCGCCCTTCGAAACACTGTTTACGCAGAGTGACTCCGCACAGAAAGATGTTCCGTCAGCGGCGGCGCATGCGGAATTCGATCCGCTCGCTGCGATGCCGGCTTCCTTTTCCGCTCCCGAGCCTGGAGCTGCGGCCGGAGCAGAGAGCGGGGCAGTTGGCGCGAAGAAACATCCGCCGCAGCAGAGTTTTCTTTCCTTTAAGCCGTCCGTGCCCGAGAAGAGTGACGGCAACCGCGGAGAAGAAAGCGAGCGATCGCGGCCCGAACAAAATGGCGCCGGAAGAAAGCCGGGCGGCTTCTTCGACCAATTGCAAATCTTGCCTTCGCGGCACGGCCAATACAAAAAGAAAACTTGATGACCGCGAATTACGTGACAGATTTGTGGGCCAGTGACGTTTTTTGGGGGGAGCTATTAAACGACTTTGGGGGACGAGGCCAGTAAACGCATTCAGATTTAACGAGATATATTATCCATAAATTACTGTTCGGAAGGCCCAGCCTCTTGCCCGCTTTCATGGGGACGGGGGGCTGGGCTTTTATCTGCCCTTCTTTCGGACCAACTGCACGCTTGACAGATGTTCGCGCCTGGTTTACTTTGCAATGTAAAGCGAGAACAGAATGCACGACCTGAACAAGGCGCTGGGCGACATCAGCAGTATTCGGATGCAGGTGGCGCGCAGCACGGATTTTCGCGGTTATGGTCCGGTGACGCTTGCGGCAACGGGAGTGCTTGCCTTGACCGCGACAGCGGTGCAGTGGTGGTGGCTGCCGGATCCTGCGCAACGCTTGTGGGCCTACCTGGCGACGTGGATTGCGACCGCCGTGGTGAGCGCGGCGGTGATCGGCGCGGAGATGTTTGCGCGCACCCGGCGCATGCACCGCGGCATGGCTGACGAAATGATACGGATGGCCGTAGAGCAGTTTCTGCCGTCGGTGGCGGCGGGCGCTCTGGTGACATTTGTTCTGGTGCGCTCGGTGCCCGAGGCAGCGTGGATGTTACCCGGACTGTGGCAGGTGATCTTCAGCCTGGGCGTGTTTTCGTCCTGCCGCTTCCTGCCGAGGCCGATGATCGCGGCGGGCGTATGGTACCTGGTGACCGGGCTGCTCTGCCTGACTCTCAAGGATGCGCGCGCCCTCTCTCCATGGGCGATGGGAATTCCCTACGGAGTGGGCCAGATGCTCGTTGCCGGGATTCTGCGCCACAACGCGCGGGAGGCCAACGATGAAGGCTAAACCGAGAGCCAGCGAGGGCCGCTTTGCCTACGAAGGGCTCGACCGCGTGATTCATGAGCGCGCGCGTCTGAGCGTGCTCACATCGCTCATCACCAATCCAAAGGGGCTCACGTTCAACGACTTGAAAGAGATGTGCGCGCTGACCGACGGCAACTTGAGCCGCCACCTGCGTGTGCTGGAGCGGGCAAAGATGGTGGAGATTGTGAAGGGGCAGGAGCGCAACCGGCCACAGACGGTTTGCCGCATCACCGCGGCGGGGCGCAAGAGCTACCTGGAGTACCTGACCACCCTCGAGCAGGTCATCCAGGACGCAGCCAGCGGAACGCGGGCCGCGTCCGCCCCTAACCTGGTCCGCGGATTGGCGCCCTCGCGGATCTGATCTTTTTTTTGCAATTTAACTTTGCGATGCAAAGTTAGGATGGATATGGGCATTAACTTTGCGATACAAAGTGAGGGCCGGCGTGGCCTTCATGTGGCCATCATCATGGACGGCAACGGACGGTGGGCGGAGCGGCGCGGACTGCCGCGCGCGGCGGGTCATCGCGCAGGGATCATGGCGGCTCGCCGCATCGTTCAGCGCGCGGATGAGATCGGAATCCGCTGTCTCACGCTCTACGCGTTCTCTTCGGATAATTGGCATCGGCCTCAATCCGAGGTGGAGAGCATCTTCTGGTTGCTGCGCGCATTCCTTCGTCTGGAAACAGCTCGGCTCCGGGACAGCGGGGCGCGCCTCGAGGCGATTGGGCGGCGTGACCGGCTCCCCGAAGCTGCGCGGATTGCCATTGAGCTGGCGGAAGCGGCAACCGTTGCCGGTCGCAGCCTTCATCTGCGAGTGGCCATTGACTACTCGTCGCGCGACGCGATTACGCGGGCGGCCTGCGAAGCAGCCTCCTTGTGTGGCGAGGCCCCTCTGCGTCCCGAACAGTTGCGCCCGTCGTTGATGCGCGCGCTCGCCGGAGACAGTGGTGAGGTCGATTTGCTGATTCGTACCGGCGGCGAAAAGCGCCTGTCGGATTTTCTGCTTTGGGAGTGCGCTTACGCCGAACTTGTCTTCACAGATCGAATGTGGCCGGATTTTGGCGCGAGAGATCTCGATCGAGCGGTGGAAGAATTCGGCAGCCGTGACCGGCGTTTCGGGTCCGTGCCGGCATCCGCAGCGGTGGGTGGTGCAAGGTGACGGAACGCAACGTGACCGGCTCACCGCGGCCCATGCGCGTCAAGTTCATTTTGCCGGCTCTCACCGAGGCCACCGACCCATATTGGCGGCCGGTAAAATATTCGCTGTTTCCTCCGCTGGGGCTGGCAACACTGGCCGCATATCTCGGGCCCGACGATGAGGCGCGAATCGTTGATGAGCACGTCGAGCCTCTGACTCTGGACGACACGCCGCATCTGGTAGTGATCCAGGTCTACATCACCAACGCCTATCGCGCATATGCGATTGCCGACCATTACCGCAGTCGCGGAGCGTTTGTCTGCCTGGGAGGGCTGCACGTGACTTCGATGCCCGACGAGGCCGTGCCCCACGCCGACGCTATCTTTCTCGGACCCGGCGAGCAGACCTTCCCGGAGTTTCTTGCCGATCTTCGCGCGGGCGCTGCGAAGCGCGTGTATGCGTCCACCTCCGGGCGAACGCTGGAGCGCGTGCCGCCGATTCGGCGCGACCTCATCCGGCGCAGCCACTATCTGGTGCCAAATTCAATCGTGGTGACGCGTGGATGTCCGCAGCACTGCGATTTCTGCTACAAGGACGCTTTCTTTCAAGGCGGGCGGGGATTCTATACGCAGCGTGTCGATGATGCTCTTGCCGAGATCGACCGTCTCCCGGGGCGCCACCTCTATTTTCTAGACGATCATTTGCTGGGCGACCGCCGATTCGCCGAGTCGCTCTTCGAAGGCATGCGCGGCATGCGGAGAGTTTTTCAGGGCGCCGCGACGGTGGACTCGATCCTTCGCGGCAATCTGATTGAACGCGCTGCCGATGCCGGGTTGAGGAGCATCTTTGTCGGCTTTGAGACGCTGGCGGCGGAAAACCTGAGACGCAGCAACAAGAGGCAGAATCTGGGACGCGACTACAAAGCCGTTGCCGACCGCCTTCATTCGCTCGGCATTATGATCAACGGCAGCTTTGTTTTCGGCATGGATGAAGACGATGACAGCGTCTTTCGCCGCACGGTGGACTGGGCAATCGACCGCGGCATCACGACCGCGACCTTCCACATTCAAACGCCGTATCCCGGTACGCAACTGCACGCGCGCATGTCGCGCGAAGGGCGCATTGTTACCCGCGACTGGAACCTCTATGACACGCGCCATGTGGTTTACCGGCCCGCCAAACTGCATCCGGAAAAGCTGAAGGAAGGCTACGACTGGTCGTACCGGGAGTTCTATCGATGGAGCGCGATTGCTCACGCATCGTTCCACCACGGCACACTGAAGCACCAGGCCAAGCATTTCTTTTATGCGGCGGGCTGGAAGAAGTTTGAGCCGCTCTGGGATCTGCTGATTCGCGCACGCCAACTCACGCACGTAACGCCGTTGCTTGAAGCGGTCCTTTCGCGTGTGAGCCGCGGCAGCACTGCGGCGCCCGCCCCGGCCGAAGCCGGCCTGATTCCAATGTTGCCGTCCGCGACGCATGAGCTGAAATTGAGCGGAGCGTCGGGGTTGGCTACCCGCGCGCTCGATTTTCTCCCTTGACACAATTTCCGGCGGGACCGTATACCGAAGACTCCGGGTTCCCCAATCAGAACCAACAGAAGAGGAGCGAGGTCATGAAGAGGTTCGCGTTTTGTGTGATGGCGGGGTTGTGCGCGTTGGCAACATTCGGCGCGAGTCAGCGGGCACAGGCTCAGACGCAGTCAAAGGACGAGCAGGAGATTCGTGCTCTCGAAGACAGGTTTGCGGCGGCATTCAGCGCCAAAGATGTTGACGCGATTATGAAGTTCTATTTGCCGGGGAACGATCTGTTCGTGTTTGACGTCGGCGATCCGCGGCAACATGTCGGTTGGGAAAACTATAAAAAGGATTGGCAGGATTTCCTCGCCGGCTTCAAGGGCCCCATTCACTTCGACCTGAGCGAACTGAGTGTGACGAGTGACGGAAAGATCGCCTACGGTCACAACATTCAGCATGTGACAGGAACCGCAGCGGATGGCTCGCCGATTGAGTTCACCGTCCGTGTGACCGACGTGTACCGCAAGATCGACGGAAAGTGGCTGATCGTGCAGGAGCATGTGTCGGTGCCGGTGGACTTTTCCGGGCCGAAACCGGAACCGGACATGAATTCGAAGCCGTAACGGCAGTTTGCATTCAACGGTTGCAGTGGCCGGTAATTAACGATCCGCGCGGTCGCGGCTCCGCTTCCGGAACACGATCTTCAACTCGCGACGCCAGTGCTCGGTGAGGGCGATCAGTTGCCAATCGATTTCCGGAGAAAAATAGCGCAGCACCGGCTCGTTGGCGGGATGAATGCGCAGGGCCGGGGCGGCAAGGATGAGGCGCGGGGGAATCGGCGACACCTCCGCGCCCGCGAAGTAGCCGTTGCGCTCGAATGCCGAGAGCGGCGCGGCAGCCGGTGGCGCCGGCTGGCGATCGGCGTTGAGGGCCCGCACGCGAATCCAGTAATCGAGCGCCTGCAGGGGCAAGTGCAGGTCCTCGCCGGCTTTCAATTCCAAAACCACCAGCCGGCCATTGCGGTCGAGCGTGAGCAGGTCGAGCATGCCGCGGTCCCCGCTGGAAAGCGCGGGCACCTGTGTGTAGAGCAGGTCGCCGCGCAGTTCGGGCACCAGCTCGGGCAGGCTCGCGCGCAGGCGCGATTCAAGCCAGCGCTCGGGCGCCATGCGGAAAAGCGGATCGGTGTGCGCACCGTCGGCGTGGCGGCTGCGGAAGAGGCGCTCGAAAAGATCGCGGCAGAGGGATTCGTTCTCCCGGCTCAGCGGGGTCTCGTTTGCGCCGGCACCGAAAGTCACTTCATCTTCTCGCGCAAAGGAATGTGCCGAGGCGCCATGGCGCACACGGGCGAACTCAAGGCCGTGGAGCAGAAGGCCGACCTCAGTCGCCGAGTGGGGACGAATTTCGACGCGCTCGCGCGCGGCTTGGGGGACGAGCGCAAGGAGCCGGTCGATTCCGGATTGGCAGCGCTCGAGCGCGGCTGAGGCCGAAAATGCATGGACAAGGCGCGACTCCAGGTTGCCCGTGTCGCGGAAGTCGACCTGCGCAAGCTCTTCGCTGCGCTCGTCGAGAGTGAATAGTTCAAAATCGGCGGCGGCGTGGTTCAGCCACGCCATGCGCTCGGCCGTCGTGCGCCACGCTCCCGCAGGAACGATCACTTTGAGGCCGCCGAAATGGTGACGCGCGTCGACGTGCTGGCGGCAATAGTCGAGCCATAAAATTCCGAGAGTGAGAACGCCGTCGATCATTGACGCAGATTCGGCCGCGCCCACGCCGATGACTGCATCGGCCGCGGAGCCCTTGAGCAACCTGCCGCGTACATAGGCGGGACCGAAGCTGTGCTCGAGATCCATGGCCGTGCGCAAGCCGTCCACCTTGGCGCCGATGTTGTGGCGGGCGAGCACGCGCTCCAGCAGGCGCAGGTAGTTGCGGCGCGCTGTGTCGCGAGCGGTGGGTGTGCGGCGGTCGCTCGTGGGCGCGAGCTCGAGCGATTGCGGCTTGGCCGCGCCCATGCGCCGCGTGACGAGGCGCAGGCACTGCGCGCGCTCTTTCACATCCACGACCGTGCGCACAATGTTACGCTCGTCGCTCCATAGCTGGAGCAGGCAGCGACCGTGCGACTCGCGGACCGAGTAGTGCGCAGTCCGCATGTCAAAGACGACGCGGCCATCTTCGAGCAGCTCGGCCCCGGGATGATCGGCGAGATAGGATTCGATCTTCTGCGCCAGCAGCGTGGGCGGGGCAGGTTCAGCCCCTGCGCTCCCAGCGACATGCTTTTGTCGATGGGGTATTTCGCCGGGGTCCATGGCCTTTACCAGCCTTGTCGGGCGCGCAGGCTGGTGATGTGGGCCGTGTGGTGGCGCGAGTGCCATTCGTAGAGCGCGAGGTTCGCGGCCAGAGTCATCCGCCCTCGTTCCGGATGATTGAAGCCGCGATCGAAATCCTCTTCCGGCATCGACTCGAGAAGAGCAACCAGGCGCTGATGCAATCCGGTAATGAAAACGAGTGATGGCTCAATTGGCTGGCTCGAGTCGGGCAATCGCGCCCACGCGGCCTCGTCGTACGGCTTGATCGTCGGCCAATCCTCGGTAAGGGCGAGTTTGAAGCGGATGTAGCTGTTGGCGTGGCTGTCGGCGAAGTGATGAACCACCTGGCGCACAGTCCATCCGCCGTCGCGGTAGGGCGTGTCGAGCTGGGCGTCGCTAAGGCCGGCCACCGCCGACCGCAGGCGCTCAGGGAGCAATCGCAGGGTTTCGATATGCGCGGCGCGCACCGCTCGAGTGTTCTCAGTCGGCGGACGAAATCGCCCTACGGGGTATCGCAGATCTTCCTGATCGGCCATGGCAAGAACTTACCACGCCCGGGCGCCGCGATGGAACTGCGCTTGCGGAGCGGGCGGGCCACAGGCCGGTTGCATTTAGCCGTGACCTGAACTCAGGCCGGATGGTGATGATGATGGTGGTGGTGGTGATGATGGTGGTTCTGCCCGTAAGCGAACGCCGGACTTGCGAACGTCATCAACAGCAAAGCTGCCGCAAGTATTCTCTTCATGGCTCGAATCCTAGCATGATTTCAATTGCCTGCGGACGCTCGGAAATAACCGAGGTACCCAGAGAAGAACCGCATGGCTCGCGACGGGTGACCGGGCGCGCTCGCATCGA
The DNA here is from genome assembly GCA_964486495.1 of uncultured Occallatibacter sp. GTDB lineage: Bacteria > Acidobacteriota > Terriglobia > Terriglobales > Acidobacteriaceae > Telmatobacter. The sequence continues at coordinate 13,953 of CAZANC010000032.1, forward strand.
AATGTTAGACGCCGGCAGAGTACACTTGGATTACGATGACGCACCAGGAAACTTCCCCAATTTCGAGCCATCGGCGTTACTTTTTTGAGAAATTCGGCCTGACCGAACGGCTGCTGGAGCGCTGCCTGGGCGAAGCACTGAGCGCCGGCGGCGACTACGCTGACCTTTACTTCGAGTCGGTTACGGCAACTGCGCTGGGCGTCGACGAGCAGATTGTGAAGTCGGCCAGCCAGGGCACCAGCGCCGGATGCGGCATTCGCGTGCTCAGCGGCGAGCGCACGGGCTATGCGTATACCGACAACCTGAGCGCGGAGCGGCTGCTGCATGCTGCGCGCACGGCAGCGCTGATTGCCTCGGGGCCCGCGAAACAGCCGGTGCAGGGATTCACGGAGACGCGCGGCGCCGATCTTTATCCTGTTCCGCTTGGCGGCTACGACGTGGATCTCGCGGCCCGGCTGGAACTGATTCTGCGCGCCGACCGGGCCGCGCGGGCCTACGATGCACGCATCGTGCAGGTGCGCGCCGGATACAACGAAGAGCTGCGCCGCATCCTGATCGCCGCCTCGGACGGTGCATTCGCCAGCGACACTCAGCCGCTTTGCCGGCTGAATGTGTGGGTCATCGCGAAGGATGGCGCAATCACCACCAAGGGCGCGGCGGGCGGCGGAGGTCGCGCCGGGCTGGACCAATTTGACGGCAGCAAAAGCCCGGAGACTTTGGCGCGCGAGGCCGCGAGAGGCGCGATTCTGCAACTGGCTGCGGTGGCCGCGCCCGCCGGCGAGATGGAAGTCGTGCTCGGTCCGGGCTGGCCGGGAATCCTCCTCCACGAAGCAGTGGGCCACGGACTCGAGGCCGACTTCAACCGCAAGAAAACGTCGGCGTTCGCAGGCCTCATCGGTCAACCCGTGGCGAGCCCGAAAGTGACCGTGGTGGACAACGGCAAAATGGCCGGCCGCCGCGGCTCGCTGAATGTCGACGACGAAGGATCGGCGACGCAGGAAACCGTGCTGATCGAGGGCGGCGTCCTGAAGGGCTATCTCTCTGACAAGCTCTCGGCGCGGCTCATGGGCATGGCCAACACGGGCTCGGGACGGCGCGAGAGCTACCAGTCGATTCCCATGCCGCGCATGACCAACACCTACATGCTGGCAGGCGATGACGCGCCCGAAGATATTCTGCGCAGCGTGAAGCGCGGCCTCTACGCGGTGAACTTCGGCGGCGGGCAGGTGGACATCACCAACGGCAAGTTCGTCTTCTCGGCGTCGGAAGCCTACCTGATCGAAGACGGCAAGGTAACCGCGCCTGTGCGCGACGCCACGCTCATCGGCAACGGGCCGGAAGCGCTGAAGTACGTCTCGATGGTGGGCAACGACCTCAAGCTCGACGAGGGCATCGGAACCTGCGGCAAAGATGGCCAGAGCGTGCCTGTGGGCGTGGGCATGCCAACTATCAAGCTGGACAAGATGACTGTGGGGGGAACGGGGAGGTAGAGGTAGTAAGCCGCTTGTTCCCGGCAGTCAATCCAAAGGAAAAAGACACGACGAAATCATGCTATTTTGAAGGTGATCCCGAGAAGTGCTATGGAGACGTGTTGCAAGCATTTCGCGCATGTGCGGGGCTTAGTACTAGCCCTGCTTGCGATAACTGCCAGCCTATTGCTCCTCTTTCCGCCGCACGGGCGGCCGCAAGCTCCTCAAGTAGGTCAAGTAGGTATCGATCCAAAACTCTTGGCTGCGGCGAATGCGGGAGATGTGGATTCTCAGTTGCGCGTTGCAAGCGCATATGCGAAAGGCAACGGAGTCTCGCAAGACTACAATCAAGCGGCCAGCTGGCTGAAGAAAGCCGCCGACGAGGGATGGACCAGAGCGGATTATATCCTTGGCATCTACTATCACCGCGGCCTTGGTGTCCCCCAAGACGATTCACAGGCGGTGCTTTGGTATCGCAAGGCCGCTGATCACGGCGATGCTGACGCAGAATACGCCCTTGGACTGCATTACGAAAACGGCGAGGGCGTGCAGGTGAATTTCGCTCAAGCAGCGGACTGGTATCGCAAGGCTGCGGAACAAGATAACGGGCAAGCGCAATTTCATTTGGGCCAGTTTTATGAGAATGGCCAAGGCGTACCACGCGACGAAGGAGTTGCCGCCGGATGGTTCGGCGAGGCAGCCAATCACGGGAATGCATACGCACAGACCCGCCTGGAGTGGTTGAAGAAGAATCAGGAAAGCCGGCTTGAGCTAAGAAGTCGCGCGGTCACGGCTGCAATATGGATATGTGGTGCTCTGTTCCTGTTTCTCTTGCTTTGGCGTTTTCGCGCTGCGTTAATTCTCGTTGGAAGCAGACTCAGGCCCAGGACAGTGCGGGCGAAACAGCTTTCCATTCTCCTGCTCGTCGCGTCATGGTGCAGTGTTTGCTGCGTATATCAGTTCTTCGACATGTGGCATCCTATCGAAGCCGTCGTGAAGACGTTACTTCTTTGCACGCCTGCAGCAGTTTTTGGTGCTGTTGGTTTTTGGTGGCTTTCACAGACGAGCTCAAATGGAAAAGCAGTTCGCGCGAATGAAGCAACGCTCACTTCTTCTCAAACTCGAAGTTGATGGCCATGTCTTTGATTTCTTCCAGCCTCGCGCCATCGATGAGCGCGAAATGCTCATTCCATCGTTCTGCGATGCACAGAGCATACCTCGTTCCATAGACCAAGACGGCCTCGACAAAACTGCCGCTGTTTATCTGAACAGCGGGGCCGTCCATCTTCATCAGGAATCCGCGGGCAGAGCAGTGTGCGATGTTTGAGAGTAGTCGATAATCAACATCGTATGTCGCCTCGATTCCGAGGTCTTCCGCGATCTTTCTGAAATTAGAGCCGAACCAAAATGTCGCCGGCTTATTGTTCTTACCGAATCTTAGCCATTTTTTGTGGATACTGTATTGGTTCTCCCACCACTTGCGCCGATTTGCCGGCAGATTGACAGTCGCTGCGATTTCCGTTGCATTGTGCCAGAAGTGAGCGACATATTGCTTGCCCCTTTCTTCGCACAAAGTCTCGTCCGAACTGAGATATTCAGTCTGGAGCGCAATTTCGAACAGACGGCGCGTGATTGTTGCTGCGTCTTCACCGAGGCCATTAACACATAGGAAGTAGAGCGCTTGGTAAGATTTGAACGCTAGAATGAACAACATATCGAGCGCCACTGCGAAGGAACATTGCATTTTTCTGTTTTTTGCGACGGCGCCCTCCAGCAGTTGAGCCAGGGCCGAGTAGACATCGAAGGCAGGGCGATGCTCGTCGAGCATCTTCTTTCTGAAAGGTCTGTTCTGCGCGTTGCCTCCAGCGTCGGGCATTTCATTCATGCAAAGACCAACCTTGCGCCCAAGCGCTGACGCGATGTTGACCAGCGCGTCGAGCGAAAAGCGAGAGATGCGTCCGCGAAGCAGATCGTTGATGCGTGGCTGTGAGATTCCGCAACGCTTTGCCGCCTCAGCCTGAGTCCAGCCATTCTTGCCGATGACGGCTTCAATCTCGTCCATCAGATCCGAGCGCAAGGTCAGGTTCACCGCTTCTTCCGGAGTCTCGGCAATTGCATCCCAAACATTAGCAAATCTCTTCCCGGTCTTTTTGCTCATCGCTCACCTCGCATCAACTTTTTAAACCGCTTCCTGGCGATCTCAATATCCTGATTCGAAGTTTGCATCGTCTTTTTTTGAAATGCATGCAGAACTATAGATGGCGTCGGCTAATCGCGCTGTATAGATTACTCGATAGATTCCCGATTGATCTCGGACCCGAATCTCCTCGACGCCCTTCCCTATATCGGGCATCGGCTTGAAGTCATCTGGAGGGTTCCCGTTTTGCACCTTAGCAAGCTGACGGCCAGCAGCCTGACGTGCATTCCTGGGGAAACTGGCGATTGTCTTCAACGAGTCGCCAAGGAACTCGATCTCCTTCATTGCCCGATTATATCCGTTTGGATATAGAGTGCAAGCGGCCGCGAACACGAGCGGGCATGTCGATTACTCTCAACGAAGGAGGAACGCCATGACATAGGTACGCAACTGCGTCCTGGAGTTTGTCATGAGCCGTTCAACTCGCCGCCCCTTTGCGGCGATTACGGGCGCCGCCAGCGCGAAAGACGATAAGCGCATGGCCCATCGTGGTGCCCGCCGCAAGCAAAACCTTGCCCTAATAACCTGCGCCGACTACGAAAGCCTGCTCATTCCTCATCGGCTTGAGTGCGCATGGAACAACAATTATTGCTGGGGCCGCGACGGCGCGCAGACGGATTGCAGCCGCCTGCGCTTTTCGCTCGACGAGTCGAGTCAGAAGTACTATCGCAAATTGCTGCGCAAGTAGCTGCTCGATTCGGCGCCTGTGCTGTAACAAAGCGGGATTGATGCAGCGCCTGCCTACGTATGCCGGTTGTACTCCTGCGGCCCGGCCATGACCAGGCCGCTCTTCTGCCGGCCGTGGATGTACCAGCAGCACCACGATGTTTCATGCGTCTGGGTTTCATCTACGGAACGAAGGTCGACATAATTCAGTCGCCCGTAGAGATAGATTTTCAATTCCCACTCTTCCAGGTAGCGCAGATCCTCCGCGGTTTCGCAAACCGCTTTTACATCGCTGCGGCTGAAGGACTTGATTTCGGCGGATTCGCCCGGCAGCAAAATGCTGGGGGTGTGCGGAGCTCGCGGCTCGGTCTTGAATGTGGGAGCCTGAGGCAACTGCGACTCGTCCTGCGCGAGGGCGATCTCGTCGACGAGGGAGACGACCCGCGCCGGGCTGCGCCCACGATTCGTGGCGATGACAGTAAAACTGTCCTGAGTGCCGGGAACAGGCTCGGGGGAGATGACGATCCAGGGCCGTTCCGCCCGCTCCTGTGCCTGCGCCAGTAACACCGCCGCCTTCGCGCCATCGGCGGCCGCCTGGGCGGCGACTTCGCCAAAGTGTGTCTGTCGTTCAATCTTGCGCAGCGCAGAGATTGCAAGCGTGACACCCACATAAACGATGAGGACAAGAATCAGGTTGGCCGCCCAGCTGATCCGCTCCTGCAATGGCCACGGTGCGGGCGCAGGCGCTGGAGTGGCAATGGTGATGTGCGGCAAAGGAGCATCGCACGGACCGCCCTGGCAGTCGGTTTGCGGAACGGGATTGGCAGCGCCCGGCCCGCTAACAGGCGATTCGGCGGGAGTGGGTGTGCCTGCATTTGACGAAGACGCCGCAGTAGGATGCGTGGGTCCGGCGGGGCTGCCTGCCTGCGCAATTACAGTCGCGGGCGCGAACGCCAAAGGAAGCAACGCCACGGCAAACGCCAGGTCTTTCAACACCATGGCGCAAATGTAGCACAGGGCTTGCGCCGCCGTGCTTGCGCTCCACACGCAGGTAACCTTCTCTCGAACGGTCCACTCTGCTTGCGCCCGTAAGAAGAGGACATTACACTCCCACCGGAAACGGCTTGGGGCTGGACTCGTCAGTGTTGACGCCCGTACGCCAGCGCTCGAACCGGCCCTGCAGCAGGCTCATCAAGCCCGTATACCAGTAGCCGACGACGAAGAGGATCAAAAACGGCGCAGTAAAGAAGTTGTCATTGGCGAACGTGTAGTAAATGGCCGCGGCGAAGTAGCAGCCCAGCAGCAGCTCGATCCATGGCGTCAGCTTCAGGCGCTTGCGGTACTTGGCGGCCTGAGACTTTTCGCCCTTCTGCGCCACGCGATACTTCGGCGTGCGCACGAACGCGCTCTTGATTCCCAGCAGCGCCTCGATCACGGCCTTGGTGTTAGTCACCGTGAGACCGATGCCCAGCGCCATTAGAAAGGGAAGATAGTAAATCGTCTTCTTCCACGATTTGGGAAAGATCTCGCGCTCGCTCATCACGTAGAACACAGCGATCGAAAAGCTCGACGCAGTGAACAGAGGCACGTCGATCAGCAGCATCTGGAACCAGCCCTGGTAGAAGCGGCAGATCATCGCGGGAATCAGCAGCGCCGACATGATCACCATCAGCGGGTAGCTGAGATTGGCTGTGAGGTGGTAAACAGCCTCGATCTTATTGCGCATCGGCGCTTTCGAGCGAAAGACCCTGGGCAGAATCTTGATGCTGGTCTGGATGAGCCCCTTCGCCCAGCGCGCCTGTTGGGTCTTGAAGGCCGTCATTTCAATGGGCAGCTCGGAGGGACACTCGACATCGGGCAGGTATTTGAACTTCCAGCCCGCCATCTGCGAACGATAGCTCAAGTCAGTGTCCTCGGTCAGTGTGTCGTGCTGCCAGCCGCCGCCATCGTAAATTGCTTGGCGCCGCCACATGCCCGCCGTGCCGTTGAAGTTAAAGAACTCTCCTGAGCGGGCGCGCGCACCGTGTTCGAGAACGAAGTGGCCGTCCAGCAGAATCGCCTCAATCTGGGTCAGGATGCTGTAGTCGCGGTTCAGGTACGTCCAGCGCGTCTGCACCATGCCGA
>CAZANC010000033.1:0-20368 GCA_964486495.1 uncultured Occallatibacter sp.
GGTTGAGCGCCATAAGAAAGTGATTGCGAATCTGCTCGGGCAGGCGGGTTTGCAGGTAGCGCTGCGGAAGGCCTTCAAGAAACTGCTTGAGCTCGTCGTGCTGCGCGGCGGGAACCATGGAGCGGATGCGGTTGAGGAGGGTGGGATCGATGGCGGCGTGGTAGCGCGCCTCGTCGACCGAGCGGTCCATGAAGTTTGAGGTGGACATGTAGAACTGCCAGAGGTTCTCGGCCTTCCACGGGGTGAGCGCGTCGGGGTTGACGGCCTTGATGTCGGCGAAGGTCATGATGGTGAGCATCTTGAGCAACTGCGGGTTGCCGATTTTGTCGGCGAAGGCGTGGACGTTGTCGAGGTCGAAGATGTCGCGGCGCATGGCCGCTGACATTTCAAGATGCAGACGAATGAGCTTGAGGATGGACTCGCGCTCTTCGGCATCGAAGTCGAGGCGGGCGAGAAAGCTGTCGGCCAGTTCGACGCTCTGCTGCGCATGCTCGCCGGCGCGGCGGCCTTTGCCGGTATCGTGCAGGAGCAGGGCGAGGAAGAAGAGATCGAGGCGGTCGATCTCGGGGAGGAGCTGGGCTAGGCGCTGCTCGTGCTCGCTGGAAGGCTGGCGCAGGCCGTGGACGTTGTCGATGACCAGGAAGGTGTGCTCGTCGACGGTGTAGCGGTGATAGCTGTCGCGGATGACGAGCGCGTCGATGCCGTGGAACTCGGGGATGAGCATCTCGAGAACGCCGAGCGCGTGCATGGTGCGGAGAGCATGGGCGGCGTGGGGGCCGAGAAGCACTTCGCGGAGCGCGTTCCACAGGTAGGGGCCTTCAGGAATGGCGATGGCGAGGACGGGGAGCGCGTCGGTGATGCGATCTTCAGCGGCCTGGGAGAGCGTGTAGCCGTGTGTGGCCATGAGCGAAAAGATGCGCAGGATGGCTGCGGTGTCATTGAACTGCGCGCCGGGCTGAATCTCGATGCGGCCCTGGTCAAGGAGGAAGTCGGTTCCGGCGATGGGCGCGCGGCGGCGGCGGAACTGGCGGTAGAAGCTGACCGGGGCGGGCAGGTGCTCCATGAGCAGCGCGGCGCGGCGATAGATGACGCGGGCGTGGCGATAGTAGGTGCGCATCCAGTAGGAGGGATCGGCGGTGCCGCGGGTTTCAAGGCCGATGGAGCGGGCGGCGGCCTCGTCCTGCGATTGCCAGTCGAGGGTGTTGTCGTCGCGGCCGTGGCGGAAGTGGAGGAAACAGCGGGCGGCGGCGAGAAAATCGAAGGCTGCCTCGGCGTCGCCGCGAGCGCTTTGGAAGACGCCGCCGCGCTGGCGGGGCCACTCCTTGGTGGCCTTGAGATGGAAGAGGACGGCGAACCAGACGGCGAGCGAGTAGTCGCGGAGGCCGCCGGGACAGTCTTTCAGGTTGGGCTCGAGATGGAAGATGGTGTTGCCGAATTTGGCGTGGCGGGTGCGGGCGATTTCGCCGAGCTTTTGCGCGATGGAGTTCCACTCGCTCAAGAAGAGGCCGGGAAAGGTGACCTGGTGGAACTGCTGGTAGAGCGGAAATTGGCCAGCGAGGAAGCGGCGATCGAGAGTGGCGAGCGTGAATTCGAGATTGTCGGGATCGAAGCGGCCGGATTCCTTGACGGTGCGGGAGCTGGGGCTGGCGCGCAGGCCGATGTCCCACATGCCCTGGATGATGGCGCGAACAGCTTCTTTGGACTGCTCTTCGGTTTTCTCGTCGGCGAAGGCGAAGAGGACGTCGATGTCGGAGTAGGGGAAGAGATCTTTGCGGCCGTAGCCGCCGAGGGCGAGGAGGGCGGCGTTCTGCGGGGGCAGGCCGGCAAAGGAACGACGCCACATTTCAATGAGGATGCGGTCGACGACGGCGGAGCGGCGGCGGATGGCGGCGGTGCCATCGCCCGTGCGCTCACAGGTCTGGCGGACAAGCGCCATCTCCTTGAGATACTGCTCCCGAAGATCGTCAACTGCTAAAACGACTGGGTCCATAAGAATTGTTTGTTGGCCTGCCGAAGCAAGAAGGAATTGTTACAAGAATAAGCGATAAATGCCGGAAGGGGGAGAAATCGGGCGCGGCGAGGAGTTGAGAACGGGAAACGGGTGGGGTTGGATTCGTGCGATCCCACCCTTCCGCAGAAAGAAGCGGAAGGATGGGGCACCCCGTTCTTGTGGGAGGGTTCGGCGTGAGGTCCGGCCAGTGGGAGCTTGTTGGCGCGTGTGGGCGTGACCATTGTCACGAAGGAAATCCTGGGGACGGACCTAGACTTCGGGCAAGATGGCGGTATTTTCTCTTTCGGCCAGCGCTGGGGAGGCGCTTGTGCTGGGACTCGCTACGGGGCCGGTGTGCCTGGCGACGTGCGGGCCGGTGGTGGTGCCGTGGATGATGGTTCAGCCGCGGGGAGTGCGGGGTCACAGCCGGCAGCTGGGGTTGTTTTTGGCGGCGCGGCTGGCGGGGTACATGGTTTTCGCGACGGCGGTGTGGCTGGCGGGGTCGTCGATACAGCGTGCGTGGGTCGGGCAGGCAGGGGCCGGGCGTGCGGGCATCGGGCAATCGTGGCTGATGGGCGGGATTGAGGTGCTGCTGGCGGCGGCGCTGGTGGTGTACGCGGTGGGCTGGCCGCACAGGCGATGCGCCGCGGCGAACCCCGCCTACGCGCAAGCTTCCGCGCGGCATGAGGCGAGGGACCGGCCCGCCTACGCGCAAGCTTCCGCGCGGCTTGGGACAACGGACAAGCTGGTGCGGATCGGCGAGGCGCGGTCGTTGCGGTCGGGTGCGCTAGCGCTGGGATTTCTGACCGGAATCAATCTTTGCCCGCCGTTTCTTGTGGCGGGGGTGCGCGCGGCCGAGCTTGAGCATTTATCGGCGGCGCTCGTTTTCTTTGTGTGTTTCTTCGTGGGAACCGCGGTATGGTTCCTGCCGTTTCTTTCCATGGGATTTGTGCAGCGAACGCCGGCGGTGGTCACGGTTGCACGGATGGTGGCTGTTCTGCTGGCGTGCTGGTATGGATTTTCCGGAGTCTACCTTCTGATCGAGAGGACGTTTTATGGCTAGTAGCTCCTCTACTCTTTCGCGGCCGGCGGCTCTTCGGAGGCCGAAGGCGTTTCGCGGCCCAACAGCTTTTCGCAGTGTCGGCCGGTCGATTCTTCTGACGCTGCCGATCGCGCTGTGGTCGCTGCTTATGTTCACGCCGGCGTTCCAGAGAGCGGGCCGGGATGAGCATATCGGCGCGGGTGTGGTCATTGTCTTTATGACTGCGCTCTTTTTCCTGATGATGCGGACGGGCGAGACCTATCGCTGGCGGAGGATTTTCTTTGTCGCTCTTGGATTCCTGTTTCCGGTGGGTTTCATCGCTGCCTTAGTCGCCCAGCGCGGCACGATGAGCATTCCGATCAGCCGCATGGTGTCGGGCGACACGCCGTTCTGCTTCATGGTGACGCCATCGATCATTCTGCCAGCGGCATTTGCGAAGACGATTGTTTTTCCGGGGTCGATTCTGCCCACCGCCAGCAATCCGCACTCGATCGCCATCATGATCGGGATCTGGTTCGCCATGACCCTGGTGCTGGGCAAAGCGTGGTGCAGCTACGCCTGTTTCTTCGGCGGAATCGAGGAGGGCTTTGCCGCGGTTGCAAAACGGCGCAGGCTGCACCGGTTCGTCACAAGGTATAGCCACATTTTGCGGCTGATTCCATGGGCCATTCTGGTCTTTGTCGTGCTGGTTTCGGCGGCAATCTTTGAGCCGGTGTACTGCATGTGGCTGTGCCCGTTCAAAGCGGTCACTGAGTTTCCCGCCGTGCGCAATGTGGAGACGGCGATCCAGATGGGGATTTTCGTCGCGCTGTTCGTGGGCCTGGTGGTAGTGCTGCCTTATTTGACCAAGAAACGCACGCAGTGCGGATTCTTTTGCCCGTTCGGCGCGTTTCAATCGATTTTCAACAAGATCAATTTGTTCGAAATTCGATTCGACCGGGAAAAATGCGTGGATTGCACGCTTTGCCAGACAAGCTGCCCGACGGTGGCGCTTTCGAAAGAGTCTATCGCCGAGGGAAAGACGCTGCTGAATTGCATGAAGTGCGGCGCGTGCGTTGACGCTTGCAAGAAAGACGCGGCGGTGTGGCACCTGAAAGGGACCCCGGTCGCCGTGAAGCCGGAGCGCGCGCGGCTGCTGTTTCTCTACGGCGCATGGGCGCTGGCCACGATGTTCGGCGGCAGCATTCTGGCCAATTCGGTGGCAACGATGATGCACTGGCTGCCCCTGAAGTGAATGTCGACGTGAAGGAGGGGGCAAAGCATGTGCCATCCCACCCTTCGCCAGAAAAAAGCGAACGATGGGGCACCCCCATTTGTGGGAAGTAGAGGAGGAACCGATGCGAGCGCGCATTCTCTCGATTCTGGCCTACACGGGCGCGGGGCTCACGCTGCTGATCGCCGTCTGTGTTCCATTTGTCCTGATGGGCGTTTTCAGCAACGTAGTGGCCCATGCGGGGCTGCACATCGACGCTACGTACTCAGGCGGCACGATTGCGCGGACGATTCAGCGCGACGGCTACCGGATTATGGTTTACCAGCCGGTGCAGCCGCGATTGCTCGAACGCGTCGAGCCTTTCGTGCAGATTGTGTTTGAGCCCGCGGATTCGCTGCCCGCGCGGGTGAGCGATGAGATCGATCTCGACGGCGACGGGCGGCCCGATGTGCGCGTGAGTTTCAGCGTGCCTGCCGACGCTGGCGCGAAGATGCGGGGCGATGTGACGGCCCTCAATAAAGGCTACGTCTCGCTCACCAACGTGAGCGACGAGTCGTTTTCGCGGATGGTGGTGCGGACCGGAGACAAGATTGTGGTGCGTGTGCCGGTGAATTAGGCGGCCCGGGGGCCGGTGAGGGATTCGTCGGTATGGCTACAGGGATCAACAGAAAAATCGCACTGATTCTCGTTTTACTCATTGCGGCCTTTGCACACGCTCAAACAGGCGACTCGCTCCGGTCACTGTATGACCAGCATCGCAATTTCGACCTTCGAGATGCGTTACAAGGTCAAAACGCACCTGCGCTCTATGTTGGTACCGTGGCCTCAGCTTTCAATGATCCGAAACGTGCTGAGAAATATCTCAACCGCGCGATCCGGCAGGAACCCGGCTCCGATCATGCTTATGAGGCCCATGGACAGCTTGCTTACCTCTACGCTCGGTTGGGGCGGAATCGTGAAGCTGTGCAACAATTCGACCGAATGATTGCGATGAAGCCGAACAGCCCAGATGTGCAAAATGTGCGACCGCTATTTGCAGGATTCAGCCGTTACCCGGATCAGTCCCTCGGAAAGAAACATTCCACCCGGGTCAGCGGCTGTACGGTCAGCAAAGAAGAGCTGACAATCCCCGTATCCATCCATGGAAAAGCCTTGAATTGGATTGTCGATACGGGGGCGAATATGTCGGCAATCAGCCGGCTGCTTTCTTCGTCAAAGCAGGACTGACGGGCAGTTGGAGGTTTGCCGGCTTGGTTGGCAACCAGGATCGTAAGATGGAGATTTCCGCCTGGGTACAACGTAGAGACACGTACAATCAGAAATCAGAAGCAGAGGGACTTTGCATGACCATCCTCTGCGGCTCATCGCTTGTTGCCTCGTTGTTCACGAGTCCGACGATCGAGAATCTGGGGATCAAGAATCTGGGGATCAAGAATGACTCGATCGATGGGCACTTCGTTTTTTGTGCCATGAACAGAACAGTCAGCTTGCTCTTTATGCAATCGATTTCTCAAAAAACGATCGTCCTGAGGTCGTGAATGCGCTCCCATGTTCTGCTCGCCCTCGCCGTGATTTCCTGCGCTCCCGCACTTCGCGCGCAGTCCCCCCCTCCGATCCAGATCTATGGCGGCTACACACGCTTGTCCAACTCCTTCAACGGAATACCCGGATCGCAGAACGGACTGAACGGCTGGGACGCCGGCGTAGCATTGCCTGCGTGGCACGGCCTGCGCGCCAAAATCGACGTCTCCCGCTACTCCGGAACCAATCTAGGCGCACAGCAAAATGCCCTGTCGATCATGGGAGGCGGGCAATACGAGCGCACGATCCTCCGCGAACGGTTATTCGTTGAAGCTCTCTTCGGCTATTTGGGCATGAACCGCGACTGGGGACCCAGCGCGCAACGGGGCGAATCGGCCTCGTTCACTACGCTGTTTGGCGGCGGCCTCGACACCCCGCTGAACAAGCACTTTGCCCTTCGCATTCAGGGAGACTATCGCTTCGAGAATCTCGCTCTTGTTCAACCCGGAAGCCTGTACCCCTACCGAGTACCGGGTTTGCCGAAGAATTTCGGCAGCATTTCGACCGGCCTGGTCTGGGCTCCCCGCCTTGGAGGGTCTTCGTTCACACAAGCAAGCGCTCAAGAACGAAGCCCCGTCGCGAGTGAGTTGCAGTTTGAAGATCTGAATTCCTTTGGTCACTTTCACATCTTTGCGAACAGCTGGTGGAGCTATCTCCACGTCGCAGGAGTGGAATACGACCGGCATTCATGGGGAAAGTTCATCGGCGCGCGCATGGATTACGTGGCTGAGATTCTGCCAGTTGTCATTCTCAAGCAACCGAGCAAAACCGACGTGTGGGGAAATCGGCTGAGTCCGACGTTCACAACGCTCTACGGCCTTGGCATATCACCGGCCGGCCTGCGCATGATGTGGAGAGACGGCAGAGCATGGAAACCCTACTACACCATTAAAGGAGGGGCGATCGGCTTCAACCGAAAAGCGATTTCACAGTATGCCGCTTACGTGAACTTCAGCCTTCAGCAAAGCATCGGCGTCCAACTCCGGCTGAATCATCGATGGGATTTGCGCGCAGGCATGGGCTGGCTTCATTTTTCGGATGCATTCGTCGTGCCGAGCAATCCGGGACTCGATGAGATGTTCTATAGCGGCTCTCTCTCTTTTCATCCTGGAGAACAGCCGACAGGACAATGATTCCTGACAAAGCCGGGCTTATGTGCCGACGACTCACGCCGTTGCTATTGCGGGAAGGGCACGAATTTTTCCGCGCAGGAGGCGGGGTCGCCTTCGGCCGGCTTACCGCTGATTGTTGAATCGTCTCCCGGCGGCAGGGCCAGATTGGTCGCGCCGGGGCCAAGCGTCAGGTCCGCGTGAACGACTTGATAGGTGTAGGCTGCCTGATCGGTGATTTGCACGCCGTCGAGCGTGGCCGCGATGCGATGGGTTGGGTCGTAGCCGTTGAAGGTGATCTTGCCGCCGCCCGAGACGCGAACATTGTGCAGCGTAATGCCGCGCATGGTGGGAGGCGAGTCGCCCTGCAGGGAGCCTGCGGCGGAATAAGCAGTGTCGAGGGTGATGGGATTGGGCGAGTTGCGGATGCAAACATCGTCGTAGACCACGTCCTCTGTAAGGCCACCGCGCGAGCCGTTGGACTTGATGCGGATGCCGTTGTCGGAACCGTCGAGCGAAAGATCGAAGACGCGAATCTTGCTCGCGCCGCCATTGGTCTCGCTGCCGATGGACATGCCGTGGCCCCAGTAGAAGTGGTCGTGGCTGATGGTGATGTTGGTTGCGCCGCCCGGACCGCCGCCGTCTTTTCCTGCCTTGATAGCGACGTTGTCGTCGCCGGTGCGGATGTAGCTGTGGGTGATGGTGATGTTCCTGGCGCCGTTGCCGGGGTCGACACCATCGGTGTTGCGGGCGAGGCGCTGCGGCGTGTCGATCTTGAGCCCCCAGACGGTGAAGCCGTCAGCATGATTGAAGACGACATGGAAGTTGGGCGAATTCTTCAGGGTGATCCGGTAAAGCGTGAAGTTGCCGGAGTCATTGGCGACGATGAGGCGCGGAACCTGCTGCTCGCCGCCTGCGCGCGCCTGTTCGGCCAGATCCCACCAGGAATAATCGGACCCGAGCATTTTTTCGCCACCGCGGCCGTCAATGACGCCGTCGCCCATGATGGCCGAGTCGGGGGCGTGGTCGACGGAGATGAGCGGCTTGCAGCCGCGCGAGCCTGGGCTGTGGCTGACGATGCCGCAGCTACCCGGCGAAACAGCGAAGAGAGCGGGATCGCGCGAGGCGAAGAGCGTGACGCCGGGGCCGACGATGAGCGTGACGTCAGGGCGCAGCTCCAGCGGACCGCTGAGGAAGGCGTTGTTGGTCTCGTCGACGCGGAGCATGACGGCGCGCCCTTTGCCGCACTTGTCTAAAGCTCGTTGAATGCGGGCGGTGTCGAGCTTTTGCTCGTCGGCGGGGGCAAGGGAGCGGCCAACGGTTTGCAACTGGGAGTCCAGCGTAGTGCAAAGTTGAGGGAAGAACGGCTCAATCACGTTGCGCGTGTCCTGCGCGGGCAGGACGATTGCCTGGCTAAGCGTCAGGAACACGAAGAGCGCGAATCTGCGATGCAAAGGGGCTGCTCCTAAAAAAAGTCTGAAGGGCTGGAACCGGTCGACTTCGATCTTTGGGGTCCGGTCTTTGGTTCGATCTTTGGCTCGTTCTTGGGGGCCCGGTCTCCGGGGTCCAGTTTCTAGGATAATTCGCGAACCTGCAGATTTACCGCCCAGGGTGCAAATGGAAAGGCGCTAACGTTCTTCGGCAGCCTTCTCTTCGCGCCTCTCACTCAAATGCGGATCGAAAGCGGCGAGCATCTCTTTGAGTGAGGTGAACTGCGCTACAGGCAGCATTTCGAAGGCGATCGATGTGGCCATCATGGTGCGCCTGCCATTCACTTCCATCAGATATTCAGGGCAGGTGGATGTGATGCGAGTAACCTCCATGCGCACGGCGCCAAGCGGCATTTTCCGCCGGAGCACAGCCATCAGGACATGCCTGCCCCAGTGAAAGAAGCGATCGTCGGAACGCAAAGCCTGCATCAGGAGTTGGAGTGCATTGTTGATGTAGTCGGCGGCCGCTGCTTCTCCGTAGCGCTCCTCAATGGTTTGCAACATGGTGAGCTTCAGCAAGACGACATAGACCAGGGGGTCGACGCCGAAGAGCGGGGCGAGGAATTCTTTGGCTTGCGATGGTCCCGGCAGGCCGGTGGGGCTCTCGTTTTGATCCCAGCGAGAGTTATCCAGGGAATCCCAATCAGACGGTGAACGTTCCAGGGTGAGGGCCTTGTTGACCAGTTCCTTTTCCCTGGCGGCGGCCCGGTATTGAGCGAGGCCGAGGTTGATGGCGTTGATCAGGTCGTCTTTTCGGCAAGGCTTGGTGAGAAAGCGGAAGATATTGCCCTCGTTGACGGCGGCCACGGCCGCGTCGAGATCAGTGAAACCGGTGAGCAACATTCTTACAGTGTCGGGGGCTTTTTGGCGTATTTTGGCGAGGAATTCGGCGCCATTCATGCCGGGCATGCGCATGTCAGAGATGACGACGGCGAATGGGCCGTTATCCCTGGCCGAGGCCAGCGCCTTTTCGCCGCTGTCTACGGTGTAGATTTCGAATTTGTCGTGCAGCATTCTCCTGAAGGCGTCCAGGACGAGGGGCTCGTCGTCAACGAAGAGAACTTTTTCAGTCACGATGCTTTCCCGAGCGCAGTGTTTCCGATCGGATCCGTTTGCGATTGCGGAGGCAAGGCGCAAAGGCGAATCCGCGCCGCATGGGCGGCCGCACAGAGAGTCCATCGGCAGGAGCGGCTTCAGAAATCAGTGTGGATTCGTGAAAAATCCCATTTTGCCGATGGTCAATGGATGACGGCCAGATTGTGTTTGCGCCGGGCCGGCCGTGGAGAGCCATGAGTCCTGTTTTGGGAGCCTATGACTATCGACACCTTGCGGTCCCGCTGATGTTCGCGATCGTGACGGCGGCGGCGGCGCTGGAGCTGGCAGGGCGCGTGGCGGCACATCAAGGGCCGGCGGGGCGGAAATGGCTCTGGGGAGGCGCAATTGCGATGGGGAGTGGGTTCTGGGCGACGCATCTGACGGGGATGCTGGCCTATCGGCTCCCGATTGAGGTGTACTACCACGTACCCACGCTGGCGATCTCGTGGCTGGGCGGCGCATTCGCCAGCGTGGCCATTGTGTACGTGGCCAGCCGCGAATCGCTGAATCCCGCGAGCCTTTTGTGCGGCAGCCTGGCAGTGGGCGCCGGCGTTGCGGTGATGCAGTACGCGGCCATTGGGGCGATGCGGCTGGCCGCGGTGCATGAATACCGCAGCGGCCCATTGCTTGCGTCCATGGTTCTGGACATTCTGATTTCGTTCGTGGGACTGATGCTGGTGTTTCACTCACGCGATGAGAACCGCGACTGGACGGCGAAGCTGTCGATCACGGTGGTGATCGGGCTGGCGATTCCCCTGGTGCACTACATGAGCATGTCGGCGGTGAGCTTCATCCCCACCGGGGCCGTGCCCGATCTGAGGCAGAGCATCGAATTCACTCGACTCGCGACCGCGGGCATGGTCATCGCTGCGTTTCTGGTTCTGGGCTCCGGTGTGCTTGCCGCGCGAGCGGATCGGCTGCGGTCGGTGCGGAAGCTGTCGCTGCACGACGAGCACAGCATGCTGCGCGCGCTGATCGACAACATGCCGGACTTGATGTACGTAAAGGACCTGGAGAGCCGATTCGTGTTGGCTAATGCGTATGCGGCACACATACTCGGCTTGGATTCGCCGGAGGAGCTGCTGGGAAAGACGGATTTCGATTTTTGCCCGCGCGAGATTGCCAACGACTGTTTTAATGACGAGCAAAACGTGATGCGATCGGGGCAGGCCCTCCACAACCACGAGGAGAAGGCCGTGGACAAAGAGGGACGCGAGGTAGACATTCTGGCGACTAAAGTGCCGGTGCGCGACCACCGAGGCCGGGTGATTGGAATTGCGGGCATCGGACGCGACATCAGTGCGCGCAAGAGGATGGAGAACGACCTGCGGGAGGCGGAGCAGACGTACCGGGGCATCTTCGACAACGCCATCATGGGCATCTTCCAGAGTTTGCCGGATGGAAGAATACTGGGTATAAACCGGTCCATGGCAAAGAATTTCGGGTACGATTCGCCGGAAGAGATGATGGCTTGTGTTGCGGACGTTTCCCGCTTGTATGTGTATCCAAAAAGCCGCGACGAATTCAAGAGGCTGCTGCACGAGGAGGGATTGGTACAGAACTTCGAAAGCGAGTTTTATCGCAAAGACGGTAGCAGGGCCTGGATGGCGATGAGCGCCTGGACGGTGGTTGAGAACGGCGACGTGATTCGATACGAGGGGCTCAGCGAAGACATCAGCATGCGCAAAGAGATGGAGTTTGCGGTGCGGGAGGCGGAGCGGAAGTATCGCGGAATCTTCAACAATGCGATGATCGGCATTTTGCAAGCTACGCCGGACGGCCGCGTAGTGGGCGCGAACCCTGCCATGGCATCCATCTCCGGCTACGATTCCCCGGAAGATATGATCGCGAGCATCACAGAGATGCCCCGGCAATTTTATGCCGATCCCAAACGCCATAAGGAGCTGCAGCTCCAGATCGCTGAATTGGGCGCTGTGCAGAATTTTGAAGCCGAAACCCTTCGCAAAGACGGCACCAAAACATGGCTCTCGATGAGTGTTTGCGCCGTTCGAGAGAAGGACGAAGTAGTCCGTTATGAAGGTATGTGCGAAGACATCGACGCGCGCAAGAAGATGGAGATTGCTTTGCGGGAGGCGGAGCAGAAGTATCGGGGGATCTTCGACAACGCGGTTTTCGGCATTTTTCAGACCACGCCGGAGGGGCGCTTGCTAAGCGCAAACCACGCCATGGCCGTCACGTACGGTTTCGATTCCGTGGAAGAGGAGATGGCGGATGCGAACTCGGGAAACAGAGCGGTGCAGGCTTATGTCAACGCGGACCGGCGCGAGGAGTTCAAGCGGCTGATGGAGGAAGACGGGGCGGTGCAGAACTTTGAATATGAGGCATATCGCAAAGACGGGAGCAAGATCTGGCTCTCGATGAGCGCCCGCGCCGTTCGTGAAAACGGGGTGGTGGTGCGTTATGAAGGGATGAGCGAAGACGTAACCGAGCGAAAACTGCTGAGGGACCAGCTGTTGCAGGCGCAGAAACTGGAATCAGTGGGCCAGCTTGCGGCCGGGATCGCGCACGAAATCAATACGCCGACGCAGTACATCGGGGACAACGTGCGCTTCCTGAAGGACGCATTCGAGGATTTGAAGAGTCTGCTGAGCAGCTATGAGAGGTGGTTTTCGGCGGCCAGGAAGGATGGGCTTTCGCGCGAGACGCTTGAGGAGGCGGCGGCGGCGGTGGGCAAGACCGACACCGGCTATCTGCTGGAGGAGATTCCCAAGGCCATCGATCAGAGCCTGGAAGGCGTGGGCCGGGTGGCCGCGCTGGTGAGTGCAATGAAGGAGTTTTCGCATCCGGACACGAAGGAAAAAGCTCCGCTGGACCTGAACCGGGCGATCGCGAGCACGATTACGGTGGCTCGGAACGAGTGGAAGTACGTGGCCGACGTGAAAACGGATTTCGATCCTTCGCTGCCGCCGGTCACATGCCATCCGGGCGAAATCAACCAGGTGATTCTGAACCTGATTGTGAATGCGGCGCACGCGATTGGAGATGTGGCGCACGAGGGAGGGCGGCCACGAGGAACGATCAGCGTACGAACGCTGAGATGCGCACAGCGGGCCGAGATCCGCATCGAGGACACGGGCACGGGAATCCCGGAAAAGGTGCGCACGCGCATCTTCGATCCCTTCTTCACGACCAAGGAGATCGGCAAAGGAACCGGGCAGGGGCTGGCCATCGCGCGGTCGGTTATCGTAGGCAAACACGGCGGAAGTCTTGACTTTGAGACCGAGGAGGGGAAGGGCACCACTTTCATCATTCGACTTCCCTATGACGGCAAGGCTGCGCAAGCAAAGGCGGTGGCGGCATGAAACGCATACTGTTCGTGGACGACGAAAGCAGGGTTCTGGATGGGCTGCGCCGGATGCTGTATGCCCAGCGGCAGCGCTGGGAGATGGAGTTTGCGCTGGGCGGAGAAGCAGCGTTGGAGGCGTGCGAGAAGGGCGCGTTCGACGTAGTGGTGTCGGATATGCGCATGCCGGGCATGGATGGCGCCACGCTTCTGGGGCACATTCGCGACCGCTATCCGAGCAGCGCGCGCGTGATCCTGAGCGGATTCTCGGAGGCGGCACTGGCGACCAAGGCGGTTCCAGTGGCGCACCGGTTTCTGGCCAAGCCGTGCAATGCGACCGTGCTTCAATCGATCATTGAGCGCCTGTGCGCGCTGCAGGATCTGCTCTACTCGCAGGAGCTGCGCAAGATTGTCGGAACGATCGGACAATTGCCCTCGCTCTCGATTACCTACACATCGCTTACGCAGGCAGTGAGAGACCCGGACGCATCCGTGGATAAGGTTGCGGACATCATCAAGCAGGACATGGGCATGGCTGCCAAAGTGCTGCAGCTTGTGAACAGCGCGTTTTTTGGGCTGGCGCAGAGAGTGACCACGCTCGAAGCCGCAGTGGGCTACCTCGGAATGGAGACCATCAAGAACCTGGCGCTGGCCTCAGAAGCCTTCAGGGTGTTTGTGCCTCACCCGCATATTCCATTGTCGGAGTGCGAGGCGATCCAGCGGCATGCGCATCGCGCAGCCGCGATTGCCGCCGTGCTCCCGTTGGAGCCGGCGCACCGCGATGCGACGGTTGTGGCCGCTCTGCTCCACGACGTTGGCAGCCTTATCCTGGCCGGCAAGATGCCCGATGCGTTTTGCGAAGCGCGGAAGCTGGCGGCGGAGCGCGGATGCAAGCTGTTTGAAGCGGAGGAGGAGTTGCTGGGAACTTCGCACGCCGAGATCGGGGCCTACCTGCTCGGGCTGTGGGGCTTGCCCAACATTGCCGTGGAGGCCATCGCGCACCATCACCGTCCCGACCGCATCACGCACTCCGGATTCGATTGCACGGTAGCCGTCTATGTGGCGGAACTGCTGGAGGAAGAGCTGGAGGCTCACCCACAAGGTGCACCAGAACGGGGGATCAGCGAGCACGATCGGGCGTGCCTGGAAACGCTGGGACTCTTGCCCCGGATTTCAGAGTTCCGCGAACTCGCGGCGCAGGCTTGTGTTTGAAGACCGACGCCCTGATAGACCGCGGAAAAAGGGCGCTGTTTTTGGGCCGAAATTCTCGAGATGCATCGCGCAGGGCCTAAAGAGGCTGCGGAAGAGGTCCAGGTTCCGGACAAAGTTTGCCAGAAACACCCCGCAGGGGCTCAAGCCCGCAATCATTTTGCGACGTTTACGGCACGAGTAAACTCGTGCCCTGACGCTTCGTGCACGTCCGAAGCAGTTTTTCCGCAGCCGGGCTACAGCGCGTTTTCGCCGCGCTCGTCGTTGCGGATGCGGATGGCCTCGTCGATGCGGGTGATGAAGATTTTGCCGTCGCCGATGCGGCCGGTGCGGGCGGCGCCCTCAATGGCCGCGACCGCCTTATCCTTCATATCGTCGTGTATTACCAGCTCGATCTTCACTTTGGGGAGGAGGTCGACGGTATACTCACGGCCGCGATAGAACTCGGTGTGGCCCTTCTGGCGGCCGTGGCCCCGGGCTTCGAGAATGGTCATGCCCTCGATGCCCGCTTCAAGCAGCGCATCTTTTACGGCATCCAGTTTTGAGGGCTGGAGAACTGCTTCAATCTTGAGCATACAAATATTGCCTCGTTCGATAGCCTATCAGGAGGGGCGGCATATTCGCCGCCTCCACCGGAAGAATATTGCCTTGGAAATTACCAAGGGCACCGATCAAAAACCTATCAGGTATTGAAATCGTACCCTTCTTCGCCGTGTTGCGAAAGGTCGAGGCCGGCCATCTCGTGTTCGGGAGCGACGCGGAGGCCGAGAATCTTGTCCACGGCGAAGAGCAGGACCAGGGTGCCCACGATGGAGATTCCCCAGGCGATGCCAACGCCGGCGAGTTGATTGAGGATCTGGCTCCAATGCCCGTCGATGCCGCCCGTGGGCACGCCCTTGCCGTAGATGGGATTGATGACGCTCGCGGCAAACACGCCGGTGAGGATCGCGCCCAGAGTGCCACCCGCGCCATGAACGCCAAACGCGTCGAGAGAATCGTCGTAACCGAAGCGGGACTTCACCTGGAAGACCATGAAGGAGCAGAAGAAGCCGGCCGCGAGGCCGATAAACATCGCGGACATGGGTTGGACGAAACCGGAAGCTGGAGTGATGGCGACGAGGCCGGCGACCGCGCCGGAGATGGCACCCAGCGCCGTAGGCTTGCCGTTGTGAATCCACTCAAAAATTGTCCAGCCGAGGGCTGCGGTAGCAGTGGCGAAGTGCGTATTGACGAAGGCGCTGGTGGCGAGCGGACTGGCTCCCAGGGCGCTGCCGGCATTGAAGCCGAACCAGCCTACCCACAGCAGGCACGCACCAATGAAGCTGAGGACCAGGGAGTGAGGCGGCATGGCCGTTTGCGGGTAACCGAGACGCTTTCCGAGATAGAGCGCGCAAACCAGAGCCGAGACGCCGCTGGTGATGTGGACAACCGTTCCGCCGGCGAAGTCGAGCGAGGGGATGTGGCCGGCAGTTGCGTTCAACAGCCCGCCTACGCCCCACACCATGTGCGCCATGGGGCAGTAGACAAAGAGCGACCACAGCGAGAGGAACAGGGCCATCGAGCTGAACTTCATGCGCTCAGCGAACGCGCCAGTGATGAGCGCCGGCGTGATGATGGCGAACATGAGCTGGTAGATCATGTAGGTCTGCTCGGGAATTGTGGCGGCGTAGTCCGGGTTCGGGTCCAGCGAAACGCCGCGCAGGAAGAGATGCTCGAATCCTCCCACAAACAAATTGCCATGGCCAAAGGCCAGCGAGTAGCCGACAATGGCCCAGAGAATCGTGACCAGGCCGATCATGGCGAAGCTTTGCATCATGGTGCCGAGGATGTTCTTGCGGCGCACCAGGCCGCCGTAGAAAAGCGCCAGGCCGGGGCCGGTCATGAGCAGCACGAGCGCCGCCGAGGTGAGCATCCAGGCGTTGTCGCCCGCGGATTGAGCGCTCGCGACCGCTTGCTCGAGGGCGGTGATCTGGGCTTGGGTTACCGGGGCCTGCGTTATCGGAGCCTGCGCGGCTGGGTTGGTGATCGCCGGGGCCACAGCCAGCGCGAGGTGTGCCGGGAGCGCAAACAGAAACAACAGCTTCAAGGAACGTCGGATCATGAGGCCTTCCGCTTCGAATTTTCGCGCATAAGGCGCGGTGAAAAACTGTGAATGCAGAATAACCGGCGATGGAAAGCCAGCCAACGGTGCAAGCTACAGGCGGCTGCGAGGCGGCAAAGGAGCCCGCCGGGCAGAATTCTATCGAAGATCACTTTGGACTTTCGTATCATTCTCGTAAAGACCGAGAAATAACGCAAGTTTTTAGGGTTTCCTTATTGCTTTTTCGCGCGCCGGGTGCTGTGACAGGGCCTGGGATTGGATTTCGTGTGCGTGAAGCAGCGAGAACGCACCAAGCCGGACTTCAGGGCTCATTCAAGAGCGTTTACCTGATCAATTCTGACCATCCCTGTTGGCGGAGGGAGTTATATTAGGTTTATGGCGGCTACGATAGAGCGCGACCGTTATCTTTTTGGCGCGCTTGATAGCAGCGCGAAAAATCGCATCAAGGTGGGTGAAGCGAACTACGGCTACGAAGAGCCGGAGGGGGTCTTGCTCACTTCGATGGATTTTGCGGTGAATTGGGTGCGCAAGAACTCGGTGTGGCCCATGACGTTTGGGTTGGCCTGCTGCGCCATCGAGATGATGTCGATGGGCGCGGCGCGATTCGATATTGCGCGCTTCGGCGCTGAGGTCTTCCGGCCGTCTCCGCGGCAATCGGACCTGATGATTGTGGCGGGGCGCGTTTCGCAAAAGATGGGCCCGGTGTTGCGCCGGCTCTACGACCAGATGCCCGAGCCGAAGTGGGTAATTTCGATGGGCGCATGCGCCACTTCAGGCGGCGTGTTTAACAACTACGCGCTGCTTCAGGGTGTGAACCAGGTGGTTCCGGTGGATGTGTATGTTCCGGGGTGTCCGCCGCGACCGGAGCAATTGATTTACGCGATTTCGCTGCTGCAGGAGAAGATCCAGCGCGAACCGCGCAGCCTGATGAAGACGCTGAACGCAGAATGAGCCCCTGCTATGAGAGGGCGGAATTCCTTGACAAAACCTGTATTGACCACTCACGGCCGGCGAAAAAGCATGCGCTCTCGATCCGCCATGAGACGGCTTGTGGAAAGAAACATGGAATGTGCCCAGCGGAGTTCCTTTCTGCCGGGTCTTTGACGGTGAATCGAAGATCGAGGGCTTCGCACGCGGTGCGAAGCTGAAAGGAGGGAACGTGAGTTCCTTTTTCAATCTGTTTTTTCAACCATGCATCAACGAAAATGTGGAGCGTAAGAGCATGTATTCGCGAACTCTGAAGTCCGTTTTGTCTGTCCTGGCATTGGCATGTTTTGCCCTGGTGCCCATGGGGTGCAAGAAGGCCCCGCCGATCACATTGGCGTGTAACGCCAGTGCTCCTACTGTCTACCCCGGCGATCCGCTGACCGTTTCGGCTACGGCCGGGTCGGTGGACACAAACAAGAAGAACAACGTCATTTACAGCTGGAGCGGAGACGGCACAACCGGCAATGGCACTTCAGCCACCGTGAATACAGCTTCTCTGGCTCCCGGTTCGTACACTGCCAAGGCCGACGTGAAGGAAGGCAAGAAGGGCAAGGAGGGTTTGAAGCCCGGACAGTCCGCCGAGTGTTCTGCCGCTTACGCGGTGAAACAATTCGAGCCACCGACAGTCAGCTGCTCGGCCAGTCCCAGCACCATCAAGCCGGGTGACTCCTCGACCGTGACGGCGGTGGGCATAAGCCCGCAGAACCGTCCGCTGACCTATAACTACACGGCGACGGCGGGCACGGTGACGGGCAGCGGGACCACTGCGGCGTACTCCTCGGCGGGCGCGCCGACGGGAGCGGTAGGGATCACGTGCGGCGTTTCAGACGACAAGAATCAAACGGCGTCTGCCAGCACGACCGTGACCATTCTGGCTCCGCCGCCGCCGCCTCCGGCGCCCAAGACGCAGGCGCTTTGCTCGACCAGCTTTACCAACGATCCCAAGCGTCCGCTGCGCGTGGACAACGAGGCCAAGGCGTGCCTGGACCAGGTGGCTCTGGACCTGAAACAGCAGATAGACGCCAAGGTGGTAGTGGTGGGCGAGTCGGATGCCAAGGAGAAGACACTGACGGAGAAGCAAGAGACCTACGCCGCCAAGCACAAGCATGCCAAGGTGGAAGACGCCGCCGCGCAGCGCGCCGTAAATGCCAAGGACTACCTGGTGACGGAGCAGGGGATCGACGCTTCGCGCATCAGTGTGGCCACGGGCACGACCGACGGGCAGACGGAGGAGAACTACCTGGTGCCGGAGGGCGCGACGTTCAGCTCTGACGTGAGCGGGACGACGCCTGTAGACGAGACGGCGGTGAAGCCGCAGGTGCGTAAGCCGCTGGCGGAGCGCCATCATAAGAAGGCAGCGCAGTAAGCCGGCTCTTTTCACAACAAGAATCCGCGAGCCCTTCCTGAAGAAGGCGGGGCTCGCGGAAGCTCGACCTGCAACAGCTTCCCTTGTAGTGTCTTTGAGGCTGACCAGTGCACAAACTGGTTAGCCTCTTCGCTTTTTACGGCCGGAATTGTCTATTCTGGAAAGAGATAGATGCGGGTCTTGAAAGAGATGATTGGGAGCTTCAAGTCTGAATGAGCTGCTTGCGGAGTGTTCGAGGTCATTGGCGCCGGATCGGGGCTCCGGCCCAGGCGTTTTTTGCTTTTGGATTGTTGCTGGGAGCGGTGTGCCTGCCGGCCGAGAACGCGTGGACGGTTGTGGGTCCAGCGGGCGGCGATGCGCGGGCGCTCGCGGCGTTCCCGGGCGAGCCGAAGCACCTTCTGCTGGGCACGACCAATAGCTGGCTCTACGAGTCGATGGATGAGGGCGGAAGCTGGCATCGGCTGGCAAAGCTGGGAAGCGACGATGGGTTCGTGCTCGACAGCATTGTGGTGGACTCCCAAGACCCGGCGACAATTTACGTTGGCGCGTGGAAGAACTCTGTCGATGGCGGATTGTGGATCAGCCACGACCGCGGCCGCACCTGGAGCGAGCCTGCGCGGCTCAAAGGCCAGCCGGTTCACGCGCTGGCGCGGGCGCCCTCCGATCCGCACGCACTTTATGCGGGAACATTGGAGGGAGTCTTCCGGTCGAGCGACGGCGGCGCGACATGGACGCAGATCAGCCCGCCGGGCAGCCACGAGATTCACGAGATTGAATCTCTGGCGGTAGACCCGGGCAACGCTGACACGGTCTACGCGGGAACCTGGCACCTGCCATGGAAGACTTCGGACGGCGGCAAGACATGGCACAACATCAAGCAGGGACTGATTGTGGACTCGGATGTGTTTTCGATCATCGTCGATCCCGAGCATCCGCACACGGTTTACCTGAGCGCGTGCAGCGGAATCTACAAGAGCGAGAACGCGGGGACTCTGTTCCGCAAGATCCAGGGCATTCCGACTGAGGCGAGAAGGACGCGGAGCCTGATGCAGGATCCGGAGAAGCGCGAAGTGGTGTACGCGGGAACGACCGAGGGGTTGTACAAGACCGTGAACGCGGGCAAGACTTTCGAGCGCATGACCGACGCCGACGTGGTGGTGAATGCGGTGTACGTCGATCCCGGCGATTCGAATCGCGTGCTGCTGGCCACCGATCGCAGCGGCGTTTTGACGAGCCAGGATGGGGGCGCGACGTTTACGCCGTCGAACCAGGGAATCAGCGAGCGGAAGGTTGCGGCGGTTCTCGTGGACCGTGACAATCCGGAGCTGCTGTACGCGGGCGTGGTGAACGACAAGAAATATGGCGGCGTGTTTCGCTCGAGCGACGGGGGCGCGCATTGGGAGCAGTTGGGCACGGGCCTGGACGGGCGCGATGTGTTCTCGCTGGCGGAGACAAAGGATGGACGCGTGGTGGCGGGGACCCCCCACGGAATTTTCGTTTTGGACGATGCAGGAAATCTGGCAGCGGCAGGAAATCCGGCAGGGGCGGGCGATCCGCCTGCTGCAGGCGGCGGGGCAAACGCGTCGACTGCAGCAGGGACGATAGCGCCGGTTGCGGATGGGTCAATAAATGGGGTCAGAAATGGGTCGGGTGCTGCGCCCGCTGCGGGCGGCGCAGCGGCAGCGACAGATGGATCAATAAATGGGTCTGGAAATGGGACGGGCACTGCGTCTGGGGCTTTGACGTGGGAGCCACGCAACAACATTGTGAATACGGCGGTGAAGACCACCACACAGACGCACATGCACACAAAGGTGAACATCGAGAAGCAGGTGCAGGCGCCGACGATCGAGCTGGAGAGCCCGGTGAACGCGCTGGACG